>CACFSO010000001.1 GCA_902568975.1 uncultured Pelagibacteraceae bacterium
TGCTTAAATAAGCTTATTTTGAGTCTGCCAGATAAATGACTTATCGCTTTAACTTTTGTTAAAGAGGAAAGTCCGGGCTCTACAAAGACACGGTGCCAGTTAACAACTGGCGGGGAAGACCCTAGGGATAGTGCCACAGAGAATAGACCGCCTTATCAAGGCAAGGGTGAAATGGTGAGGTAAGAGCTCACCGGCTTTTTGGTAACAAAAAGTGCAGGGAAAACCCCACCGGGAGCAAGACTGAGTAGAGATGACATTGTTAGAAATAACTAAAAGCAGTCTTTGGCTAGTCATCAGGGTTAGTTGCTTGAGCCTTAAAGTGATTTAAGGCCTAGATAAATGATAAGTTTAAAAGACAGAACCCGGCTTATAGTTTATCTGGCATCTTTTTAATTTAAATTCCAAAATATTGTTTCGTATTTGTTCCAAGAATATTAAATTTTTTTTACAACTTTAGTATTGACGGTTGTATATAAAACCCATAATATCCCATAAAAACCCAATTTAGGGTTATATATATGAACTATGTTTTTATCGACTTACGAAAACAAATTGGACAAAAAAGGGAGGGTTTCTGTGCCTGCCTCTTTTAGATCATACCTTTCTAACCTAGGTTATAATGGTGTAATTTGTTATCCATCATTTAATAATCAATGCATAGAGTCATGGCCACAAGATAGAATTGAAAAAATTTCAAACTCAATAGATTCACTCAATCCTTTTGAAGAAAAAAAAGATTATTTTGCTACATCAATATTGTCAGAAAGTATTAATCTACAATTTGATAGCGAAGGAAGAATTTTACTTACATCAAAATTATTAAAGCATGCAAAAATTAAAAATAGCATGTTATTTGTTGGACAAGGAAAAACTTTCCAAATATGGGAACCAACAATTTTTGAAAAATTTAGGGTGACTGCAAAAAGAAAATCAAACATTCATAGAGCTAGCCTTAAATGGGAGAGACAATTTAATAACTAAAAGGGGGGATAAATGACGATTAACTTTAAAGCACCAGATATAAAAGAACTTAAACCAAGAATATTAGTTCTTGGAGTTGGAGGAGCAGGAGGTAATGCAATTAATGGAATGATTGATGCAGGTCTGCAAGGAGTTGAATTTATTGCTGTAAATACTGATGCCCAAGATTTAAAAGTAAGCAAAGCAAAAGCTAAAGTTCAAATTGGTTTAAATTTAACTAAAGGATTAGGAGCAGGAGCCAAATTAGACATAGGCCAGGCAGCAGCGGATGAGTCTTTGAATGATATTGTTAATATTTTACAAGGTTCAAATATGGTTTTTATTACTGCAGGAATGGGCGGAGGAACAGGAACAGGATCAGCTCATGTAATTGCTCGAGCAGCAAAAGAATTAAATATTTTGACTGTAGGGGTAGTTACTTTACCATTTCTATATGAGGGTCCTTCTAGAATGCGAAGAGCGCAACAGGGATTGGAAGAATTAAGAAAGCACGTTGATACAATCATTGTAGTGCCAAATCAAAATCTTTTTAAAATTGCAAGTGATCAAACTACATTTGAGGAATCTTTTGAACTTTCAAATGATGTATTATTACATGGTGTTCAAAGTATTACTGATTTAATGGTAAGACCAGGTTTAATTAATCTTGACTTTGCTGATGTTGAAACAGTGATGAGTTCAATGGGTAAAGCAATGATGGGAACTGGTGAAGCTGAAGGCGAAGGCAGAGCCATTAATGCTGCTGAAATGGCAATAAGCAATCCTCTTATAGATGATTATACTTTAAAAGGAGCAAAAGGATTATTAGTAAATATTACTGGCGGAAAAGATTTAAAACTTTTCGAAGTTGATGAGGCTGTTAATAAAGTAAGGGCTGAAGTTGATCCAGAGGCCGAACTTATAATTGGAGCAATTACTGATCCACAACTAGATGGAAAGATGAGAGTTTCTATTGTTGCTACCGCTTTAGATGGACAGCAGCCCGAAGCTAAATCTGTAATAAACATGGTTCATAGAATTCATAATAGAAATCCTGGTTACTCAGATTTTTCCAACTTAAGTTCACCGTCACAACCATTGAATTTGTCCAGCAATGTTGCAAACCCAATTTCAGAAGGAGCAACAGCTTTAAAACTAGAAAATGAAATTGCAGAACAAAAAACCGATGAAATTTTTCCTGATAAAGATGATATAGAGGAATCTATAATTTCAAATTCCATTACTGAACCTTTTGATGAAAAAGAATTAAATAGTGAGGTTAAATTAGAAATATCTGAAGAAAATACTTTATTGAAAAATGAAGATGATTCAAATGGTTTAGAAAACTTTGGTATTGAAGAAGAAATAACACCTGATTTGTTTAATTCAGAAAATCCTAATGATTTGGATAAAGAGTTTACTTCTTTTGATACCACAAAAAAATCTGAAGAAGAAGATGAATTAGAAATTCCAGCATTTTTGAGAAGACAAAAAAATTAATGGTCTTCAAAAAAATAAATGAATGCCACCATAAAACTGGAACAAAAACATATTCCAGTATTGCTAGATGAATTAATTAGCATTATTTCCCCTCTTTATGGTGGCACATTTATTGACTGTACCTTCGGCCAAGGTGGCTATTCTTCCAAAATTCTAGAAAATAAAAATAATAAAATAATTTCATTTGATAGAGATGAAGAAGTAATAGACATATCTAGAAAACTAAAAAAAAAATTTGGAAAAAAATTTAGTTTTATAAATAAAAAATTTAGTGAAATTAATAGTATTGATTTAACTAAAGAAAATATAAGAGCAATAATTTTTGATTTAGGGTATTCGACAAGTCAAATTAAAAATTCCAGTAAAGGTATTTCATTTAATTATTTAGGAAAATTAAACATGAAAATGGGTCTTAATAAATTCTCTGCACATGATGTGGTAAACAAGATGGACGAAATAAGTCTTCATAAAATATTTAAATTTTATGGTGATGAACAAAAGTCCAAAATTATTGCAAAAAAAATAGTCTTAGAAAGAAAAAAAAAAATTATAAAAACTGAGGATTTGGTAAAAATTATTGATTTAGTAAAAAAACACAAGAGAACCAAAACTCATAATTCAACAAAAATCTTTCAGTCCTTAAGAATTTTTGTTAATGAAGAGGTAAGTCAATTAATTTTTGGTTTAATAAATAGTTTTAAAATTCTTCCAATTGGAGGAATGATAGCGGTTGTTACTTTTCATTCACTTGAAGATAAAATAGTTAAATTTTTTTTTAGGAATTATTCAGAAAACAAAAATTCTTCTAGATATTTACCTGAGTTGAGTCAGAAAAAACAACTTTTTAAATTAAATAATAAAAAACCTATTTTACCATCTTGGAATGAAATTAAAATAAACCCCTCTTCCAGATCAGCGAAATTAAGATATGGAATTAAAATCAGTAATTCAAATGATTTTAATGAATTTTTAAAAAAATTTGAATATTTGCTTAATATTGAGAAACTATCAAAAAAATTATGAAAAAAACTTTTTTTATTTTAATAATTTTATTTCTTATATTGGCTACCACAATAACAAAAAATTCTACAAATAAATTGGATAAAGAAATTTTTGAAACTAAAGAGAATATAAGATTATTAAAAGATAAATATGAACTAGTTTTGCTTGAACATAATTATTTAAGTTCCCCAACCAGATTAATGCAATATCAAAGTTTATATTTTGAAAATGAATTATTACCAATCGATATAGAAAAAACAGGCAAAATAATTTTTAATAATGAAATGGTAATTTTTGAAGAGTATATGAATGGAAAAATCGAAAAAGAATAAAGATAGACTTATACTTGAGGATTATCAGACTGAATTTTCATATGAAAAAAAACAGTCAAATATTGAAGTATCTTTTAATAGGATAGCTTTTATTTTTTTTTTATTTTTTATAATTACAATAATTTTTTCATTTAAAGCAATTTATTTAGGCACTCTTAAAAATGAAGATAAAAAAAAAATAACAGTTAAATCCAATTTTAGATCAAGCATACTAGATAGAGATGGAAATATTTTAGCCAAAAGTGTTGTAACTACTAATGTTGGAATTAATCCTAATTTGGTTATAGATAAAAAAAAATTATTATTAAATCTTAAATTAATTTTTCCTGATAAAAACTATTATTCGATATCAAAAAAACTGAATGGAAATAAATTTTTTTATTTTGAAAAAAAAATTAATCAAGAAAAATATGATAAGTTAATACTGCTTGGTGATAAGTCACTAATTTTTGAAGATAAAATTTCAAGAATTTATCCAAATAAAAATTTATTTAGTCATATTATTGGACAAATAGATGAAGATAATATTGGAATTTCAGGAATAGAAAAGTTTTTTGATTATGAACTTAAATCTTCAGAGGATCCACTACAATTAAGCGTAGATAGAGATATTCAATATTTAATTAGACAAGAAATTTTAAAATCTAAAGAAATATTTAATAATATAGGCAGCGCAGCTTTATTAATGGATGTTAAAAGTGGAGAAATATTATCACTTGTTTCGTTGCCGGATTATGATTTAAATAAGCGTCAAAAAATAGATGATAAAAATTATATAAATAAAATAACCAAGGGAGTTTATGAACTTGGTTCGGTGTTTAAAACCGTTACATTGGCAGCAGGTTTTGATAATAATTTAATTGAACCTGAAACAAAATTTGAAAATTTAAAAAAAAAAATATTTTGCGCAGGAAATTCAATTTCAGAATATGATGATAAGATACCAAGAGATTTAACTGCTGAAGAAATTTTGGTTAGATCTTCAAATATTGGATCAGTAAGAATTGCTCAAAAAATTGGATTAGAAGGATATAAGAAATTTATAAATAAATTAGGTCTTTTAGAAAAAATAGAATTTGATTTAGAGGAAGTTGGACAACCCTTAGACTTCAGATGGGGAAAATGTAAATTAGCTACTTCATCTTTTGGACATGGAATTACAACTACACCATTACAGCTCGCAAAAGCATATTCTATAATTACTAATGGTGGTTATGATGTGAAGCCAACCCTAATTAAAAAGGTAAAAAAAACTGCAGGCAAAAAAATATTAATAAAAGATGTAAGTGATAAAATTAATCCTATTTTGAGAAAGGTTGTTTCAACAGATGATGGAACTGCAAGTTTTGCAGATATATTTGGATATGAAATTGGAGGAAAAACAGGTACAGCAGATAAATCAAAAAATGGAGTTTATACTAAAGATAAAATAAATACTTTTGTATCAATTTTTCCAATTTCAAATCCTAAATTTGTTTTATTAGTTCTACTTGACGAGCCAAAACCAAATAAAGAATATGTTTATACTCTTTCCAACGGACAAAAATACAAGGGTAACTGGAGAAATACAGCTGGTTGGACAACGGTACTTATAGTTGGAAAAATAATTAAAAATATAGGACCAATTTTAGCCACAAAATATTAAGAGCTTGAATTATTAAAATGTTATTAAAAGACTTTTTTCCAACAATAAACAAAAAACTTAAATTTATTAATTTTAAAGGAATTTGCTTTAATAGTCATGAAGTTAAAAAAGGATATATTTTTTTTGCGATCAAAGGATTTAAAACAGATGGAAAAAAATTTATAAATGAAGCTATTAAAAATGGAGCAAAAATAATTGTTTCAGATAATAAATATCAAGGTTATAAAAATAAAATATTATTTATTAAATCATCGAATCCCAGAAAGCTTCTTTCAGAAACTGCTTCTAAAATTTATAAAAAAAAGCCAAAAAACTTAATTGCTGTAACTGGAACAAATGGTAAATCTTCAATAGCAAATTTTTTTTTTCAAATTTTAAAATTAAACAAGAAAAAAGTTGGATCAATAGGAACATTGGGTGTCAATAATAAATTAAGTTTAAAACTAACCAATACAACTTTAGACACAATTAATATAAATAAAATTTTGGAAAAACAAAAAAAAAATAAGATAGATAATGTTATTTTGGAAGCATCTAGCCATGGATTGAAACAAAATAGATTGGATGGAATAAATTTTAAAATAGGAATTTTTACAAATTTGTCGAGAGATCATTTAGATTATCATAAAACTTTTAAAGATTATTTTGAATCAAAAATGATTTTATTCAATAAACTAATGAAAAAAAAATCTATAATAATTTACGACAATGAAATATCACAATCAAAAGTTTTACAAAAAATATCTAATAAAAAAAATTTTAATTCAATTACTATCGGTGGTAAAAAAAAATCAGATATAATATTATTAAATCATAATTTTATTGGGGATAATCAAGAAGTTGAATTTTCATTTAAAAATAAAATTTATTCATTTAAGACAAATCTAATAGGCAAAATGCAAATCAAAAATATTATAATGGCAATTGTTGCCGCAAATAAAAGTAATTTAAGTATAAAGAAAATAATTAAATCAATACATAAAATAAAACCAGTTAATGGAAGACTTGAAAAAGTTGGCAATTTACAAAATAATTCTAGAGTTATATTAGATTATGCGCACACTCCAGATGCATTAAAAAATTGTATATTAAATTTAAAGGAACAGTTTAAATTTAGTAAAATTTCAATTGTTTTCGGTTGTGGAGGTGATCGAGATAAACCAAAAAGAAAAATAATGGGAAAAATAGCAAATGATTTATGTGATAAAATTTACTTAACAGATGATAATCCAAGAAAAGAACAGCCCTCAAAGATTAGAGAAGAAATAAAAAAAAAAATTATAAAATCAAAATTATTTGAAATTCCTTCAAGATCCGATGCTATTTCAAAAGCAATCAGTGACTTGGAAAGTGGAAATATACTTCTGGTTGCAGGTAAGGGACATGAAAATTATCAAGAGTATAAAAAAATAAAATTCTTTTCTGATAAGAAGTGTATTTTGAAAAATGTAAAGATTAAAAACAGAAATTTATATTCAAATTGGAAAATTAATATACTTAAAGAAAAAATAAAAAAAATTATATTAAGTAAAAAAAAAAATATTAACTTAGCTTCTATTAATTCAAAAACTATAAAAAAAAACGATATTTTTTTTGGGATAAAAGGAAAAAATTTTGATGGTAATAAATATGCCAATGAGTCCATTAAAAATGGCGCAGCATTGGCAATAATTGATAATAATTATAATAAATATAGTCCAAAAAAAATAAAAGTTTCCAAAACACTAAATTTATTATCCAGCTGTTCTAATTTAATTAGAAAAGTGTCAAATATTAAAGCAATCGCAATTACAGGCAGTTCTGGAAAAACTTCTCTTAAAGAGTTAACTGGCCAATGTTTAAATAATATTGCTAGTACTACTTATTCTAAAAAATCTTTTAATAATAAATATGGAGTTCCTTTAAGTTTATTTAATATAAAACAAAAAAATATTTTTGGAGTTTTTGAAGTAGGCATGGATAGAAAAGGAGAAATTGGTAAATTAAGTAAATTAATTCTGCCAGATTTAGGAGTTATTACAAATATTTCATATGCACATATAAAAAATTTTAAAAAATTATCAGGAATTGCTTTGGCGAAGTCTGAAATGATAAATCATATAGTTCATGGTGGAGCTATAGTTTTAAATAAAGATGACACATTTTTTAATTTTTTTAAAAAAATGGCTTATAAAAAAAAATTAAAAGTTATATCATTTTCTGAAAAAAATGAAGCAGATATAAAATTTAAAAAAATAAAGAGAGAAAAAAATAATTATTTATTATTTTTAAAATTAAAAAATAATACTAAAGTTTTTTTAATACGAAAAAATCTAAAATTTTATATACCAAATATTCTTGCTGCAGTTGCAATAATCTCAAATTATATAAATGTCATGAAACTTAGTAAAAATTTTTTTTACAATTTTAATTTACCAAAAGGAAGAGGAGATTATTCTAAAATAAAATTTAATAAAAAAACAATAAATATCATTGACGAAAGTTATAATTCAAATCCATTATCTTTAAAATTTGCTATAAATAATTTTAACAATATTGAAGTAAATTCTAAATATAAAAATCTTTTGTTAGGCGATATGCTAGAACTAGGAAAATTTTCTAAGGAATTACATATACAGGCTGCAAAAATTATAAACAAATCTAAAATTAATAAGGTTTATGTATATGGAAAATATATTAGAGAAACTTATGACAAAATTAAAACACAAAAAAAAGGGAGAATCTTAAGCAGTAATAGCGATATTTATAATTTTATGAAAAATGATCTAAGAAATAATGATTATTTAATGATAAAGGGCTCTAATGCAACAGGTTTGAATAAAATATTTTCAAAAATTAAATTAGGAAAAATTAATGCTTTATAGTTTATTTTTAAATTTAGTTGAAACTTTCTCATTTTTAAATGTTTTTAAATACCTTACAGTTAGGACAGGTTTAGCTACATTTACTTCAATGTTGGTTGTTTTTCTTTTAGGAAAGCCATTTATTAATTTTTTTTCTCAAAAAAAAATACATAATCCAATTCGACATGATGGACCTACCGAACATATTTTTAAAAAGGTTGGTACTCCAACTATGGGAGGATTATTAATATTAATTGGATTATTCTCAGGAATTTTGCTTTGGAGTGATTTATCAAATCCATATATTTGGTTTTTAATATTCATTGTTGGTAGTTTTGGTCTTTTGGGTGCATATGACGATTTAAAAAAAATAAGGTCAAAGGATTCTAGAGGAGTTTCTTTTAAATTTAAGTTAATAAGTCAAATTATATTATCTTTAATAGGTATTTTTATATTAGTTTATTATGTGCAATCTCCCGAATTAAAAAATTTTTATTTTCCTTTTTTCAAAAATTTATTAATTAATTTAGGTTGGTTTTTTATACCTTTTTATATTTTCATAATTGTTGGATCTTCTAATGCTGTAAATTTGACAGATGGACTTGATGGGTTGGCTACGGTTCCAGTTATATTAGTTGCTTCTTGTTTTGCATTTATAAGTTATGTAACAGGAAATATAGTTTTTTCTGAATATCTTCAAATACCATATATTAGAGGAGTTGGTGAAGTATCAATATTTTGTGGATCAATTATTGGAGCTTGTTTAGGTTTTTTGTGGTTTAATGCTCCACCAGCAAAGATCTTTATGGGTGATACTGGTTCCTTATCACTTGGGGGTTCACTTGGAGCGGTAGGTATAATCACTAAACATGAAATAGTATTGGCGATTACTGGAGGATTATTTGTTTTTGAGGCAATATCAGTAATTGTACAAGTTATATCATACAAACTGACCGGCAAAAGAATTTTCAAAATGGCACCAATACATCATCATTTTGAAAAAAAAGGATGGCAAGAATCTACGATTGTTATTAGATTTTGGATAATTTCCATTATTCTTGCAATGATTGGTTTAGCTACACTTAAGCTTAGATAATAATGTATACCCCGGAAGATAAATTTAAAAAAAAAAATATCTTAATCTATGGTTTTGGAAAAAGTGGCAGAGCTTGCTTTAATTATTTAAAACAAAATAACAATATTTGGATTTATGATGATAAAATTTTTTCTTTGTCAAAAAATTTAGATATTTTTTTTATAAAAAAAAAAAAAATATTTTCAAAAAAAATTGATTTTATCGTTATTAGCCCAGGAATTAATATTAATAAATGCGGACTTAAAAAATATATTAAAAAAAATAAAAAAAAAATAATAAGTGAACTTGATATTTTTTATGCTCACAATGTTATGAATAAAAAAATAACAATAACAGGCACTAATGGCAAATCTACAACATCAAAACTACTTTATGAAATTTTAATAAAACATAATAAAGATGCCAGATTAGTAGGTAATATTGGATCTCCAATGCTAGAGGAAAAAAATATTACAAAAAATACTATATTTGTTATCGAAGCTTCTTCTTATCAGATAGAATATAGTAAATATTTTAAAACAAATTTTGCGGTAATATTAAATATTAGCCCCGATCATCTAGAAAGACATGGAAAATTTAAAAACTATGTTAGATCTAAGTTTAAGTTAATTTTAAATCAACAAAAAAATAATATTGCATTTATTGAACAAAATAATCTTTATCTAGAAAAAGAATTAAAACTTAATAAAATAAAATCTAAAATTATAAAAGTTAATAATAATATTTCTAAAAATATTAGTAAAAAAATTATTAATCCATATTTTAAAAATATAAATAATATTAAAAATTTAAAATTTGTATTAGAAATATCTAGAAAACTTAATCTGAAAATTAATAGAATTTTAGAAGTTGTTAATCAATTTAAAGGATTAGATTTTAGACAACAAATATTGTTTAAAAATAAAAAATTAACAGTTATAAATGACTCTAAATCTACTACTTTTTCATCAACCCATAATCTACTAAAATCATATAAAAATATTTATTGGATTTTAGGAGGCATGGGAAAAAAAGGAGATAAATTTAATTTAAATAAAAAATATTTTACAAATATTGTTACCGCATATATTTATGGAAAAAATAAAAGCTTCTTTATAAAAAATTTAAAAAACAAAATTAAATATAAAACTTTCGGTAATTTAAAAAAAGCTCTAGAAAAGACTTTGCTTGATACAAAAAAGAATCATTTATTCCCTAAGAATATAATTTTAAGTCCTGCCGCAGCGTCTTTTGATCAATTTAAAAATTTTGAACATAGAGGACATTATTTCAATAACCTAGTAAAAAAATTAAGTCTTATAAAAAAAATTAATGTTTGATAGTAACTATATTTATAAATCTTATTATAATTGGTGGAAAAATATTGATAAAACTTTATTATTTTTAATTTTAACTTTATTTATTTTGGGATTATTTTTCTCTTTAGTTTCAACTTCTTTAATAGCTTCTGACAAATTAGACACTAATTCATATTATTTTTTTATTAAACATTTAGTTTTTGTTTTTTTAGGATTTTTAACATTGGTAATCTTTTCATTTTTTGAAAAAGATAAACTTTTAAATATTTCCATAGTTTTATTTTTTATTTTTTTTATTTTTTTACTACTTGTTCCATTTATTGGAATTGAAATTAAAGGATCTAAAAGATGGATGGATTTAGGAGGACCATTTCCTCGTTTTCAGCCAATCGAATTATTAAAACCATTTTTTATAGTTGTAATTTCTTCAGTTCTTTCAATTGAAAATAACAAAAAGATATATTTTAATTATTTTTTGAGTGCATTAGTTATACTACCAATAATTTTATTGTTAATATCACAGCCAGATATTGGGCAAACTTTATTAATTGTTCTTACTTGGTTGTCATTAATTTTTATATCAGGTGTTAACTTAATATTTTTTTTCTCATTCTTTATTTTTATCTCTTCAATTTTATTTTATATGATTTTTTTTATAAATAAGTTTGAATACATTAAAGATAGATTGTTAGGTTTTTTAAACCCAAATACAGGAAACAATTATCAATCTGAAAAAGCATCAGAAGCTATAATCAATGGCGGTTTTTTTGGTCAAGGAATCGGTGAAGGAACTTTAAATACTAAAATTCCGGAGGCTCATACAGATTATATTGTTGCAGTAATTTCAGAAGAGTTTGGAATTATTATAGCTATACTAATTATGGTAATTTTTTTAATTTTAGCATTTAAAGTTATAAATAAAATAGTTGATGAAAATGAAAATAAAATAAAAATGATTCTATTGGGCTCAATAGCTTTAATGCTTATACAAACTTTTATTCATGTAGGAGTAAATATAAGGATTTTGCCAACAACAGGAATGACCTTGCCCTTTTTGAGTTATGGAGGTTCTTCAATAATAAGTATATCAATCTTATCTGGTATTATTTTAAACTTAACGAGAAGAAAAATTAATTAATAGTGAAAAATATTATTATTTCAACAGGCGGTTCAGGTGGCCATGTGATTCCTGCTTTAATTTTATTGGATCATTTAAAAGAAAAATTCAACTTATTTTTAGTTTCAGATAAAAGAGGATCTAAATTTATTGATAAAGAAAAATATTTTTTTGAGCTAATAGATGTACCAAATATATTTTCAAGTATATTTATGTTTCCAATTAATTTAGCATCTTTTTTATTCTCAATAATTAAAACATATAAATATTTAAAAGAAAAAAAAATAGATACTCTAATTAGTACTGGCGGTTATATGTCTTTACCTTTTTGCATTTCATCAAAACTTTTAAAAATAAATATCTACCTGTTTGAACCAAATATGGTTATTGGAAGAACAAATAAATTAATATTAAATTTTTCAAAAAAAATTATTTGTTACCAAGATGAAATAATTGGATTTCCAAAAAAATTTAGAAAAAAAATATTTATAATTAAGCCTTTGTTGAAAAAAGAGTTTTATGATTTAAGTAAAAACTTAAATAAAAAGATTTCGAGTCCAATAAATATATTAGTATTAGGAGGGAGCCAGGGCGCAAAAATTTTTGATACAAAAATAAAAGATGTAATATTAAAATTATCAGAATTTTATAAGATAAATATAACACAACAGCTTTATGACACTAAAAATTTACCTCAAATAAAATTAGCTTATAATAAAATGCATATTACACATGATTTGTTTAAATTTAAAAAAGAATTATATAATGATAGTAATTTTTTTGACCTAGCTATAACTAGATGTGGAGCATCCGCAATGTCTGAACTTTCTTTTCTCGCTATACCTTTTATTGCCATTCCTTTTCCATATGCAAAAGACAATCATCAATTTTATAATGCCAAATATTATTATGATAAGAAATGTTGCTGGCTGTTTGATCAAAAAAATTTTGATGATAATAAATTAGCAAATTTTATAGTCAATTTTATTAATAATCAGAAAGATTATAATAGTAAAAAAGAAAATTTACTTAAAATTTCTTATCAAAACACATGGAATAATATAAATGAAAAATTACTAGAATTAATAGATGAAAATTGAATTAGCAAAAACTGAACTTATTCATTTTGTAGGAATAGGAGGCATAGGCATGAGTGGCTTAGCTTTAATAATGCACGGCCTAGGTTTTAAAATTCAAGGAAGTGATAAAGTTTTTAATAATAATATTCAAAGATTAAAAAAAAATAAAATCGATATTTTTATTGGTCATAAAAAACAAAATATAAAAAAATCTACTATTTTAGTTATTTCTTCTGCTATCAAATCAAATAATCCAGAATACTTAGAGGCAAAAAAAAGAAAATTACCAATTTATAAAAGAGGAGATATGTTAGGTCATATTGTTTCTTTAATGAGGAACATAGTTGTTGCGGGTTCTCACGGTAAAACTACAACAACATCTTTAATAGCAAATATATTTTCAATTTCTAAATTAGACCCAACAATAATAAATGGAGGGATATTAAATTCTTTTGGAAATTCAGCAAAATTAGGAAATAGCAATTGGTGTATATTAGAATCTGATGAATCTGATGGTAGCTTTCTTCAAGTTCCACAAACTTACTCAATTGTAACCAATATTGACGAAGAACATTTGGACTACTACAAATCTATAAATAATTTAAAGAAAAAATTTGTTAGTTTTGTTGAGAAAACCCCTTCATTTGGAAAAACATTTATTTGTATAGATGATAAAAATAATAGAGACATCATAAAAAAAATTAAAAATAAAAACTTCTATACTTATGGGTTGAATAAAAAATCAAATTTTAAAATTCAAAATATTTCACAAAATTATAATTTTTCTAAATTTGATTTAAGGATATCTCTGCAAGGAAAAAAAACCTATTTTATAAAAAATATTAAAATACCTTTAATTGGTCTTCACAATATAAGAAATTCAACCGCAGCAGTTGCTGTATCTTTTTGTATAGGTATATCAGATAATATGATTAAAAAAGGTTTATACAATTTTAAAGGAGTTGAAAGAAGATTTAATTTTTTATTTAATTTTCAAAAATCAATTTTTATAGATGATTATGCACATCATCCCACAGAAATTAATGAAGTATTAAATTCAGTAAAACAAGTTTATAAAAGTAAAAAAATATTTTGTATATTTCAACCACATAGAATTTCAAGGTTAAAACATTTGAGAAAAAAATTTTCACTTGCATTTAAAAAAGCAAATACAGTAGTTCTTTGTCCAATATATAAAGCAGGAGAAAATATAAAATTAGGATTTGATTATCTGAATTTTGCAAAAGATATTATTAAAAATTCTAAAGTTGAATTAATTCTTGTTAATAATCAATATGATATTGCGAAATTTGTTAAACAAAATATTTACGGAAATAATGTTGTAATAGGTATGGGTGCTGGATCTATATCTAGCTGGATGAGAAGCCTTCCTGAATTAATTAAATGATAATACCTGAATTAATTAAATGATAATAAATGATATAAAAGAATTTGAGAAAGAAATAAGCGGAAAATTATATTTTGACTACAATTTGCAAAAACTAAATTGGTTTAATATTGGCGGAAAAGCCAGGATCTATTTTAGACCAGAGTCTTTAAATGAGTTAATTTCATTTTTAAAATTATATAAAAAAAGAGGAAAAATTTTTATTTTAGGAGCTGGTTCAAATGTATTATTTGATGATAGTTTATTTGATGGTGTAGTTATTAAATTAGGTAAAAAATTTTCTAATATTTCAAAGCTTAAAAATAATTCATTAATAGTTGGAAGTTCTGTAAGTGACAAAAATTTATCTGAATTTGCTAAAAACGAAAATATTGGGGGTTTTGAATTTTTATCTTGCATCCCAGGATCAGTTGGAGGGGGAATTAAAATGAATTCTGGATGTTTTAAAAAGGAATTTAAAGATATTTTAGTTTCTGTTCAAGCAACTGATTTATCTGGAAGAATTTTTACAATACCAGTAAGTAAAATAAATTTTTATTATAGAGGAAGCGATTTACCTAAAGAATATATTTTTTTAAGTGCAACTTTTAAAGGTAAAAAAAAAAATAAAGAATTAATCCAAAAGGAAATTGATAGATTAAAGAATCAAAAAGAGTTGTCACAACCAACAAGAATAAAAACAGGAGGGAGTACATTTAAAAATCCCGTAGATCAAACAAAAAAAAAGGTTTGGGAATTAATAAAAGAGTCTGTCCCTTTGGATACCAGTTTTGGTGGTGCAAAAATTTCAGATAAACACTGTAATTTTTTTGTAAATAGTAAAAATTCTACCTCAAAAGATATGAAAAATTTAATAAATTTTGTAATAGACAATGTAAAAAAAAAGACCGGGGTAAATTTAGACTTGGAAATTATATTAGTAAAATGAAAAAAAGAATTTTAATAATTGCAGGGGGATATTCTAAAGAACGTGAAGTAAGTTTTAATACTGCAAAAAGTGTACAAAAAGAATTAAAAAAAAATAAAAAATATTTTACAAAAATATGTGATCCTAAAGGCTCATTTATAAAAGATTTAAAAAAATTTAAACCTAATGTAGTTTTTAATCTATTGCACGGCCGCTATGGAGAGGATGGATATATTCAAACTATTTTAGAGTCAGAAAAAATTAAATATACTCACTCAGGAGCATTGGCATCATTTTTAGCCATAGATAAAGAATTGTCGAAAAAAATATTTGCTAAAAATAATATAGATACTCCAAGACACATCAAATTTATATTCAAAAAAAAACTAAAAGAAAATCAAATTTTTTCTATAATAAAAAAGAAATTAGGTTTTCCAGTTGTAATTAAACCTATAAATGAAGGTTCAAGCGTTAATGTTTTTATTTGTTCAAAATTCAATTTAGTAAAAAATATTAAAAAACTTAAAAGTTACAAAGAAATACTGATTGAAAAATATATTCCTGGTAGAGAAATTCAGGTAGCCATTTTAGGCCAAAAAAAATTAGGTGCAATAGAGCTTAAACCAAAAAGAAAGTTTTATGATTACGAAGCAAAGTATAATCCCTCAGCAAAAACAAAACATATAATTCCTGTAAACATTAGTAAAAAAAATTATAAAAAAGTTACCTCTATTGCCTTAAAAGCTCATAAATTATTAAAATGTAAAGGAGTTACAAGATCAGATTTTAGATTTTATAAAAATAAATTTTATTTATTAGAAACTAATACCCAACCAGGCATGACCTCTTTATCTCTTGTTCCAGAAATTGCAAGATATCGTGGAATGAATTTTATGGAATTAATCGAATGGATTATTAATGACGCTTCAATTAATAGATAAAAAAAAAAAAATATTTTTTTTTATTTTTCTTTTATTTTTTTTATCTAACATAGATAATTTAAATCTTATAAAGAATCGAAGTAATTTTCAGAAAATAAAGATTATTGAAGTAAATGGTTTAGAAAAAAGTTTGAACTTAAAAATACAAAAGGATTTTCTTTTTTTAAAAAATAAAAATATTTTTTTATTTAATAAAAAAAAAATGAAAAATGAACTAAATGAATATGATTTCATAGAAAGATACTATGTAAATAAAATATTTCCCTCTAAATTAGTAATAAATCTACAACCCGCAAAATTTATTGCAACCACTTTTAAAGAAAATAATAAATATTTTATCGGAACAAATAAAAGATTTATAAATAGTAAAAACTTTAATAAAAATTATAATATACCAAATATTTTTGGAAATTTTTCTATTAAAGAATTTTTTATTTTAAAATCTATAATTGATGATTCTGGATTTGATTATCAAAGTATAGAAAATTTTTTTTATTTTCCAAATGGAAGATGGGATATTAAAAATAAAAATGGAATAACAATTAAACTTCCAAGTAAAAAGATAGAGGAGTCTCTTTTTAAAGCTAAGTTAATAATTGAAAATAATCAATTAAGTTCATATAACATTATTGACCTAAGAATCCAAAATCAGGTTATTCTTGTAAATGGATAAAAAAAATTTTGATATTTATTTCGAATTTAATTATTCAAATATTAATTTAGCAGCATTTGATAATTTAAATGATCAATTGAAGTATTATAAAGAGCAAGATTATAAATCTCATTTTGAAAATTTAAAACAAATTAATTTTGAGAGCTTACAAAACTTAGTAGAAAAAAATGTTCGTGAATTAGAAAAATCTATATCTGAACTTATAAAGGAAATTAATTTGATAGTAGATACACCAGAAACTACATCTTTAAAATTATCAATAATGAAAAATAGTGTAGGAAAAAAAATAAGTAAAGAAGATCTTATGTACTTAATACAGGATGCAAAACAACAAATTATGAAATCTAATAGAGATCTTAATATTATGCATATTCTAGTAGAAAAATATATTTTAGATAATATTGAATTTAAAACTCTGCCTGATGATAAAATATGTCATCAGTTTTCAATTGATATTGAATTTATTTGTTTACCAAAAAATCTTATAAAAAAATTTGAGAAATTATTTTTAAATCAGCAAATATCTATCAAAAGATTTATATGTTTTAATTATTTAAAAAATTTTTTTAATAACAATACGAAAAAAAATATTTGTCAACTTGGAAGAGATATTATAGCTGGAGCTAATAAACAAGAAGTTGTATTAGTTCCGAAAGTTAATAAGAAAAAAGGTTTTTTTGAGAAATTATTCTATTTATTTAAATAAATATCTGTATTTTCTCGTAACATTTATTGTTTTTTAAGACATTTAAAAGAGAAATATAGTTTCTTTAATGTCATTATTAAACCAAAAAACTATTGCTTCTTCTATTAAATTTAATGGTGTAGCACTTCATAGTGGTAAGGATGTTGCAATGACAATACATCCAAATGAACCTAACTCAGGTATAGTTTTTAAAAGAATAGATATAAATAAAAATAATATAATTTTTCCTGGCGTTTATAATGTAAGCAGTGCTAATTATTGTACGACAATTTCTAATGAATTTGGAATTAGCATTTCTACAGTAGAACATTTAATGGCAGCTTTTTTTGTCATGAATATTGATAACGCTTTAGTTGAAGTCGATGGAAATGAAATACCTATTTTGGATGGTTCATCAAAATTATTTGTAGAAAAGATGAAAGAAGCAGGTTTGAAAAGTAGTAGCAAACCTATAAAAATAATTAAAATTAATAAAGAGGTGAATTACTTTGAAGGAGAAAAATTTATTAAAATTTCACCAAATAAATTAAGTCTAGAAATTGATTTTGAAATAAAATTTAAAAATGAATTTATCGGCACACAAAGAAATAAAGTAAATGTATACGAAGATAATTTAGAAGAAATTTTAAGCTCTAGAACTTTTTGTTTGCTCGAAGACGTCGAAAAACTAAAAAAAATGAATTTAGGTTTGGGAGGTAGTTTGGATAATGCATTAGTAGTAGATGGAAAGAAATTGGTCAATTCAGGCGGTTTAAGAAATAAATTAGAGTTTGTTAACCATAAAATTCTTGATTGTATGGGTGATATTTATTTAAGTGGATATAAAATAATTGGAAAAGTAATTTGTTCTCAAGGAGGTCATAAATTAACCAACAAGCTTTTAAGAGAATTGTTTGCTAATCAGAACAATTATTCAATCTTTGAAATCAAAGAAAAGAATCTTCCTTCTACTTTAATTTATAAAAAGCTACTAAAATCAATAGCATAAAATTTTAAATTAATTAAATTTTCTGTTAAACAATAATAATGGTTAGTTTTATAAAATATATATTAATTTTCTTACTAATTTTCAATTTTTCATGTTCTAATAAAAAAGAAGAAAAAGATCTTCTTACAATTAAATCTGATGATATTGAACTTCAAATGATTGAAGCATACAGAGAAGGATTCAAAAGTCTTCAAGATGGAGATGTTATATATGCTGCTAAGCAATTTAATCAATCAGAATTATTATTTCCCCAATCACAATGGGCAGCTAAGTCAGTTTTAATGGCGTCATATTCTTATTATACCCAAGCATATTATTATGAAGCAATATCAGAATTAAACAGATATTTAAAAACATATCCAAAAGATTTAAATTCAGATTACGCATACTATTTACTTGGGATGTGTTATTATGAGTCAATTGTAGATGAAAAAAAAGATTTGAGTCCAATTTTAGAAGCAAAAAAAAATTTTAGCATTGTATTAGAAAAATACCCTAACACTGACTTTGCATTAGATGCAGAGTTTAAACTTAATTTAATTGAGGAAACTTTAGCTTCAAAAGAAATGTATATTGCAAAATATTATATTAAATATGAAAAATGGATAGCAGCAATAAATAGATTAAATGTTATTGTTGAAGATTATGATACAACTATTTATGTTGAGGAAGCATTACATAGATTGGTAGAAATCTATTATAGAATTGGTTTAATAGAAGAGTCTAAAAAATATGCAAATTTATTAGGGTATAATTATCAATCAGGTAAATGGTATGAACAAAGCTACAAGATTTTTAATAAAGATTATACAGTTAGAGAAATAAAGAAAACAAAAAAAGACAGAAACTTTATCACTCGTAAAATTTTATCTTTATTTAAATAGAGATGGATAAAAATAAAATAAAAGAAGAATATAAAAAAAAATTAAAATTATTAATAAAATATAATAAATTTTATTTTGAAAAAAATTCTCCATTAGTAGAAGATAATGAGTATGACAAACTTAAAGAATATATTTTGTTTTTAGAAGAAAAATATATTTTTTTAAAAAGCAAATTTTCTCCAAAAAAACAAGTAGGTTTTAAACCATCAAAAAATTTTATTAAATCTAAACACAGAATTAAAATGCTTTCGTTGTCGAACGCTTTTAATAAAGAAGACCTAATTAATTTTGAAAAAAAGATAATCAATTTTCTTAATTTAGAAAGTAAAAAGTCTTTTTCTTATAGTGTTGAGCCAAAAATAGATGGTATCTCTGCATCCTTAACCTATAAAGATGGCAAGCTAGTATCTGGTCTTTCTAGAGGGGATGGAAATGAAGGAGAGTTAATAACTGAAAATTTAAAAACTATTTCAGATATACCAAAGGTAATTAAATCAAAAAACTTTCCCGCAGATATTGATATAAGGGGAGAAGTATTTATTACAAATAGTGATTTTGAAAATTTAAAAGATAAGTTTGCCAATCCTAGAAATGCAGCATCAGGATCTTTAAGGCAAAAAAATTCTGAAGAAACAAAAAAAATACCTTTAAGATTTATTGCTTATACATTTGGATATATAGATAATTTAAATTTTGAAGATCAATCAGAATTTTTACATTCATTGAAAGAATGGGGTTTTAAAATTAGTCAATTTAATAAAGTAATTTCAGGTATAGACAATTTATTAATTAATCATGAAAACTTTGAAAATCAAAGATATGATTTAGATTATGATATAGACGGTCTTGTATACAAAATAAATAATTTTAATTTACAAAAAAGATTGGGCTTTGCAGCAAATTCACCAAGATGGGCAATAGCGCATAAGTTTTCTTCAGTGAGTTCATTTTCAAAAATAATCAAAATTGATATTCAGGTTGGGAGAACGGGGGCTTTAACACCTGTTGCAAAAGTTAAGCCAGTTAATATCGGTGGAGTAGTTGTTTCTAATGCAACTCTTCATAATGAAGATGAAATTACTAGAAAGGATATAAGAGTTGGAGATACTGTAAAGATTGAAAGAGCAGGAGATGTTATCCCTCATGTTTTAGAGGTAGATTTAAAAAAAAGAAAAAAAAATTCTAATAAATTTATTTTTCCAAAAAAATGTCCATCTTGTGGATCAAAAACTGAAAAAGAATACAATCAAATTACAAAAAAATATGATGCAGTAAGAAGATGTTCCAACGAGGGATTTGATTGTGAGAAAATAGCAATTGAAAAAATAAAACATTTTATTTCAAAAGATGCATTAAATATTGATGGTTTAGGAAAAAAGGTAGTAGAAAGATTATGGGAACTTAATTTTATTAAATTTCCTCAAGATGTTTATAAATTAGATTATAAAAAAATATCAAAACTTGAAGGTTGGGGAGAGCAATCGGTTTCAAATCTGAAATTTTCAATTGAAAAATCAAAAGAAGTTAATCTTGAAAAATTTATTTTTTCTTTAGGTATAAGACATATTGGAATGGAAAATGCTAAAATAATTGCAGATTTTTCAAAAAACATAAAAAATTTTTTGGATATAGTAAGCGAAGATAAATTAATTGATTTAATAAATATTGATGGAATTGGTGAAACGCAGGTTAAATCATTAGAAAAGTTTTTCAAAAATAAAATTAATCTTAAAGTTGTCAAAGATTTAAATGAAATTTTATTAATTAAAAGCAGACAAACTAATCAAAAAGGAAAATTTAAAAATAAATCTTTTATGTTTACTGGAAAGTTAAAAGATATCAGTAGAGCTGAAGCAAAAAGTTTAATAGAACAAAATGCAGGAAGTATTGCTAGTACAGTAACTAAAAAACTTGATTTTTTGGTAATAGGTGAAAAACCTACAAATAGAAAAATAGATCAAGCAAAAAATTTTGGAATTAAAATTCTAACGCAAAAAGAATGGTCTGAATTGCTAAATTAGTTTTGTAAGCCACTTTCTTTCATTTTCATTAAGATATGGAGATATTTTAGAATAAGTTTCTAAATGATATTTCAAAATATAATCCTTTTCAGTTTTTGAAAGTAATTTTTCTTCAATTAAATCTTTTTCAAGCGGAGCAAAAGTTAGGTTTTTGAAGTAAAGATTATTCTTCTTTCCATCTATATAAACAAGATTTTCTATTCTAATTCCAAATTTGTTTTCCAAATAATATCCAGGTTCGTTACTAACTATCATTCCTTTTTTCAATTCTACAAAATTATTTTTTGAGATACTTTGAGGACCCTCATGGACATTCATAAAAAAACCAACCCCATGTCCTGTACCATGTCTATAATCTAAATTAACAGACTGAAGACTTTTTCTTGCAAGTTTATCTATTTGATGTCCATTTTGATTCTTTTTTAAGTTAGTCATTACAACAGCAATATGTCCTTTTAAAACTCTCGTGTACAATTGCTTTATTTTTTTGGCTGGTTTGTTAAATGATATTGTACGAGTAACATCCGTGGTTCCCCATTTATATTGACCACCTGAGTCAACTAAAAGTAAATCATTTTTACTTAGTTTTCTATTTGTTTTTTTATTCGATCTATAATGGATTATTGCACCATTAGGCCCCGAACCAGCGATAGTGCTAAAACTTGGATATAAAAAATTTTTACTTTTTTTTCTAAAATTTTCTAACTTTTTTTCAACTTTAAGCTCATTCAAAGAATTAATATTCATATTTTTAATCCAATAAAGAAATTTGGTTAAAGCAACACCATCTTCAATATGTGCATTAATCATATTTTTGATTTCAATTTTATTTTTGATTGATTTTAAATTATAAATCGGATCAATTCTTTCATTAATAATGAATTTTGAATTTATTAAACTTTCATTAAATGCAGAGCAAGTTTTTCCATCTATGCAAAAACTTTTACCTTTTAAAGTATTTAAAATTTCAAAAAATTTATTTTTTTCATAGAAATTTATATTTTTTTTTCTTAATTTTTTTTTAATGTTTTTTAATTTTTTTATATTTCCGAATAAAATAATTTTTTTCTTATCTGTTAGAATTGCTTGAAAATTTGCTATTGGAGAATTCGGCAGATCTTTTCCTCTAATATTTAACAGCCAGCAAACATTTTCACCTGAACTTATAAATAAATTATCTATTTTTTTGCTATTAATAATTTTTTTAAGTCTATTAATTTTTTTATCTACGTTTTCTCCTGAAACTTTATAATCAATTGGATAAATAAAATTTTCTTTGTTAACTTTCTCAATTTTGTTTGCAAATAAATCTTTATTTATTGGTATAAGTTTACAAGATTTATCAAAATATATTTTTAAAGTATCATTCGTAAAAAGTTTAGGATCAAATCCAATATTAAATGATTTTTTATTTAAAATATTTTTAGGCCAAACATAGGGTATTTCATGTATAATGAATTTTTTACCTGATTGATTTTTAGCTTGAATAGTATACCTACCATCAACAAATAAGTGATTGCTATTTTTTAATAATAATACAAATCCAGCGGATCCAGTAAAATTTGCTACTATTTGTAGTTTATTTGTTTTTGAATATTCTGTAAAAAATTCATCATTTTTAGGTACTATATAGCCGTCTAAATTATTTGAATTTATTAAGTTTTTTATTTTATTTATCATTTAATTCTTTTTTGATATCTAATCCAACCAGGACTCTTAATTTCTGTTTCGTATTCTACATCTTGATTAAAATCAAAATCGGTATTTTCATTATTTTCAAATGATGCATTTCTTTTTACATTATTTTCAGGCAATTCATCAATAAATCTTGAAGCAATACTATCAATCCAATCTCCTTGATAAAATCTATTCATAGAAAACGAAATATTAGCTAATTTTTTTGTTCTAGTTATTCCTACATAAGCAAGCCTTCTTTCTTCTTCTAAGCCACTTTCTCCTTTTTCTTCAATTGATTTTTGATGGGGAAATAAACCTTCCTCCCATCCAGGTAAAAAAATAACATCAAATTCTAAACCTTTAGATGCATGTATTGTCATTAAATTAATTTTTTGTCCTTCCCAATCCTTATCCAAAGATGTTGCGAGCGCCACATGTTCTAGAAAACTTTCTAAATTATCAAATTCTTTCATAGCGTTAAGAAGCTCTTTAATATTCTCTAATCTATTTTCATTTTCTAAATCTTTTTTATTTTTTAACATTTGGCTATATCCTGACTCATCCAAAATATTTTGTAGTAGTTTTATATGACTTATTTTTTTTGAATAATCATTTCTCCATTTTTCAATTAATTTTAATAATAAATTTAATCCTACTTTAGTTTTTGGTTTTATTTCATTTTTTTCAATAAGTTTTTTTGAGGCAACTTCTAATGAAATTGAATTTGATCTTGCAAATTCATTTATTTTTTTAATTGTTGAATCTCCTATTGATCTTTTTGGAACGTTAATTATTCTTTCAAATGAAAGATCATCTTGATTTTGGAAGATAACTCTTAAATAAGCGATGCAATCTTTTATTTCAGCTCTTTCATAAAATTTTATACCGCCAATTATTCTATAAGGTATACCTATTTTTAAAAAACGTTCTTCAAATTCTCTTGTTTGAAAAATAGCTCTGACTAAAATTGCCATATTATTTAAAGAAAATTTTTTTTTTAATCTTTCTATTTCATCACTTATACCAACCGCTTCATCTTTTCCATTTTTATAACAATTTAATGATACTAAATCTCCATCATCACTATTAGTATATAAATTTTTACCCACTCTATTTTGGTTGTGTGAAATTAAGTGTGAAGCAACTGTCAAAACATTTTGTGTTGATCGATAATTTTTTTCTAATCTAATTATTTTTGTACCACTATAAATTTTATCAAACTCTAAGAAATTTTTTATTTCAGCACCCCTCCAACTATATATAGATTGATCATCGTCACCAACACAGCAAATATTTTTATTATATTCAGCTAGTAAGTTAAGCCATTTACTTTGAATAAAATTTGTATCTTGATATTCATCCACCAATATATATTTAAAATTTTTTGAATATATTATTTTTATATCCTCATATTTTTCAAATATTTTTACACAATGCAATATTAAATCTCCAAAATCGCAAGCGTTTAAATCTGTTAACTTAGACTGATATATTTTGTAAATATTTAAAAATTTTTTTTCAAAAATATCTTTTTTCTTAATTACCACATCATCTGGGTACCATCCTTTATTTTTCCATTTATCTATTATTGATAATATAAAATTTGGAGAAACTTTTTTTATATCTATATTTTCAACTTTACATATATTTTTAATTAATCTTAACTGATCATCTTGATCTATTATTGTAAAATTAGAGTTTAATGATACAGCGCTAGCATGTTTTCTTAATATTTTTGCACATATAGAATGAAAAGTTCCTAACCATGGTAAACCAATAGCTCCCTTCTTTAAAATTTTACTTACTCTAATAGACATTTCTTTTGCTGCTTTATTTGTAAAAGTAACTGCGAGAATTTGATTTGGGAAAACTTTTTGTTTATTTAACAAATGAGCAATTCTAGAAGTTAATACTTTGGTTTTTCCAGATCCAGCTCCAGCCACGATCAATAAAGGGCCGTTTAAATATTGTACAGCTTCTTTTTGTTTATCATTTAAACTATTTAAATATTCTATATTTTGCATTTATTTTACTTAAGTATTATATAAATAATTTTTATATGAAATTTTCAAAATTAAACAATAAGCAGGTAAAATATTTAGTAATTTCAATAATATCAATTTTTTTACTATATTTATTTTATCTTTCAATTCCTAGTATATATAACGTCTCAAAAGTTCACGGTGAATTAAAAAAGTTAATAAAAACCGAATTTGGCATATCATTAAAATTTTCACCTAAAGATATAGATTATTCAATTTTTCCTTATCCAAATTATAGAATCAATAAATCAAAAATAAGTCTTAAAAAAAATGGTCAAGATATTGAACTAGGAGAAATAAATAAGATCAAAATATTCATTGGTCAGGGCAATTTGTTTCAACAAAAAAAAATTTTTATTAAAAATATTGTTTTAGAAAATTTAAATTTGTACGTAAATAATGAAAATTATAAAGTAATTGATATATTTCTAAAAAATAAAAAAAATAAAAGAATTAGTTTTGATAAATCAATTTTCTTTATTCAAAATAATGTAAAAGATACATTAGCAATATTAACAATAAAAAATTCATCAATTTTATATGATAAAAAAACATCTTCAAATATTCTTAAAGTAAATGGTAAAATATTTAATTTACCTTTTAAATATACTTCACATATAAATTTTTATAAAAAAGAAATAGTTTCTAATTTAAAAATAAAAAAAATAAATTTAAATTTAAAAAATATTTCAAATTACGAAAATTTTTACAATGCAAAAAATGAGTTAAATTTTTTTAGATCCAAATTTCTATCCGAAATTGATTATAATTTGAAGAATAAAAAACTAAAAATAAATTCTTTAAACTCCGATACAGAAAAAATAAAATTAAAATATAATTTAGTTTTTGAGCTTAATCCATTTGAATTTAATTTTAATCTTTTTGCAGAAGATTTTAATTTTAAAAATTTTTTTGTTGAAAATAATTTACTAGAACAAATCGTTAAAAATTTTTTTACAAATAATACTATATTAAATGGTAAAATATTTTTTTCATCAAATAGTGCAGTTAAAAATAAATTATTTGAAAGTGTTATTTTAAAAACTAATTTTAAAGATGGAATAATTGATTTTAATAAATCAATATTTAAAATGAAAAAGATAGGTTTAATTAATATAAAAAATAGTCAACTTGATAATGTAGATAATGAATTAATCTTTTCAGGGGATCTTTTTTTAAACATTGATAGCAGCAAAGAGTTTTATAAATTATTTTTAATATCAAAAAAAAATAGAGTTGATCTAAGTCAAATATCTTTTAAGTTAATTTATAATTTAACAACAAATAATTTTATTATAAATGAGTTAAAGATTAATAATTCAATAAATAAAAGTTTTTATGAAAATGATAACAATATAAACTCTTGGATTAGACTAAGAAATTTTGTTATGGAAGTTTTCGATAATTAACCAGGATAAATCATTTTTTTTGGATCTACGATTTTATTATAATCTGATTCATTAATTAGACCGCTTTTTAAAGCTTCTGATTTTAGTGTTGTTTTATTTTTTAATGCTCTTTTTGCAATTTTTGCAGCATTATCATATCCAATTTTAGGACTAAGAGCAGTTACTAGCATTAAAGAATTTTCTAATTGTTTTTTTATTTTATCTTTATCGGCTTTTAATCCAGAAATACAAAACTTTGCAAAACTTTTTGTACTATCTGAAAGTATATTTATTGATTGTAAAATATTATGTATAATTAATGGTTTAAAAACATTTAATTCAAAATGACCATGTGAACCAGCCATTGTAATCCCATTGTGATTTCCAATAACTTTTACACAAACCATTGTAACTGCCTCACATTGAGTTGGATTTACCTTGCCAGGCATTATAGAGGATCCAGGCTCATTTTCAGGCAATATTAATTCACCGTAACCTGCTCTTGGACCTGACCCCAAAAAACGAATATCATTTGCAATTTTCATCAGACAAACAGCTGTTGTATTAAGAGTACCTGAAAAGTTTACAACAGAATCATGTGCCGCAAGAGCAGCAAATTTATTTTTCGCAGGTTTAAAAGGTAATTTAGTTATTTTTTTTATTTCGTTTACTATTTTTTTATCAAAATTTTTTTTAGTATTTATTCCAGTTCCTACAGCTGTACCACCTTGAGCTAAATAATAAATTTCATTTAATGCAATATTTATTCTTTCTATACATTTTTCAAGCTGAGATTGATAACCAGAAAATTCTTGACCTAGAGATAGAGGTGTTGCATCTTGTAGATGAGTTCTTCCAATTTTAACAATTTTTTTAAATTTTTTTACTTTTTTTTTTAACTCTTTATTCAATAAATTTAAGCTTGGTAAAAGTTTTTCTTTAGTCTTTAAAGCTATAGAAATATGCATTGCTGAGGGAAAAACATCATTCGTTGATTGCGATTTATTTACATGGTCGTTAGGATGAACTGGTTTTTTTGAGCCTTTTTTTCCACCTAATATTTCAATAGCTCTATTTGCTATTACTTCATTTACATTCATATTAGTCTGTGTTCCAGATCCTGTTTGCCATACTTTTAAAGGAAAATTATCCTCTAATTTGCCCGTTATTATCTCGTTAGCAGCTTTTATTATAGATCTAGATATTTTCTTATCTATATCTCTATTTTTAAAATTAACTATTGCTGCAGCTTTTTTTACAATTGCAATTGATTTAATTAAAATTGGTCTTACTAAAAAATCTCCAATATCAAAATATTTTTTTGATCTCTGTGTAGAAGCACCCCAGTATTTATCCACAGGTACTTTTATTTTACCAATACTATCAGTTTCTATTCTATATCTCATAATATTTTAATTTGGATAAATATATTAATCTTATACATTAAATTAAATAAGAATCATATAGGAGCAATATGTCAAACTTTCAAAAAGTAGGATTATTCATGAAAACTTTTGGCCAGGAAGTAAAAAATAAGGCAGGTTTAAGTTCAGACAAAATTAATAACTTAAGAATAAGTTTAATAAGCGAAGAGCTTGAAGAATTCAAAGAAGCTATAAGGAATAAAGATCTAAAAGAAGTTGCTGATGCTCTAACAGATATATTGTATGTAACTTATGGAGCTGGCCATGCTTTCGGAATAGATTTAGACAAATGTTTTGATGAAGTACAACAGTCAAATATGAGCAAAATTGGTGAAGATGGCAAACCCATTTATAATGAAAATGGTAAAGTTATGAAAGGACCAAACTATTTTAAACCTAATTTAAATAAATTTTTGAAATAAAAATTTATCGAATATTACTTATATTTTAAGATAAATTTTTTAATTCTTTACAAACCTCTTTTGCATGTTCTTTTACTCTTACATTGTTCCAAATTTTATGGATTTTACCTTTTGAATTAATTAAAAATGTAGTTCGTATTATTCCCATAAATTCTTTACCTAAGAATGATTTTTTACCCCAAACTCCATATTTTCTTATTACTGTTTTTTTTTCATCTGATAGTAAATCAAATTTTAATTTATATTTTTTTTTAAATTTTAAATGACTTTCAATATTGTCTTTAGAAATACCCAATACAATTGTTTTATATTTATTAATTAAACTATTTAATTTACTAAAATCTTTTGACTCTAAAGTACAACCAGGAGTATCATCTTTTGGATAAAAGTATAAAATTATATTTTTCTTTATTTTTCTTAATTCAAAAATATTTCCGTCAGTGCTAGGTAATTTAAAATTTGGTGCCTTTAAATTTTCTTTTAATTTCATAAAAGCATTTTAACTGATTGCTAATTTTCAACTAAGTGACATTTTGATACATTTTCTAAATTTAAATGGACGTTCTGTTGCCAGGTGCCCCGAACTTTGTACCATTATTCGGGAATATTAGGTATTCGCCATCGAGAACCTTCTCTAACAATAAAGCCAACACAATTTTTAGATCCACATTTACAAATATGATCTTTATAATTACAATTAAAGCTAAATCCATAGTCATAAGATAATTCTTCATTTTTTTTTATATCTTTCATTGCAGTAATCCATAAGACTGGTTTATTTTCTTCAAGAACTTCACAATTAGGATTGCATGAATGATTTATTAGGCGAGCTGTATTAAATTTAAAATCTCCATCTAAGACATATTTTTTATTAAGCGTAAACAAATAGGTAATATTATAGCCATACTTATTATCTTCATCTGCCTGTTTGTGGGTAATTTTTTTTCCCTTATATTCAATTATTCTTTCACCTTTTTTTATATTACGTGCGGCACAAAGGCCCTTACGATGAATATTGGATTTGATAATTTTATAAGCTTTCATTATATTTTTTTTATTTAAAAGTTTATTAATCTATTTTTTAATCAATAAAAACTAAAATGTTTAGGAAGGGGCGTTCTGTTGCCAGGTGCCCCGAACTTTGAAACGTTATTCGCGAATAATTTAAATTGAAAAAGATGTATTTAGTTGCAAATGCCGATTTTGAGCCGATTAATCCTATACAACTCCAAAACGAATTTTTTTTTTCTTGTATATAAATATTACTTGCATATGTATTACATATATGATACATATTTGTTAAATATTATAAAAATATGATAAATAAAGGAAAAAAATATGAGTAAAAAAGAAAAATTCAGAGAATTAGCAGAAAATAGAGTTAAGAAAGCTTTAAAATTATTAAAACTAATAGGAAATTTAGCAAATAGAGCTCATTATGATTATAGCACACAAGATTCTAATAAAATTATATCTGCTTTAAGATCAGAGATTAAAAATATTGAAACAAGATTTAAATCAAAAAACTCCTCGGATGATAATGATTTTAAACTTTAAATATTAATTATTATGAAAAATAGATTAAATATTGTAGAAATTCTACTCCAAGCAATTTATTCATCGGGTGGTGTACAAAAATATCTAGACACAGAAGATATCGCACAAAAAGCATATCAAATCTCTCCTAATAGTTTGTGTTGGAAAAAATACTCAGATCAAATTGACCTTAATAAAGTTAAGATAAATCTCTATCAAGCTTCAAAAAAAAAACTAGTTTTTGGAAACGAAAGAAAAGGATGGATGTTGACCTCAAAAGGGTTGGAAACAACCGAAAATTCAAGAAAAAAGAATTCTAATGGCTTTCAACTAAGATCTTTAAAAAAGGACATAATTAATCAAGATATTGAAATATCACGAATAAGCAAAAATCAAATTTTTTTAAATTTTCAAAAAGAAAAGTTAAAACCTTCGTTTAGACAAATGGAAAGTATATTTAGAATAGATAGTTATACAACACCTGAAAACAGAAAGATAAGAATAAGAAAAGTTATAAATTTATGTAGAAAAGATCCAGAAATATCAAATTTTTTAAAGAAAAATATTAAAATTTTAAAACAAAACAAAAGAGGATAATTATGGGACAATTAATACCATTTAAAATTGATAAAACGAGAGCACTTGTTCAAGCTACAGCATCATTTGGAAGTTTGCCAGTAGTGATTTGGGAATATGTTGTTAATGGTTTGGCTTATCAAGTTAAAGGAAAAATGCCATGTGTAGAAGTAACTATTAAAAAAGATAAAATTGAAGTTACTGATAATGGCCGTGGAATGAATCAAGATGATTTAGCAAATTTTTTCACTGGATACGCAGAAAATAAAGATAGAATAGAAGGTAATTACGTTTTCATAAATAGAGGATATTTTGGAACTGGCGGGTTTTCAATATTTAAAGTAGCAAAAAATCTTAGCATTACATCAGTAAAAGATAATAAACTTTACGAAGGTAAAACCTCTTTTAATGACCTTAAAAAAGATACTGGTTTTACTTTAGATAAAATAGGAACTAAAACAGATGTACCAAATGGTACAAAATTTATTGCAACTGGTTTAAACAAAGAAATAAGTGATAAAGATATTTTATTTGTTAAGGACTATATTCTTAAACAAATGATGAGATTCAAAGGTGCTCAAGTATATATTAATAATGATTTATTAGAATATAAAGAACCACCAATCGAAGAAGATCTTACTAGAAATATTTCGTCTAAAGATACTGAATTTTTTGACAATTTAAATAAGCTAGGTTTTGGTGCTGGCGAAATAGAACTAACACTTAAAAAAAGTAAAAAACCACTTAAAAAAGCAGAATATGGAATAAGTGTATTAGGTGATGGAAACTTACTAGAAGTATGCTCTCCAGGTATTGAAACAAAAAAATATGTAAATTATATCTTAGGTGAAGCAGAGATAAAAAATATTTACCTAAAACTTGAACAATTTGATCCACCTATTTTTGATCAATCTAGAAGGATGGAATTGAGCTTAGATAATAAATATGTAGTGGTTTTAAGAAATTTCATAGCATCAGAATTAATAAAATTTGAGCAAGAAGTATCAAAAATTGAAAAAGAAAGAGAAAAAAATAAATTTAATAAAGAGTTAGATAGTAAACTTAATAAAATAAGTGGAAAGGCTAGTGAAATTTTAAAAGATGAATGGGAAAGATTAGATTTAAATTCTCAGAGCAATCAGAATCTTCCAAAAAAAAGTAAAAGAGAATCTAATATGCAAGATGTCATTGGCAAAGTATTAAATGCTGGCGATGAATTTTATAAAGGAAAATTAGAAAAAAAAGAAAAAAATAATAAATCTAACTCTAAACCACCTAAGGATTTAAAAAGCAAAAATAACTCAAAATTGAGAGATGAAAAAATTAAAAATAAAAATTTGGGTGGACTGCGAATAAGACAAAAAGCACTTGGGATTGAAGAATTAAGAGCTGAATTTTTTCCAGATCAAGCTACAATTTTTATTAATACGGACTTTCCTCCATTAAAGAGATTTATAGATAAACATGATTACGAAAATGATCAATTTAATTCTCTTTTGAAAGAAATTATCGCTACAGAACTTGCTGTAGCAATAACAGCTATTAATATTCAAAAAGATACTTACGGTAATGACATGACAACAGCAATGTATGATTTAAGAGCAAGAATAAATGATTTCTCAGGAAAATTTGATAAGCTATAATAAAGATATCATGACCAACTATAGCGAAAGTGAAATAATACCTTTTGCTTTAAAAATTATAAAGGAAAACTCCTCAGGAATAGATACTCAAAATTTAATTAAGTCACTTAGAAAGAACATGAATCCTGTTGGAGAAGATACCATTATTTTAGCAAATCGTTCTGATGATAAATTTAGCCAAAAAGTTAGAAATCTACGATCTCATAAAACATTAGAGAAAAAAAAATTAGTAAAGGTAATTGATAATAAGTTTGTGATTACAGATGAAGGTTTAAATTACTTAAAAAAAACTTCAAATCTTTTAAATAATATTATTAATTTTAAAAATATAAAAACATTAAACTTAAACGAAACGATTGATATAGACGAAAAAATTAATAAAATTTTAAACACACTTACCCCAAGAGAAGAAAATATAATAAGAAGAAGATATGGAATTGGAACAAAATTTTCTGAAACACTTCAAAATATTGGGACATATTATTCAGTAACAAGAGAGCGTATACGACAAATTGAGAATAAAGCTTTAAGAAAGCTTAAACACCCATCAAGATTTAAAGAAATTAAATCTGCTTTAATAAAAATAGATGAAATATTAAATTCAACAGCCCTAATGACAGAAGATGAATTTTTAAAGCAGTTAAAAAAAAATAATTTATTACTAAAAAATCTTTACACGTTAAAATTTTTTTTAGGGCACTTTCAATTTAACTCATTTTCAAAAATTTTTTACATACAAAAAAAAGTTTATATATGTGAGAGCAGCTTCTACTTACGTTCTTTAATAAATTTAATAAATAAATATGTAAAGCAAAATGGAAAGGAAAATGGAATTGTAAATATAGATCTTCTTCATAAAGAAATTAGAAGAAGAAATTACAAGTGTAGCTATGATTTAGTTTTTGAAATTGTCAAAAAAAAGAAAGGTTTTATGCTAGATGATAAACATTTTTTAGCGAAGACTAGTGAAAATAAAAACCGTCTTATTGGGGTTATTCATTCAACTTTATCTGTTACAAAAAAAATTGATGTAGAAGTTTTATCGGATTGTATAATAAGAAGTAGAAAAACAAATTTTATCTCACCTCCTCTAAATGTACTTTTAAAAATTTGTGAAAAACTAAATTATAAAGTTAATGGTGATTATGTAGAAAATACTAATTATTCAAAAACTAATCATTTATTAAATGGGGTAAACAAGCGACTTGTTAAAATGTTTGAGGACAACAATAGAATTATGTCTTACGAAAATATAATGGAACAAATAGAAAAATATAATTTAAATGAAAATTCAGTAAATGTGTTGATATATCAAAATTTATTTATCCAACCAAAAAAAATGATTTTTGCATTAGTGGGTACAGAAATTGATAGTTCAAAAATTGAATATTTAGAAGAAAAGAGAAAACAATTAATACAAAAATTTTCAGAAAATACAAAATTTTCTCAGGATAAAAGTGGTTCAATTAATATTCTTTACCCAAAAAACATTACTACAAATTTTCTTTATATTGCTCCAAACTTCTCTAATTTATTGCCTGAAGGACATTACGAAGTAACTTGTAATGAAATTATTGGATTAGACAAATTTAATATTAAGATTTTTGGAAATAAGATATGGCCTCTTGCTAAATTAAGAAAAAGTAAAAATTTAAAAGATTACGATTATATATGTTTGAAACTTGACATAATAAATAACAAGGGATTTGCTAATTATGAGTAAATTTAAATATGAAATTGATCAAAGATTAAGATATTCTTTAGAACATGCCAATCATATTTCTTTATGTTTAAAACATTTTGAAATTACAAAAAAAATAGATAGAGAATTTGAAAAACAAAATTTTTTTATCTCATTTTTAAAAAATTTTTTTAATTTACCAATAAATATTCTTTACTTTTTCAAAAGATTAAAGATTTATGGAGAATATCAGTGGACATTAAAAGAAATTGAAATTTTAAAAAAAGAATTAGAAGAATATAATAAAAAATAAAAAATGCCGACTCACGGCCGACTTTTTATTTTTACCTTTCTAAATGTGTTGCAATTGTTGGTGATTCTTGATTTCGTTAGGGGCGTTCTGTTGCCAGGTGCCCTAAAGTTTTCCTAACACAACCATTATTGCACCCCAGATCATTAATCCTAAGAATGGAACTGAAATAATCTCAAATCCACTCCATCCAACACCTCTATAGTAACCAACAATTATAACGATCATGCAACTAATTATATAAATTAGCATGCTCTGGGTTGAACCAAATATTTTTTTTATCATAAACGTTTCACTTTTTTTAAGGGCGTTCTGTTGCCAGGTGCCCCGAACTTTGTAACATTATTCGCGAATAATTTGAATTGAAAAATCTAGAATTTAATAAATAGTGTGCCACTACTGTGCCAAAATTCATACTATTAAATTTTATATAGAATTTTATCATAGAGCATGAAAAAAATTATATTATTATTAATTTTAATACCAAGCATCTCTTTTGGTGGCACGATGAATATGATAGGTGAAAAAGGAGATCCAGCTGAAGTTTCTAAAGTTATCTTAGTTAAAATGTATGACAATTATTATGAGCCAAATAAATTTGAAATAAAGAAAAACCAAACTATAAAGTTTATTGTTTATAATTATGGGGAACTAGTTCATGAATTTAATATTGCTACTAAAGCTATGCACCTGAAACACCAACCAGAAATGATGAAAATGGTAGAAAACGAAATATTGTTAGTTGATAGAATTGATAAAAAAAAAATGAAAGAATTATCAAAAAAAGATCATTCTATGAGTCATTCTCACTCTAATAGTGTGTTGTTAGAGCCGAACCAGAGTGCTGAATTAATTTGGAAATTTAATACTAATGCTGATCTTGAGGCAGCGTGTAACGTACCCGGTCACTACGAGGCGGGCATGATTGCAAAAATAAATAATTTATAATTGTGCCACTGCTGTGCCAAGAATCAATTTTAACTAATAAAATCTGAAATAAATTATATTTTTAAGGGGCGTTCTGTTGCCAGGTGCCCCGAACCCCGTAACTTAATTAAAAAATTAATTAAGCTGCAAGTGCAAATTTATTATTTGCATTTGTAATTTAGCCCGTTACGGCGGAACAATACCGGACGAAAGAAAGACTTTTAGACACCCGTCGAGCCTAGTTCACCCCCTTAACATAAAATTGGTGGAGGTGGTGGGTACTGCCCCCACGTCCGCAATGCTTATTACGAAATTCGTTTATCGTCGTAGTTGGAAAACCAACAACTTTAATATATTACTTAATTCAAAACTAACAATAGTTTAAATTAAGAATTTAATGATAACAAAAAAAGAAGGAATTTTTTTAGAAAAAATAGTAAGGAAGTTTGAAAACCAAAAGAAAAGTGAAAAATATTCTTATCCGTTATTAGAAAAAGGTTTTACAGCTGAAGATATTATTAAAGGAATAGAGATTTTGCTTAGTCGTAAACTTACAATGGGAAAGTTTACAAAAATATTTGAAAAAGAATTTTGTAAATTTATTGGAGCCAATTATGCTTTGATGGTTAATTCAGGTTCATCAGCTAATTTGCTTGCCGCTTTTGCGTTAATTAATCCAAAAAAAAAAAATCATTTAAAACCTGGAGATGAATTTATTATTCCTGCTATATGTTGGTCTACTTCTTTATGGCCCCTTGTCCAGGCAGGATTAAAACCAAATTTTATAGATGTTGATAAATCTAATTATTGCATTGATACTAAAAAGTTAAGTGAAAAAAAATTTAGAAATATCAAAGCTATAATGAATATTCACATTTTAGGTAACTCGCCAGATATGAATAATTTAATGAATTTTGTTAAAAGAAAAAAAACATTTTTAATTGAAGACACTTGCGAAGCATTGGGTTCAATCTATGGAAAAAAACATCTTGGAACTTTTGGAGATTTTGGAACATTTTCATTTTATTATTCACACCAAATTACCTCTGGAGAGGGAGGCATGATAGTTTGTAAAACCAAAGAGGATTATGAATTACTTCATACTTTAAGAGCTCATGGCTGGGATAGAGGTTTATCTAGAAGTAAAAATAAATTTAATTTTATAAATTCTGGATTTAACGTTAGACCTTTAGATTTAACTGCAGTTATAGGATTGTCTCAGCTTAAAAGATTAAAAGATATGATAAAAAAAAGAACTCTAAATAGAAACTTATTAATTAATAAATTAAAAAATTCAGATAAATGGGATAATCAATTTAAATTTTTTGACCCCACTAAAAATCTAAAACCTAGTTGGTTTGGTTTTCCTATTTTAATTAATAAACCATATTTAAAAAATAAAAAAAAATTTATGAATTTTTTAAATTCATCAGGAATAGAAACAAGGCCTATTTTAAGTGGCAACTTTCTAAATCAACCTTCCTCCAAACTTTATGGTTTTAATATTTTTAGAAAAAAATTTAAAATATCCCAAGAAATAGAAGACGGAGGTCTATTTATTGGACTTCCTACTAAAAATATTTCAAAAGGAACTATAAATTTTTTAACCAGTAAATTACTTAGTATTAAAAAATAATAATGATAAAGTGTGGTATTACTGGTCATAGTGGAAATTTAGGAAAAGCTTTTATAAAAAAAATAAAAAATTTTAAATATTTAAAATTTAAAGGTGATATTAGAAATAAAAATCACGTAGATAAATGGATTAAAGAAAATGAATTTGATTTAATACTACATTTTGCCGCCCTAGCCCCTGTAAATTTGGTCAATAAAAACTATAATCACGCACTAAATGTTAATTACTACGGAACAAAAAATTTAGTTAATTCCATTTGTAAAAACAAAAAAAAAATTAAATGGTTTTTTTTTTCATCTACTTCTCATATTTATTATTTTTCTAATAGAAAAATTAAAGAAAACTTCAAAAAAAGTCCTATCTCTAAATATGGCAAAACTAAACTATTAGCAGAAAGATATATCTTAAAAAAACTTAAAACCAAAGGAATAAACTGTTGTATTGGCAGAATTTTCAGTATTGTGGATAATAAAAATAAAACTTTTTTTATCAATCAATTATTAAGCAAACTTAAAACTAAAAAAAAAACTGTTTCGCTTAAAAATTTGAACCATATAAGAGACTTTATATCTACCAATCAAGTTTCTACAGCTATATACAAATTATGGACTAAAAAGTGTAATGAAACCTTAAATATAGCTAACGGTAAAAAAATTTACTTAAAAGATTTAGCCTTGATTTATTCAAAAAAATTAAAAAAAAAAATTTTATTTAAAGATAATAAACAAACAATGTTAGTTGCTGATATAAAAAAAATGAAAAAATATGGCATATCTCAAAAAAATATAAATTTTATTCGATATCTTTATAAAACATAATTAGTTAAATAATGTCCTTGATTTACAAATTTAGAACAATAAGATTAACTTCAGATTCTTCATATAATCAATGAAATTAACTAAAGAACAAGCACAAGAAATAAAAGATCAGCAATCTCAGGAAAATAAAACAAAAAGAGTAACTGCTCCGGAGCTAGAAAAGATCTTATATGAAGCGATACCAGTTTTAGATCATGGTTTTATAAGGGTAGTTGATTATATGGGAGATGATACATCTATTGTACAAGCTGCTAGAGTTTCTTATGGAAAAGGAACAAAGAAAATCTCAACAGATAGTGGATTAATAAAATATTTAATGAGACATTGGCACAGCACACCATTTGAAATGTGTGAAATAAAATATCATGTAAAGCTTCCAATATTTATAGCAAGGCAGTGGATTAGACATAGAACTGCAAATGTAAATGAATACTCTGCAAGATATTCAATTTTAGATAAAGAATTTTATTTACCTGCAAAAGAAAATTTAGCAGCCCAATCGCAAAGCAATAGACAAGGTAGAGGAGATTTGATTGGTGGAGAACAAGCAATTAAAGTTTTAGAAATTTTAAAATCAGATGCAGAAAAAACATATAGCAATTACGAAACTATGTTGAATGAACGTTACGATGGAACAGTAATTAATGAAAATAATTTAGGCTTAGCAAGGGAGTTAGCTAGAATGAATTTAACTTTAAATACATATACCCAATGGTATTGGAAAATTGATTTATTAAATTTAATGAATTTTTTAAGATTAAGAGCAGATGAACATGCGCAATATGAGATAAGAGCATATGCTGATGCAATGTTAGAAACTGTTAAAAAATGGGTTCCTATCACATATGAAGCATTTATGGATTATAGAGTAGGAGGTACAGAGGTTTCTTCTAAAGGAAAAATTATTATTCAAAAATTAATTAAAGGTGAAAAAGTTTCAATTGAAGATTCTGGTCTTTCAAAAAGAGAATGGAATGAACTAATGATTGCTTTTGATCTTAAAGATAAAGTGATTTAATTTTTTCTGCAAAATTTAAGTATATTTTTGAAATTTCATGGTCTGGATTATTTTCTACTATTGGCATTCCGAGATCACCTTGTTTGCCAACTTCAGAATTAATTGGAATTTCTCCTAAAAATTCTTTTTTAAATTCTTCAGCAGTTCTTTTAACGCCACCTTCTCCAAATATGTGATATTTTTTTGCATCATCTCCCAAAAAATGACTCATATTATCAATTAATCCAATAATTTTTACCCCGAGTTTATCAAACATTTTTATTCCTCTTTTTACATCTTGAAGGGCTAATTCTTGAGGAGTAGAAACGATGATTACTCCATCCATTTTAATTTCTTGAGAAAAAGTTAATTGTGTATCACCAGTACCAGGTGGCATATCAACTATAATAAAATCTAAATTATTCCAAGATACTTTCTGTGTAAAAGTTTTTATAGCACTAGTAACCATGGGGCCTCTCCAAATCATTGGTGTTTGTTCATCTGTTAGGAAACCAATAGACATACATTGTATATCATACTTATCTATTGGGGTTAAAGTTTTACCATCACTTTTTGGTTTTTCATTTATAGAAAATAATCTAGGCAAAGAAGGACCATAAATGTCCGCATCTAATATACCAACTTTGCACCCAATTTTTTTTAATGCTAATGCTATATTTGTCGCAAAGGTCGATTTGCCAACCCCACCTTTTGCACTTGAAATAGCAATGGTAAATTTTGTTCCCTGAATGGGCTTTTTTTCAAAGGTTTTTGTTTGGGTTTTTGTATTCATATAATCATTATCTGCACATATTCTATCATGTGTTAAACTAACTTACCTTGTTTTTATGTATAAAGACACTATATAGGATGTCATATGACAGATTTTAAAAATCAAAGTCCGTGGGGCTCTCCTCCAGGAGGAAATGGAGATGGAGGATTTAGAAGAGGACCAACTCCACCAGATATTGATGAAATTATAAAAAAAATTCAATCTACAATTAATAAATTTTTACCAGGCGGCGGCATTGGTAAAGGCAAACCATTAACTTTTGGTTTGATAATAATTTTGGTAATTTGGGCACTAAGTGGACTATATAGAGTTCTTCCTGATGAGCAGGGAGTTGTTCTTAGATTTGGAAAATTTGTAAAAACAACTCAACCAGGTTTAAACTATCATATTCCTTTTCCAATAGAGTCGGTATTAACTCCCAAAGTTACTAAAGTTAATAGAATAGACATTGGCTTTAGATCAGAAAGAGATACTGGATTTACATCAGGAGGCAGTGTAGCCGATGTTCCAGAAGAAAGTTTAATGTTAACCGGAGATGAAAACATTGTAAACATAGACTTTTCTGTTTTCTGGGTAATTAAAGATGCAGGAAATTTTTTATTTAAAATTCAAGATCCAGAAGGAACTGTAAAAGCTGCAGCAGAAACAGCTATGAGAGAAGTTATAGCGAGAAGTAATATTCAACCTATATTAACAGAAGGAAGATCACAAATAGAAATTGATACTCAGAATATCATTCAAGATATTTTAGACGAATACAATTCAGGTATACAAATTACTCAAGTACAAACTCAAAAGGCAGATCCCCCAGATCAAGTTATTGATGCATTTAGAGATGTTCAGGCCGCAAGAGCAGATATGGAAAGATCTAAAAATGAAGCTCAAGCATATGCTAATGATGTAATTCCAAGAGCTAGAGGAGAAGCAGCAAAAATTTTACAAGCTGCAGAAGCTTATAAAAAAGAAGTTGTTGCAAAAGCTGAAGGTGAAGCAAGTAGATTCCTTGCAATATTTAATGAATACAAAAATGCTAAACAAGTAACACAAGAAAGAATGTATCTTGAAACAATGGAAAAAGTTCTAGCAGATATAGATAAAATTATAATTGATAAAAATTCAGGCTCAGGTGTGGTTCCATACTTACCTTTGCCAGAATTAAAAAAGAAGACAAATTAAAATGAAATCAGGAAAATTTATATTACCGATAATTATAGCAATCGCTGCTGTAGCATTCTTTTCAATTTTTATTGTAAAAGAAATAAATCAAGCAATTGTTTTACAATTTGGTGATCCTAAGAGAATAATTAGCAAACCTGGGATAAATTTTAAAATACCGTTTATTCAAAACGTTGTATTTTTAGATAAAAGAATTTTAAACCTTGATACTCCTCCAGAAGAAGTAATCGCTTCAGATCAAAAAAGATTAATTGTAGATGCTTTTGCTAGATTTAAAATTGTTGATCCTTTAAAATTTTACATATCGGTAGGAAATGAAAGAGTTGCAAGATCAAGACTAGCAACAATTATAAATTCTAGAATTAGAAGTGTTTTAGGAACTCAAAGATTACAAACTTTATTGTCAGAAGATAGAACAAAGCAAATGTCTTTAATTCAAGATGGTGTAAATAATGAAGCTGAGAAATTTGGTATTGAAATTGTAGATGTAAGAATTAAAAGGGCCGATCTTCCTCCAGCAAATAGCGAAGCTATTTATAGAAGGATGCAAACAGAAAGGGAGAGAGAAGCTAAAGAATTTAGAGCCAAAGGTGCTGAAATGGCTGTCACTATAACGTCAACTGCAGATAAAGAGGTAACTGTAATTTTAGCAAATGCTCAAAAAGAGTCTGAGATAATGAAAGGGCAAGGCGATGGCCAAAGAAATAGAATTTTCGCTGATGCCTTTGGACAAGATCCACAATTTTTTGCTTTCTATCGAGCTATGCAGGCATACGAAAAAGCATTAATAGGCGGTGAAACTTCGCTGATATTATCTCCTGATAGCGAATTCTTTAAATTTTTTGGCAACATAAAAAATAAACAAACAGAGTAAATCAAATGAAGGAATTGATCATAGCTTTTGGTCTATTCTTATTTATAGAGGGATTATTGTACGCCTTATTTCCAGCAAAAATGAAAAGTATGCTTGAAAAACTAAAAATGATTTCTGATAGTCAACTTAGAGCCGGGGGACTATTATTTTCTGTGATTGGTTTTATAATTATTTGGTATTTTAAAAAATAATGAATAAGAAATTTTTTTCATATATTTTATTTTTCTTTTTTATTTTTAATATTGAAGTATATTCAAAAAATCCTCCCGCATCATTTGCAAATCTAGCTGAAAGATTAATCCCTTCAGTAGTAAATATTTCAACAACTCAAACAATTACTACTAATTCAAATCCATTTCCTTTTGAATTCCCTCCAGGATCCCCATTTGAAGATATGTTTAAGGATTTTGGACAACCTCAGGAAAGAAAGACAAGTGCATTAGGATCGGGATTTATAATTGACGCAAAAGGAATAGTTGTAACTAACAATCATGTTATTAAAGGTGCTGAAGATATTTTAGTCAGAGTTAATGGTGACAAAGAATATAAAGCCACCATAGTTGGAGCAGACCCTATGATGGACATTGCAGTTCTTCAAATAGAATCCGAAGAAATATTTAGCCCAGTAAAATTTGGTAATTCTGATAAGGCAAGAATAGGAGATTGGGTAGTGGCAATTGGAAACCCTTTTGGATTGGGTGGAACTGTAACTTCAGGAATAATATCTGCCAGAAACAGAGATCTTGGAATGAATAGGTATGAAGATTTTATTCAAACTGATGCATCTATTAATGTGGGAAATTCAGGAGGACCATTATTTGATATGGAAGGAGATGTAATAGGAATCAATACTGCTATTTTTGGGAGACAAGGCAATATCGGTATTGGCTTTTCAATTCCATCAAATAGTGCAAAAAAAGTAGTTAATCAGTTAATTAAATTTGGAGAGACAAAAAGAGGTTGGTTAGGAGTTAAAATTCAAAATGTTTCTAAAGAGGTAGCAAATACTGAAAAACTAGATAGACCAAGAGGAGCTTTAGTTATGGATGTAGCGAACGCAGGTCCATCTGATAAGGCGGGAATTAAATCTGGTGACATTATTTTAGAGTTTAATGGTGTAATAGTTAATGATGTGCAAGAATTAATAAAAGAAGTTGCTAATGGTGAAGTTGGAAAAAAAGTAAGTGTTAAATTATGGAGAAATAAAAAAGAAATTATAAAAGAAATAACCCTAGGTAGATTGGAAACTTCAGACGATTTCAAATCAAAAGATAAAATTGATAATACAAAAACAACATTAATTGAAGGTCTTAAAATTAAAGTAAGATTATTAACTAAAGAGGATATCCAGCAAAGAAATTTACCAGAAAATACAACGGGAGTCGTTATAACGAGTATAGACAAAGATAGCCCAATAAATTATTTAAGAACTAATAACATTATTGTTGAAGCTCAAAGAAGAAACATAAAAACTATCGGTGAACTTGACGACGTAGTTAAATCTGCATTAAAAACTTCTTCAAAGACAATCTTAATAACAATCTATAACAATCGAAACCAAAAAAGAAATATTGGTGTTCAATTGAAATAAAAATATGGACCTTAAGTCCAAAATTATTTTAATTGCAGGTCCTACAGCGTCAGGAAAATCAAGTTTTGCAATAAAAATGGCCCAAAAAATTAATGGAGAAATTATTAATGCAGATAGCATGCAAGTTTATAAAGAATTGAAAATATTAACAGCCAGACCTAAAAAAAAGGATCAGTTTAATATAAAGCACCATCTTTATGGGTTTCAAAGTGTAAAAAAAAATTTTTCGACAGGCAATTGGATTAAATCTGTTTTAAAAATAATTAAAGAAATAAAAAAAAGAAATAAAATTCCTGTTTTAGTAGGTGGAACAGGTTTATATTTTAAAGCTTTAACACATGGTTTAGTAAAAATTCCAAATATTCCAATTAAATATAGAAATAAAATAAGAAATTTACAAAAAAAAATAGGTCAAAAAAAATTTTATAATAAGCTTTTACAATTAGATCCTCTTATAAAAACTTTAGTAAATCCTAACGATATTCATAGAACGTTGAGAGCCTATGAGGTAAAAAAATTTACTAAAATTTCTATAGTTGAATGGTTTAAAAAAACAAAAGTTTTATTTAACGAGGAAAGTTTTATAAAATTTTATATAGATTTTCCCAGACCTGATTTAATTAAAAAAATAAATCAAAGAATTGAAAAAATGTTTGCAGAAGGTGCAATTAGAGAAGTTAAAAATTTTTTAAGTCTTAAAGTTCGAAAAGATAACAGCTCAAATAAAGTCATTGGAATTAGAGAAATATCCAATTATTTAAATAATATTACTAGTTTAAGTAAAACAAAACAGGAAATGGCCATAAAAACAAGACAATACGCTAAAAGGCAAACGACATGGGCTAGGGGGCAAATGTCAAGCTGGCAAAGAATTAACCCAAAAAATATAAACACACTACTAAAAAATTTTTAATTTATTTTTTCTAAAACTTGACCAATGAGCACAACTTCAGCTAGATTGTATAAATGTCAAAATTGTATTCAGGTGCTGAAATTTTATTTAAGTGTTTAGAAGACCAAAATGTTAATGTCATTTTTGGTTATCCTGGAGGAGCAGTTTTACCAATATATGATGAACTTAAAAATTATAAATCTATCAAGCATTATCTAGTAAGACATGAGCAGGGAGCAGGACACGCTGCCGAAGGTTATGCTAGATCTTCAGGAAAACCAGGAGTTTTATTAGTAACTTCAGGACCAGGAGCAACAAACGCAGTCACTGCATTAACAGATGCGTACATGGACTCGGTTCCTTTAGTTTGTATTTCCGGACAGGTTCCAACCCATTTAATAGGGACTGATGCTTTTCAAGAATGTGATACGACAGGGATAACAAGACCATGTACAAAACATAACTGGCTTGTAAAAGATGTTAAAGATTTAGCTAAAATAATTCATAAAGCTTTTGAAGTTGCTACAACTGGAAGGCCTGGACCTGTTTTAGTTGATATTCCAAAAGATATTCAATTTCAAAAAACAGTTTATGCAAAACATAAGAAGAAAAAAAAATTGAATGGAAAAACTTTTAATCAATATACTAAAAGTGACATTGATAAGTTGGTTAAGCTAATGAACGATTCTTCAAAACCGATTTTTTATACAGGCGGAGGCGTTATTAATTCTGGACCAAAAGCAAGTGAACTTTTAAGAGAACTTTTAGAGATGACAGGATTTCCAATTACTTCCACTTTACAAGGACTAGGAGCTTATCCAGGAGATGATAGCCAATTTTTAGGAATGCTTGGTATGCACGGATCATACGAAGCAAATAATGCCATGCATGATTGTGATTTAATGATTAATATTGGTGCGAGATTTGATGATAGAATAACAGGAAAGATAGATGAGTTTTCTCCAAATTCTAAAAAAATTCATATTGATATTGATCCTTCTTCTATCAATAAAAATGTAAAAGTTGATTTGCCCATTGTAGGAGATGTATCCAAGGTAATTGCATCAACAATAAAAACTATAAAAAAAAATAAGCCAAATTTTGCTAAATCAAATAAGCAAAAAATTTCTAAGTGGTGGGAAAAAATTCAAAAGTGGAGATCTGTTAAATCTTTCGATTTTATTAATAGTACAGACTCAATAAAACCTCAATACGCGGTTCAAAGGCTTTATGAATTAACGAAAAATAAGGACACATATATAACAACTGAAGTTGGACAACATCAAATGTGGGCAGCTCAACATTATAAGTTTGATAAACCTAATCGTTGGATGACATCAGGAGGCTTAGGAACAATGGGCTATGGATTGCCAGCTGCAGTAGGAGTTCAGGTTGCTAACCCAAATAAACTTGTTATTGATATTGCTGGTGAAGCATCGGTATTGATGACTATGCAAGAGATGTCAACTGCAGTTCAATATAGTTTGCCTATAAAAATTTTTATTTTGAATAATCAATATATGGGAATGGTCAGACAATGGCAGGAATTATTACATGAAAAAAATTATTCAGAAAGTTATACTGCGGCATTACCTGATTTTGTAAAATTAGCCGAAGCTTATGGATGTGTAGGTATTAAAGCTACTAAGCCTGATGAATTAGATGACAAAATAATTGAAATGATTAATACAGATAGACCAGTTATATTTGATTGTTTAGTTGATAAAGAGGAGAATTGTTTTCCAATGATTCCATCTGGAAAACCACATAATCAAATGCTTTTAGGCCCAAAAGATCAAAAAGAAAACAAGATAACAGGGAAAGGAAAAACTCTAGTTTAATGGCTAAATCAAAATCAGCATATAGTATTCCAGGAAAGCAAGGGAGATTTGATACCCATATAATTGTTGTGTGGGTTGACAATGAGGCAGGAGTTTTAGCAAGAGTAGCAGGCTTATTTTCTGGAAGAGGGTATAATATAGAATCCTTGGCCGTTGCAGAAGTTGATTCAAAACTAAACATTTCAAGAATAACAATTGTGACCACAGGTACACCACAAGTAATAGATCAAATAAAACTTCAGTTGAAAAAACTAGTACCTGTTCATAAAGTTGCAGATTTTAAGAGAGAAGATAAAAAAGTTATATTTAAAGAAATGGCTTTGATGAAAGTAGTAGGAAACAATCAAAAGAGAGAAAAAGCTTTAAATGCATGTAAAAAATATAATGCTATAATACTCGATAAAACTAATAAATCTGTTGTGATTCAAATTACAGCATTAAGAAGAGATATAGATTTAATGACAAAAAATTTAAAAAAATTCGGTTTAGTTAGCGTATCAAGAACTGGAGCTGTGGCAATGACCAGAGGGTCAGAAATATTTAAGTAAATTTATAGGAGATAAATATGAAAATGTTTTATGAAAAAGATACAGATGTAGATTTAATAAAAGGAAAAAAAATAGCAATCTTTGGATATGGGAGTCAGGGACATGCTCATGCTTTAAACTTAAAGGACAGTGGAGTAAAAGAAGTAGTTGTTGCTTTAAGAGATGGTTCATCTAGCAAAGCAAAAGCTGAGTCAAAAGGACTAAAAGTTATGAATCTTTCAGATGCGGCGGAATGGGCAGATGTCGTAATGGTTTTGACCCCTGATGAACTTCAAGCAACAATTTATAAAAACCATATTGAGCAAAGAGTTAGAGAAGGAACTTCTATAGCTTTTGCACATGGATTAAATATTCATTATGATTTAATTAAAGCAAGAAAAGATTTAGATGTTTTTATGGTTGCCCCAAAAGGTCCAGGACATTTAGTTAGAAGTGAGTTTGAAAAAGGTGGAGGTGTTCCATGCTTATTTGCTGTACATCAAAATGGATCTGGTAAAGCAAGAGATCTAGCAATGTCTTATGCATCGGCTATTGGTGGTGGAAGATCTGGAATAATAGAGACTACATTTAAAGATGAAGTTGAAACAGACTTATTTGGAGAACAAACTGTACTATGTGGAGGATTAGTTGAGCTAATTAAAAATGGTTATGAAACTTTAGTTGAAGCTGGTTATGAGCCAGAGATGGCTTACTTCGAAACTGTTCATGAAGTTAAATTAATAGTTGATTTAATATATGAAGGTGGAATAGCAAATATGAATTATTCAATTTCTAATACAGCAGAATATGGTGAGTATACCTCAGGTCCAAAAATTATTAATAAAGAAGAAACAAAGAAAAGAATGAAAGAGGTTTTGAATGATATACAATCTGGAAAATTTACTAAACAATGGATGGATGAATGTAAAAATGGTCAAAAGAACTTCTTAAAAACAAGAGAAAAGCTTGCCGACCATCCAGTTGAAAAAGTTGGAGCTGTACTAAGAGCTATGATGCCTTGGATAAACAAGAAGAAATTGGTAGATAGCGATAAGAAATAATAAAATTTGTCAATTTTTCATTAAATACTCTATTTTATTTTGCAATCTGAGCGAGAGCATGTATGATGCTCGAGCTAAAATTTAATTAAATGACTGATAAAAATAGAGTTTACATTTTCGATACTACTATGCGAGATGGAGAGCAGTCTCCAGGCGCATCAATGAGTTTGGAAGAAAAAATTCAAATAGCAAGAGTATTTGATGAACTTGGTATTGATATTATTGAGGCAGGATTTCCTATTGCTTCTCCTGGGGATTTTGAAGCAGTAACTGAAATTAGTAAAATTTTAAAAAACTCTATCCCAGCCGGTCTATCAAGACATTCAAAAAAAGATATAGATAGGTGTTACGAAGCACTAAAACATTCAAAAAGATTTAGAATTCATACATTCATTTCCACAAGCCCGCTTCATATGAAGCACAAATTAAATATGACACCTGAACAAGTATACGACGCAATAAAAGAGCATGTTACTTATGCAAGAAAATTTACTGATGATGTTGAATGGTCTTGCGAAGATGGCACTAGAACAGATATGGATTACATGTGTAAAACTGTAGAACTTGCAATCAAATGTGGAGCTAAAACTATAAACATTCCTGATACAGTCGGTTATACTGTTCCATCCGAATTTACAAAAATTATTCAAACACTATTAAACAAAGTTCCAAATATAGACAAAGCAATTTTATCTACTCATTGTCATAATGATTTAGGTTTGGCGGTTGCAAATTCTTTAGCAGGAGTTCAAGCTGGCGCGAGACAAATTGAATGTACAATTAATGGAATTGGGGAAAGAGCAGGCAATGCTGCTTTAGAAGAAGTGGTGATGGCTATGAAAACAAGAAATGATTTGATGCCATATTCTACTGGAATTAATACAACACTTCTAAGTAAAGCTTCTAAGATAGTTTCTAATGCGACTGGTTTTCCAGTGCAATTTAATAAAGCAATAGTTGGTAAAAACGCTTTTGCTCATGAAGCAGGGATACATCAGGATGGAATGTTAAAAAATAGAAATACCTATGAAATTATGACACCAGAAAGCGTAGGAGTTAAACAAACATCACTTGTTATGGGTAAACATTCTGGAAGACATGCTTTTAAAGATAAATTGATAAGTCTTGGTTATGCAGATTTAACAGATGATGTTATTGAAAATGCTTTTGGTAAATTTAAAATTTTAGCTGATAAGAAAAAACATGTTTATGATGAGGACATAGTTGCTTTAGTAGATGATAGTCTAATAAAAGAAGATAATGTAATTACTTTAAAATCTTTAAAAGTTTTTGCTGGAACTGGAGAACCTCAAAGAGCAGAAATGACCCTAGAAATTTATGGAGATATTAAAAAAGCTAGTGAAACAGGAGATGGTCCTGTAGATGCAATATTTAAGTCTATTAAAAAATTGTACCCACATGATGTTAATCTGCAACTTTATCAAGTACATGCAGTTACAGAAGGAACTGATGCACAGGCAACTGTAAGTGTAAGAATTGAAGAAGAAGGAAAAACAACCGTGGGTCAAGCTGCTGATACAGATACATTGGTTGCCTCAGCAAACGCATACATAAATGCATTAAATAAGATGATAATAAAAAGAAAAAGAAATTTTGCCCCTGACAATGTTCAAAAAAAGCAAAATGTGAAAACAGAAAAAATGAGAGGAATATAAAATGGGAATATTTGATAGAGTTTCAAAGATTTGGTCTCAAGATATGGCAATTGATCTTGGTACCGCCAATACTTTAGTTGTTTTAAAGGGCCAAGGAGTAGTTCTTAATGAACCATCTGTAGTAGCCGTCGTAGACAATAAAGGAAAAAAATCTGTATTAGCAGTAGGAGATGAAGCTAAAACTATGCTTGGTAGAACTCCTGGAAACATAAGTGCAATAAGACCACTTAGAGACGGGGTTATAGCAGACTTTATTGTTACTGAGGAAATGATCAAACATTTTATTAAAAAAGTTCACAAAAGAAGCACTTTCGCTAATCCTAGAATTTTAATTTGCGTTCCAACTGGATCAACACCAGTTGAAAGAAAAGCAATTCAAGACAGTGCTCTTGCTGCAGGTGCTAGGAGAGTACAACTTATTGAAGAACCAATAGCTGCAGCTATAGGAGCAGGCTTGCCCATTTCAGAAGCAACTGGTTCAATGGTGGTAGATATAGGAGGAGGAACAACAGAAATAGCCGTCATGTCTTTAGGAGGCGTAGTTTATTCTAATTCCTTGAGGGTTGCAGGAGATTCGATGGATCATTCTTTAGCAAATTATATGAGAAAAGAATATAATCTTTTAATTGGTGATAGTACTGCGGAAAAAATTAAAAAAGAGGTTGGTACTGCGATACCAACAAACAATAATAGGTATCCTGTTAAAGGAAGAGATATAAGATCAGGAACACCTAAAGAAGTTAATATATCAGAGGAGGATACTTCCGAGGCTTTAAATCCAATAATAAGAGAAATTGTTAATGGTATTAAAGATGCTCTAGAAAATACACCGCCAGAACTTTCAGCAGACCTTGTAGATATGGGCTTAACATTAACTGGAGGCGGGGCTTTGCTTAAAAATATAGATAAAAGATTTTCGAAAGAAACTGGTTTGCCAGTTCATATAGCAGATGACCCTTTAGCTTGTGTTGCTGTTGGCACTGGAAAAGCTTTGGATCAAGAGGAGACATTTTCTACTGTATTATCCGAGTATTAAAAAATTATGGCAGCGAGTAGGGACGACTTTGTAATAGCTATTCGTTCAGCGTTTTTAAAGAAAAGCAATAAACAAAGATTTTCATTAATTGGATTAATATTTTCTTCAATAGTATTAATTTTTTTAACTGGAATTAAGTTGCCCGCTATTAACTACTTAAAATCTGGAATAAGTGAAGTTGTTTATAGAGTTTCTTTTATTGCATCAATTCCTGAAAAACAATTCTCGAAAATTTCTTTATTAATAAATAATCATTTTCAAATGTATAATGAATTCGAAATTTTAACAAATAAAGTCAAAGAACTTCAGTCAATTGATAGAAATAATATTTTTGTCATATCAGAAAATAATAGATTAAAAAAAATAGTAGATGATTATATTGATATTTCTGATGAATTAATGGCTAAAGTTTTATTGGATAAGGATAGTCCTTTTTTTAAATCTATAATTGTTAACAGAGGTAGCAAAGACAATGTTCATAATGGAATGGCAGTCCTTGACGGAAGATATTTAGTAGGAAAAATTGTTGAAACAAACTATTCTACTGCTCGAGTTTTATTAATATCAGATTTAAACAGTAAAATTCCAGTTATTATAGAGCCTGGTAATATTCAATCAATATTATCTGGTACAGGAAAGAAAAAAGGTAAAATTCAATATTTGGAGGAGGAATATAATTTAGATAAAGGAAATTTAGTTTTTACATCAGGTTCAGGAGGCATATTTAAAGCTGGAATTCCTATTGGAACAATTGATGAAAATTTGAGTTACAGTGTAGTTTTTTTTTCAGACCTATCACAGCTTAATTTTGTTAATTTAGTTTCTTATAAAAAAAGTAATGAAAATGTCAGTAAGTAAAAAAAACAAAATAACTAAAAAAATATTTTCTTTTGCACCATTATTATTATTATACATTGCGGTATTAAATGAAGCAGATTTAAATTATTTAGGATATAAATATTTTTCTTTTAATTTTCCATTTATACTCATTTATTATTGGAGTTTAAAAAGATCAGAAAGTATAGGTTATGGTTATATATTCATAGCAGGTTTATTTAATGATGTTGTGGTTGGTTTTCCTATTGGCATAAGTAGTCTTACATATTTAATCATTTGTGGTTTTGCTGCTTATTTGAGAAATATAACTTTGAGACCAAACATAATAAATGATTGGTTATTTTTTTTAATTACAATTTTAGTCGCCAATTCAATAAATTATTTTTTATTAATTACATTCTTTTCGATTGAAATAAATTATTACGAGTTAAGTGGAAATTTATTTTTCACATTTTTTTTATATTATATATTTGCCTATATCTTTAATTTTTATCAAAGAATAGTTTTTAAGGATTCAAATGATTAGTGATAGCGGAGAGTCTGGTTTTAAAAAATTAAACACTATTAATAGGAGAATGTTTATTTTATCAGCTGCAAAAGCTGTTGTTTTTTTTGGCATAGTGGGAAGACTTTTCTCGTTACAAATTAATGAAAATAAAAAATATTTAACTCTTTCAGATAAAAACAGATTAAGAGAATCAAGGTTGCCACCAGTAAGAGGTGAGTTTATAGATTTTTTTGGAGAAACTATTGCGGGAAACTTAAGAGTTTACCAATTACATGTTGTACCTGAGCAGGTAGAAAATTTCAAATATTTAATGGTAAGATTAAAAGATATATTAAATTTTGATAATAAGAAATTATCCAAGTTAATAAAAAAGAAAAATAAACAAAAACCATGGGAAACTTTAGTTATTTCAGAAAATTTAACTTGGGATGAATTTTCTAAAATTAATTTTTATTTACATGAATTATCTGGAGCAAAGCCAGTAATTTCAGTTGGAAGAAGCTATCCTTACAGTGAAAGTTATACTCATATTTTAGGTTATGTTTCACAAGTAAGCACAGAAGATTTGATAAATAATGAAGTAATTAAAGATAGAAACGTTCCAGGTCTAAGAGTTGGTAAATCAGGATTAGAAAAAAAGTTTGAGAATGAATTAATTGGAACTAATAGTATTCAACGTTACGAAGTAAATGCATACGGAAAAAGAATAAATCAAATTGATCATGTTGAAGGAAAAAAAGGAAAAAATATCAAGTTAACAATTGATACCGAAGTTCAAAATTTAACTCGTGAATTATTACAAAATAAGGCAGGTTCAATAAGTGTTATGGATATTTATACTGGAGAGATTATAGCTATGAATTCTGCACCTTCATTTGATCCAAATTTATTTTTGTATGGTATTGATGAAAAAAAATGGAAACAAATAAAAAAAGATCCACTTAAGCCATTAATTAATAAAACTCTATCAGGGTTATATTCTCCGGGATCTACTATAAAACCTTTAGTTGCTCTTTCAGCTTTAGAAAATGATGTGATTAATCCTAATATGATAGTTAAGTGTGAAGGTAAAATTGAAATGTATGGTCATACTTATCACTGTTGGAAAAAAAAGGGACATGGTCACATGAAACTTAGCAATGCAATAAAACAATCATGTGATACATATTTTTATGAGGTCGCTAGGTTACTAGGAGTCGATAGATTAAATTTAACAGCAAAAAAATTTGGCTTAGGAGAAAAAGTTTTGGGAAATTATTATAGCAATGAAAAAGCAGGCATTGTTCCTTCAACTAAATGGAAAAAAGAAAATATAGGTCAAAATTGGTACTTAGGTGAAACTTTTATTACCGGTATAGGCCAAGGCTACATACAAACAAATCCATTGCAATTATGTTTAATGACAGCTCAACTAGCAAATGGAGGATTTAAAATTTTTCCAAAAATTGTTTTCGACAAAAATCAAGAAACAGTAGAACAAATAAAATATAAAATGTTAAAATCAGCAGAAGCAAAAAAAGAAGATGAAAGTAATTTTGCCAAAGTAAAGGATGAATTATTAAAATCTAAAATTAAGCAATATAGCCCTCTATATAACAACTCAGAAAATGTAAAATTTGTTTTAGATGCTATGTTTAGATCAACCAATGAAATTTATGGCACTTCGTATGCTTCTAGAATTGATAATCCAAAATATCAATTTGCAGGTAAAACAGGAACATCTCAGGTAAAAAAAATTACAGAGAAAGAACGAGAATTAGATTTAGCTATTGAAAAAATTCCATATAAACAAAGAGATCATGCATGGTTTATTGCATTTGGACCCTATAAGGACCCAAGATATGCAGTAACAGTTTTAGTCGAGCACGGTGGATCAGGAGGTAAAACGGCTGCACCGATAGCTAAAAAATTAATTAAATATGTAATAGATAGACATGATTTAAGAGAAGAATATAGGAAAATTAATTTAAAATCTTAATTATGAGACATGCATCATATTCAAATCAGTTAACTTTTTTTCAAAAGCTAAGATCTATAGATTATTTATTGCTCTTTTGTATAATTTTAATTGGTATTGCGAGCTGGTTTGCCATGTATTCTACAGATGGAGGTGAAATTCTTTATCATACAAGAAGTCATGTAATAAGATTTTCAATTTTTTTTGTAATGATGATTATCCTTTCATTTGTAAATATTAAAATATGGTATTCTTCAGCATATTTTTTTTATTTTATAACCTTATTATTATTATTTTGGGCTTCTCTTTATGGTATAACAGCATCTGGTTCAAAGAGATGGATAAATTTATATTTTTTAAATTTGCAACCATCTGAACTAATGAAAATTGCTATAATAGTATGCTTTGCTAAGTACTATAATCGAATGCAAGTTGTTAGCGCAAATAAATTAAAAAATCTTTTATTTCCTTTATTAATACTTATTTTGCCAATTTTTTTAGTAGTTTCACAACCTGATTTAGGAACATCAATTTTAATAGCTTTAAGTGGACTAATAGTTTTATGGTTAGCTGGAATAAATATTAAATATTTTATTTATTCTACATTAGTATTTATAATTTCAGCTCCATTTATTATTTCTTTTTTAAAACCATATCAAAAACTAAGAATATTGACTTTTTTTAATCCTGATAAAGATCCGCTCGGTGCAGGATATCAGATTATACAATCAAAAATTGCAGTTGGTTCTGGAGGATTATACGGAAAAGGATTCTTGAAAGGGACGCAAGGTTATTTAGAATTTTTACCTGAAAAACATACTGATTTTATTTTTACTCTTTTTTCAGAGGAATTTGGATTTATAGGTTCAGTAGTAATATTGTTAATTTATGCAGTAATTATTATCAGAATATTGAGAATAGGATCACTTTCGAGGAGTTATTTTGGCAGATTATTTTGCTATGGATTTGCGTCTGCAATCTTTATTTACATATTTGTGAATATGAGCATGGTTCTTGGCTTATTACCAATAGTTGGATCTCCTCTCCCAATAATGTCCTATGGAGGCTCATCAATGTTAGCTACAATGATTGGATTTGCAATTGTAATGAGTACAAAAATTTATCACAATCAATTTATTACATAAAATAGATTTTTCAGTGACTATTTTGACACTAGAATTATCATATTTAAATTTTATATAATCATTACATGGAAAAATTAAAAATAGGAATCATTGGGGCGGGCATACAAGGCGTCTGCAACGCTTTGTTTCTTCAAAAAAAAGGTTTTGATGTAACATTATTCGACAAAGATGAACCTGGAAATTTTGCATCATACGGTAATGCAGGTCATTTTTCACCTTATGCTTCTTTGTGTTTAAATCGTCCAGATATTTTATTTGATGTCCCATCAATGCTGTTTAACTCAAAAGGACCTCTTTCAATTAAATGGAACTATATTCCAAAAATGATCCCATGGTTCATTCAGTTTATCAAAAACTGTACCGAAAAAAAAATGATGCACACTGCAAAAAATATGCATCAAATACTAGATCTTTCTCTTTCTTCATTTGATGAACTTTTTGAAGAAGTAGATGTTTCAGGTTTAGTTGAAAGTAAGGGAATTATGTATGTGTGGAATGATAAAAATCTAAAAAGTAGAGATTTAGAAATTAAAATACGAGATCAATTAGGTGTAAAACAACAGCTTTTATCAAAAAAAGATGTACATGATTTAGAACCTAATCTTAAACCATTTTACCATGCTGGAGTTTTGTATGATTATGCAAGACACACAACAAATCCCAAAAAAGTTTTATTAAAATTATTTGAAAACTTTTTACAAAAGGGAGGCAAATTTTTAAAGTTAGATATCAAAAATTTAGATTTTGATGATGATAAACCTATAATTAGATCAGAAGTAAAAAGATTTGTTTTTGACAGAATTGTTATTGCTTGTGGTGCATTTTCTAAAAAACTTACTGATAAACTTCATGAGAACATTCCGTTAGATACTGAAAGGGGTTATCATGTTCATTTTAAAAACTGCCAACATTTATTAACACGTCCTATTATTTACTTAAATGAGGCATTTGGTTTAACACCAATGCAACAAGGACTTAGAGTTGTTGGCACCGTTGAATTTGGTGGACTAAATAATCCATTATCAAAGGCAAGGATAAAAAATTTAATTGTTAATGCCAACAATATTTTAGATGGTTTGCCTGAACATAGCGACGAATGGCTTGGATTTAGACCAACCTTACCAGATTTTTTACCAGTAATAGGGCAATCTAAAAATTATAAAAATGTTTATTATTCTTTTGGACACCACCATTTAGGTTGGACGTTAGGAGCAATTTCTGGGAAAATTATTGCAGGATTAGTAGCTGGTGAAAATACTAATTTAGATCTTAGTGCTTATAGTTCTCAACGATTTAGCACTTGAAGCAGCAAAGCAATTAATCTTATAGCTGCATTTAGGGATAAATTTTTAATATCTTTTTTAGGAGCAAATTCAAGAATATTTGCACCAACTAATTTTCTTTTCTTTGCAATTTCTATTATTATTTCTACTATTTTGGAAACTCCGGGACCTCCAGGCGATCTTGTTTCAACAGCTGGAAATTCTTTTGGATTCAGTCCATCAAGATCTAGGGTTAAATAGACATAAGAATTCTTTGGAATTCCTATCAACATCTTTTTAGCTGACATACTAATCATTTTTTGGTCGGTTATTATTTTGCTCCCCCATTTTTTTGCATCTTTAAAGTCTTTTGATTTTGATGTTCCCATTCCTCTTAGTCCAATTTGCGTCATGCCTTTAATCCATGGCATTTCAGAAGCTCTTCTCATTACATTAGATCTTCCAAATTTTTCTCCATATAATTTATTTATCCAATCTAAATGAGCATCTATTTGAACTAAATATATTTTAGATAAAGGTTCTAATCCTGCAATAGCAGGAATAGCAACAGAGTCATCACCTCCGACTACTAAAAATTTATTTCTTTTTCGAGTTAATTCTCTAATAGAGTTTTTTAAATTATTCCTGTCCTTTGTAGAATTTTTTGATAATCTAAAATTTCCTGTATCAATAATATTCGATTTTCTTTTTAAAAAAACAGAGTTTGTATCAAAATCCCAGCTACCTATTCTTTTTGAAAATTTTTGACTTTCTTTTCGAAGAATTTTTGGAGCAGAAGAGCAATAATCTTTTTTGTTTTTATAATGAGTAATAGTTGGAACGGATAATATAGCTAATTGTTTCGGTTTAATATTTTTGATTTTTTCTATCTTACAATTAAAATATCCTTTTTTTTTCACAATCAGTTTCTATTAATAACTCCTAATTCTTCTTGCCAAGGAGCATTTGTATCACCTCTTCTGTAAGAACATTGATCAAAATGTGTATCTGTATAATTTTCATAATTATGCTGTGTTACTTTCCATTTTTCTTTGGGCAAACATATAACCTCAAAAGGATCAAAAGGTGTGTCTGATGTTGGTGTAAAGTAAACACTGTCTTGCATGTCTGGGCAGGTTTTATTATTGTGCCCCCAATAATCATCATTTTTTGGATCTAGCTTTCTACCTCCTTCACCAACATGTCTTGACATCATATCGCCACTGCTTTTATTATTTTTTGTGTTGTGTCCTTCAAAAAAATTTGGTGAACAAGGAAAAATTCCTCCCATAGCATGTATACCTTCATGTAAAATAAAGTACCCAACTTCCTGTTTATTAAGTGGCCATTTTTTTTGATGCTTGCTAAAAACACTAAAAACTGGAAATCCTCCAGAGAATGGCCATTCTTTAAAACTGAAGTCTCCAAAGTTAAAATAAATTTTTTTAGGGTTATGCAAGCCATTATTAATTATAGATCTACTAAATACATTTCCACAACTTCCCCATTTAGACTTTTTCATATTTTTTTTAGTTCTGTTTATTCTAAGAAATGTAATATCTAGCTTTCCATCTTTTCGTCTATCCCATTTTAATTTTTGACCTTCTCCATTATTAAAATTTGATTTCTTGTTTGCTTTTGCAGTTGTTTTTAAAATCCAAGCATCAGCAATTTCTACCCATTTTTCTACATCTCCATTAATATCCCCTTCTTTATCTTTGGAGTCTTTTAATAAAGTGTAAACAATATGAATTTGAAAATCATCGTTCACATCTGGTTGATCTTCAAAAAATCTACCAGGTTTTTTATCACTTTCTAAAATAATTGGAGTTGTATCACTATTGTAACACTTATCTGCATAAGAATAGGAACTAAAAATTAATAATATTAAAAAAGTTAATATGTTTTTTTTCATTTTTTATCTTTTCATTATAAAATTTGGCTTAAAAATTCTTTTGTTCTAGGGTCTTTGGCTTCAGTGAAAAAAGTTTTTGGTGGACCGTGTTCTACAATTACTCCTCTATCAGTAAAATAAATGTGATCGGCAATTTCTTTTGCAAAACCCATTTCATGAGTAACTAAGCAACATGTCATTCCATCATGAGCTAGATCTTTTATTGTAACCAATACTTCTTTTACAGTTTCTGGATCAAGAGCAGCTGTTATTTCATCAAACAACATTATATTTGGTTCCATTGCAAGTGAACGTGCTATTGCTATCCGCTGCTGCTGACCTCCCGATAACTCTCCAGGAAAACTATTTTCTTTTCCTTGAAGTCTTACTTTTTTTATTAAAGTGTGCGCTCTATCTTCAACATTTTTTGGATCTTGTTTTAATACTTGAATAGGTGCCATCATTATATTTTCAATTGCAGTTTTATGTGGAAATAAATTGTATTGTTGAAATACCATTCCAACTTTTCTTCTTAATGATAGTTTATCTAATTTTGGATCATTAACTTCTACTCCTTCAACTTTAATCGAACCTTTTTGAATATCATTTAAAGCGTTAACACATCTTATCAATGTTGACTTTCCAGAACCAGAAGGACCAATGATACAAATAACTTCGCCCTTCATAACATCTAATGTTACTCCTTTAAGCACTTCTAACTCCCCAAAAGATTTATGTACATCTTTTATGGATAAGATTGGTTCTTTTTCAGTCCATGTATTCATAATTTTCTCCAATTATAGTTTAACAGCATAACGTTTTTCAAGTGCAATTGTAAATCTTGCTATCGGGTAGCAATAAATAAAAAATATAAATAAAGCAAAGCTATAAAAAGGTATTAATAATTCTGGATTATTATTTTCAGCTTCCATCGCCTGTCTTGAAAGTGTAATAATTTCTTCAACTCCCAAAAGTGATACAAGTGGCGTTGCCATTGAAAGAATTGCATACCAATTCATCCAAGGTGGTATCATTCTTTTATAACATTGGGGTAGTATGATTTGCCAAAAAGTTTTTTGTCTACTAAAGGCAAGAGATTCCGCAGCTTCCCACTGACCAAGCGGAACAGATTTTATAGCTCCTCTAACAATTTCAGAAATGTTAGCCATTACTGGAAGAGAAAATCCAAAAACAGCCTTTGTCCAATCTGGAATTTTATAAATTTTGTCTGCAGTTTCAATTTCAAAAGGAAATGTAAGCATAATAATAAAAAGTAAAACTAGCCAGGGAATATTTCTAAATAGTTGAGTAATTGATGCTGCAATTATTCTCACATATTTGTATTGAGAAACTTGCGCAAGTCCCAAAATCACTCCCATTGCAGTTCCTATCATCATTGCTAAAAAGCTAATAATTATATTAAGAACAAATCCGCTTTTTACCAATAATGGTACCCACTTTAAAAAAGCCTGGAACGCCATAGTGTATGTATAATTACTAGCCATAGCATTTACAGGGTAAAGCATAGCTAGAATTAAAAAAGCCAAGCACCATTTATAACCTGAATTTACTAGCCAATAGCTAAAACGTATTGAATCTGCTGTATGATAAAGACCATTGTTATAAGGGTGCAAAATTGAAAATTTATTTTTCATTTATACTCCATATCCAGGTATTTTTAATTTTTTTTCTAATGCGTTTGATGACCATGCAATTAAACCAACAATTAAAAAGAATACTATAAACATCAATAACATAACCGCATTCATTGATGTCGAATAATCATTGTAAACTGAAATGCATTGATAAAGCAGTTCGGGCACAGCAATTCCAAATGCTTGAGTTGTTGTTTTAACTAAATTTATTAAATTATTATTTAAAGATGGAAGACATATTCTAAAACACAAAGGAAGAATAATTTTAGTGAAAGATTGAAATCTATTGTAACCAAGAGACTCTGCGGCTTCTCTAGTTGCAACTGGTACTGCTTCAATTCCAGATCTAAATATTTCAACGTTATATGATCCCGCAAATAAAGACAAAGAAATGACTGCCCAACCAAAGTTTGAAATTATTGGAACTTCTAGCCATCCATCAGGTGAGTGAGTTGGAGTAAACTGACCTAAAGCAAAATAAAAAAATAGTAGTTGAACAAATGGTGGGGTATTTCTAAAAAATTGAATAAAACCCTGAACAGTCATTCTTGCAATTTTATTTTTAGATCCTTGCATCCAGGCACCAACTAGACCTACTACTACGCTAAAGAATACCGTTAGTATTGAAAGACCAATGGTGTAATAAATGCCTGTTATAATTCGACTTCTCTCTACATCTTGGTAAAAATAAACAAAGTTCCACTTAGGATGTGTATCTGCAAGTTCAACAAAAAATTGTTCAAAGCCTGTCATCAATTCCCCTAAAAAATAACGACACCTTTAAAATTATTAAAGGTGCCGTTATAAATCTTAATTAGTTAACTTTATTTACCTGCTAACCAATCGTCGTATGCTTTATTTTTATCTTTAAGATATTGAGTAGCTTGAATACCCCATTTTTTTTCTAAGTCTATTAATGTACCATTTTGGTGCATCATGAAACTTAAGCCAGACATAAAGTTACCAAAAACACAGTTAACTTCTCCCAATGGAACAGCTAAGCCCCAAGGGTTATCATCTTCACTATTAAATGGCATTTCAAAATCATTAAAGTTACCCGAAGATAAATCAGACATAATTGATGAGTCATCATAAACCCAAGCAATACATTTTTTATCTCTTAAAGCTTGTTTTGCTTCAGCGTTACCAGTGAATGCAACAATTTTTGCACCATAACGTTCAGCTACAATTTTATTGTAGAATGCACCTTGTTTACCACAAACTGGTTTGCCACGTAAATCTTCCCAAGTCTTTAATCCTAAAGCTTTTGGAGACATTACGTTTGTTCCAGATGTGTAATAATTAGGTTGAATTATTCCAACAATTTTACGTCTGTCTTTTCTGTCAGACATAGTTGCAATCATAAGATCAATTTTACCCTGTTCTAAGAATTGCATACGGTTTGATGATTGAACAGCCACTAACTCAAGATCTACTCCCATAATATCAGCAACCATTTGAGCCATGTCAGCTTCCATTCCTACAATTTTTCCGCTAGAGTCTTTAAAACCCCAAGGTTTGTAGTCTGCTTTTGATCCGACAACTAGTTTGCCTCTTTTCATAACCTTGTTCCATGTATCATTTGTACATTGAGCAGAGTATGCAGGCAAAACAGCCGAAACATATGTAAAAATTACTAATACAAAAGTATTAATTATCTTTTTCATTATTTCCCCCTTCATTTAATTTAATATAATGTGAACATAAAAATTAATTCATGACAATATATTTTTTTAGAAAAACTTATTTTTAATATGATCGGAATATTAGGAGGCATGGGAACACACGCTGGGATTGATTTTTGTAATAAAATTGCAAAATTAAATCAGGGTAAAATTGATCAAAAGTATCCTCTTTTTATTTTGTATAATAAATCAAATATTCCAGGAAGAACTGAAAATATTAAAAAATTTAACAAAGTATTAAAAGGTTTATATAAAGGATGTGTTTTTTTACAAAAAAATAATTGTAAGTTTATTGCAATACCTTGCAATACTGCTCATTATTGGTTTGATGATCTACAAAAAAAAATAAAAATACCAATCATCAATATGCCAAAGCAAGTTTATAATTATTGTAAAAAAAAATATAAAAAAAATACTAAAATAGGTATTCTTGGTACTGAAGGAACTTTAAAAACTAAAGTTTATAGTAAATTTTTTGATAAAAATTTCAAATTAATCGAACCAGACAAAGTATTTCAAAACAAATATGTAAACCCAACAATTAAATGTGTAAAAAAAGGAAATATAAAAAGAGCTGAAAAAATAATAAAACCAGCAGTAAAACATTTACTTAAAAAGGGATGTAAAAGAATAATACTTGGGTGTACTGAATTACCACTTGCCCTACAAAAAAATAAAATACCAAAAATTTTTATAGATCCTAATTTAATATTGGCAGTCACTTCTATGAAAAAATATAGAAGTTTATAAAAAAAAATTTGATGAACGATCAGCAACTTCCAAGACATGCTTCAGTTGTAGTTATTGGAGGAGGTGTAATGGGGTGTTCAACAATCTACCATTTAGCAAAGAGTGGGATTAAAGATGCTATTCTGCTTGAACGCAACAAACTTACATCGGGAACAACTTGGCATTCAGCTGCTCAAGTTAGGGCTTTACGTTCAACAAAAAATTTAACCGATTTAATTAATTATTCAATAAACTTATATAGAGAGCTCGAGGAAGAAACTGGTCAAAATACAGGTTGGATTTGTAAGGGATCATTATCTATTGCAACAAATAAAGAAAGATTAACACATATAAAGAGACAAGAAGCTTTGTCCCATTTATTTGGTCTTAGAGCACAATCTATTTCTAAAGAAGAAGCAAAAGAACGTTGGCCACTAATGAATGATGAAGATATTTTAGGAGCAGTTTGGTCACCCGATGATGGAAGAGTTAGCCCTTCTGATTTATGCGCTGCTTTAATAAAAGGTGCAAAGGCCAAAGGTTCAAAGATATTTGAAGACACAAGCGTAAAGGCTATTTTAACCAAAGGAAAAAAAGTTATAGGAGTTGAAACAACATTGGGAAACATTTCTTGTGATGCTATAGCATTATGCACGGGGCTTTGGAGTAGAGAAATAGGATTAAAAATTGGAGTAAAAATACCACTTTGGCCTTGTGAGCATTTTTATCTCTTAACTAAACCAATAGAAGGAATTTCAGGAAATCTTCCAACCCTTTCAGATCATGATAAACACCTTTATATTAGAGACGATAGTGGTGGGATTTTAGTAGGATGCTTCGAACCACTTGGAAAAGCTATTGATCCTAACCTTTTAGGATCTGATTTTAGTTTTCAGTTATTACCAGAAGATTGGGATCATTTTGAACCAATGATGATTAATGCAATGCATCGTCTCCCCGCTCTCAAAAAAGCTGAAGTTAAAACACTTTTAAATGGACCAGAAAGTTTTACTGCTGATGGATCTTTTTTACTTGGTGAAACAGCAGAAACCAAAGGATTATTTTTAGGCTGTGGGATGAATTCAATTGGGGTGGCTACAGGCGGTGGAGCAGGAATGGCTTTGGCGCACTGCATACAAAATGGTTCTACACCTAAAGATTTAAATGAATCAGATCCCAAGAGATTTGCTGATTGTTTTAACTCTGCTGAAGCATTAGCTTCAAGAGTACCCGAAGTTCTTGGCAAACATTATGAGATAAGTTTTCCTGGTAGACACTGGAAATCAGGACGTAATTTACGCACTCTACCTTTGCAAAATGAATGGACTAAACTAAAGGCTCACTATGGGCAATTTTACGGATGGGAAAGACCTTTGTACTTTAATAGCCCAAGTGATCCAAAACTAACTTTTGAAAAACCTACTTGGCATGATCAAGTAGGAAAAGAAGTTCAACAGGCAAATAAAGAAGCAGCTATTTTTGACCAATCTACTTTTGGAAAAATTGAAGTTGAAGGTAAAGATGCTTGCAAATTTTTGAATAAAATATGCGCTAACCAGATGAATTGCTCACCAGGAAAAGTAATTTATACATCAATGTTAAATAGATTTGGTTGTATAGAAAGCGATCTAACAGTTATTCGTTTATCAGAAAATCACTATCGATTATATGTTGGAACGAACTCGATTAGAAGAGATATGTCATGGCTTCAAAGAAATTTAGAACGTGAGAATATTAAATTAACAGACAAAACAGAGGATTTTGCAGTTATAGGATTAATGGGTCCAAAGGCTCTAAAAATAGCCAATGAAATTGGAGCAAAAGAATTAAAAGAACTAAAATATTTTAATTGTACAAAAACTAATATAGCAGGCAAAGATGTTGAAGCAGCTAGATTAAGTTATGTTGGAGAAGCAGGATGGGAAATAACTTGTAAAAAAGATCATGCAAAATCAATTTATGATATTCTTATAAAACATGGCGCAAAACCTTCAGGTTTATTTGCACAAACTTCTATGAGAATAGAAAAGAAGTTTCTTGCTTATGGACATGAACTAGATACAGATATCAATCCTTTTGAAGCGGGTTTGGATTTTGCTATTGCTTGGGATACTAATTTTATAGGCAAAAAGGCTTTAGAAAATAATTATAAAAAAATAAAAAATCGTATTGTTTTAATTAAGCTAGAAGATTTAAATGCATTTCCAATAGGCAATGAACCTGTATATTTTAATAAAAAAATAGTTGGAAGAACCACTTCAGCAGCATTTGGTTATAGAGTTGGCTTTCCAATAGCAATTGCAGATATAAACGAAGAAGAAGCGAGAAACAATGACGCAAGAGTTACAATTGATATTGGACGAAAGTTTTTTGATGGCATAGTATCAACTAAAGCATTGTTTGATCCATCAGGAGAGCGTATGCGAATAATTTAAAATGGAAAATGAAAAATCAAAAAATTCAACAGCTTATATATTACTTATATTAACTACTATTTTTTGGTCAGGAAATTTTATTGTTGGTAAAGCTGCAAGTTTATATGAAATTCCTCCATTTACACTTAACTTTTATAGATGGTTATTTGCTGGATTAATTTTATTACCGTTTACAATTAAAGAACTTATAAATAAAAAGAATTATATTTTAAATAATATCGGTTTTTTTATAATTTTAGGAATTACAAGTATTACGATATTCAATTCTATCGTCTATTACTCTTTATATTACACACAAGTAATAAGTGGAGTGTTAATGATATCAACTATTCCTGTGTGGATTATTTTTATTTCTTCTATTTTAAAAATTGAGAAAACAAATATTTTTCAAATTATAGGAGTGGCCCTTTCTTTAACTGGGGTCATATTTATTATAACAAAAGCAGATATAGAATTAGTCAAGAATTTAGATTTTAATAAGGGAGATTTAACAATGGTAGTTGCAATGTTTTCTTGGGCTCTTTACTCTGCATTATTGAAGAAAAAAAAATATGAAATATCACAAATTAGTTTATTAGAGGTGGTTATAATTACTGGTTTAATTTTTTTAATTCCAATTTATTTTATAGAAATGAGCATGGGTCACTTAGTTCAACTAGGAAAACCATTTTATCTAACATTAACTTATGTTGTTTTATTTCCTGGTCTTGCTGCATTCTTTTTTTGGATTAAGGGTATTTCAATAATTGGGGCAAATAGAGCGGGAGCATTTTTGCATTTGATGCCTATAATGGGTGCGATTATGGCCATGTTAATTTTTGATGAAAAATTTATGTTTTATCATTTTCTTGGAGCCATATTCATAGTGTCAGGCATAACACTTTCAAATAAAAAAAATTAAATGCTCAAAAAGTTAATAATATTAACTATATTCTATTTTTTCACCTCAGCATCGCAAGCAGATCAATTTAAGTTTAAAAAAATAGCCTCTCTAGCTAAACCTTGGGGCTCATCTTTTATCAGTGAAAATGAATTAATAATATCAGAAAAAATAGGTAAAATTAAAATTGTAAACATTAATGATGGTAAAATTATAGATGTGCAGCATAATTTAAAATTCAAAAATGTCGGCCAAGGGGGCTTATTAGATATTATTTATAAAGATAAATATGTTTGGATTTCATATACAGAAGAATTAGAAAAAAGAATTTACGCTACTTCTATTGCAAGAGGAAAATTAAATAAAAAAAAAATCAAATTTAAAAATATATTTCAATCAATACCAAATGATATAAATACTGATTTTCATTTCGGATCAAGATTGGCTATAGACGGAGACTATTTATTTGCATCAGTCGGTGAAAGAGGAAGGGGTGCATTAGTTCAAGATCCTAAAAATCATATTGGAAGCATTATTAGAATTCATTTAAATGGAAAAATTCCAAAAGATAATCCCAAATTTATTGATAAACCTGATTGGCTTCCAGAAGTTTATCTAAAGGGTGTAAGAAATAACCAGGGTCTTACAATATCTCCATTTGATGGAAAAGTTTATGCAAGCAATCATGGCGCAAAGGGAGGAGATTGGTTTGGTGAAATTAAAAAAGGTGAAAATTATGGATGGCCAATTTTAGGTTGGGGAGGAGTTAATTATGATGGATCTGAAATTGGACCTAAATGGAAACCTGGATTTACAAAAGCAATTCAGTATTGGACACCATCAATTGGCGCAAGCGCAATAACTATTTATAAAGGAGAAGAATTTAGCGAATGGAATGGAAAAGCATTAATAACTTCGTTAAGAAATCAATCTCTTAGAAAGATTGATTTTCAAAATTTATCTAAAGTTAAGGAAGATATAATTTTTAAAGATAAGATAGATCGTATTAGAGATATACAAATACACCCAACAACTGGTAAAATATATTTTTTAAGTGAAAAATATTATGGAGAAAAAGGTCCCGAAGTGGACGGTTTGTGGTTAATGGAAAAAAAATAAATGCTTAAAGTGGCAATACTGGATGATTATCAAAATATTTCGCAAGAGTTTGTGGATTTAGAAAAGTTATCAGGAAAATACGAAATAAAGATTTTTAGCGAACCATTTGAAGATGAAGATTCTGCAATAGATCAATTAAAAGATTTTGAAGCATTATTAATAATGAGAGAAAGAACAAAAATATCCTCAAATTTAATTAATAGTTTAAAAAAATTAAAATATATAATTACAAGTGGTATGAGAAATAAAGCAATAGATTTAGAGGCTGCAAAAAAAAGAAAAATAATAGTTTCGGGCACGGAAATAAATATTAATCCTACTTGTGAATTAACTTGGGCATTAATACTAGGTTTAGCAAGAAATTTTAAAACAGAGATTGACAATATGTTTCAAGGTTATTGGCAAACAACTGTAGGAACTGAAATTAAAGGAAAAATATTAGGATTGATAGGCTTGGGAAGAGTTGGATCTCAAGTTGCAAAAATTGCAAAAGCTTTTGGTATGCAGGTTATGGCATGGAGTGAAAATTTGAATTTAGATAAATGTAAAGAGTTAAATGTTTTACCTTCTTCGAAGGAAGATTTAATTCAAAATTCAGATTTTTTATCGATACATGTTCAAGGTGGTGATAGATATAAAAATTGTATTACCCTAAAAGAATTTGATAAGATGAAAAAAACTGCTTTTTTAATTAATACTTCAAGAGGACATATAGTTAATGAGGATGATTTAATTATTGCACTTTCAACAAATGTTATTGCTGGCGCTGGAATAGATGTTTATGAAAAAGAACCTTTGCCAGAAGGACACAAGTTAAGATTTTTACAAAATGCATTATTACTTCCTCATATTGGTTATGTTACTGCAGAAAATTATTCTATTTTTTATACACAAATGTTTGAAAATTTAGAGTCTTGCGTTTTAAATAAACCTATTAGAGAAATAAAATAATGCCAAAAGAAATAAATATAAATTTAACCTCTAAACAAAGAGAAATTATGTTTGAGGAAGGAACTGAACGTCCGGGATCAAGTAAACTAAATTATGAAAAAAGAGAAGGATCGTATCACTGTGCTAACTGTGGCATAAAACTTTTTGAGTCTAATGCAAAATTTGACAGCGGATCAGGTTGGCCATCTTTTTTTGAAGCTCTTCCAGGAGTTTTTGAAACCAAAACAGATTATTTATTAGGATATGCTCGTACTGAATATCATTGCAAAAATTGTGGAGCTCATCATGGGCATATTTTTGATGATGGGCCAAAACCAACAGGAAAAAGATATTGTAATAATGGCATTTGTTTAATTTTTAAACCAAAAATAGAATAAATTTAATTTTATATTAATTTAAAAATATATAGTATAAAGGTCAATGTTTTTATGATGAAAAAATATCTAATAGCATTTGTGATTTTATTAATACCATCATTTTCTAGCGCGACTGGCATTCAACAATCAGTAATATCTTCAACGGCAACTGCTTTAACAGAATTTTCAAATGAAAAAGTTCATGAGTTTTTTTCTAATTTAGTTCCAGGAGAAGGTATCACCGAAACGAGCATACAACTTAGAGAAAATCAAGATCCTGATTTTAGTATTTTAGGAACAAGAGGCCTAAAGGATATTAATGATGGAAAAATATTTACTCAATTTTCACTTTTCACTACAAAACAAAACGAAGATCAAAGAATAATCGGAAATTTAGGTTTTGGATCAAGAAAACTTTTTGAAAATAATACTATAATGGCTGGTATAAATAATTTTTATGATCTTGATTTTGAAGAGGAACATTTAAGGACTAGTTTAGGTATAGAGCTTAGTTCAGCTGTTTTTAACTTTCATGCAAACAGATATATTGGGTTAAATAATGGCTGGAGTGATGAGAAGGTTTTAGATGGTTGGGATTTAGAGGCCGCGTCGCAAATACCATATCTTCATTGGGCAAAATTTTTTGCAAATTCATACATGTGGGAAGGTGAAGACAGAAGCGATACAGAAGGATGGAAATATGGCTCTGAAATGGATATCTCATCAAATCTTGTTTTGACTTTGGCTTATGACGATAAAGACAGTGCAGGCTTAGATGATGAAAAATATCTTCATTTAAACTTTGTATATCCTGGACATAGTAGACCAAATGCTGTGGATGATGGAATAAGCAATGTAGCTTGGAAAGAAAATAGAGACATGTCAAAAGAATTATTGAAGAAAGTAAAAAGGCAAAACAAAATTATGATTGAGTTTAAAGGTAGCTCAGCAATAACTAGATCAGATTAATATGAATAAATTTACTGCAATTTTTTATAGTGTAATTTTTTTACTAATTTCTACAAATGCATATGCAGCCAAAGGTAAAGCTGCAGTTTATAAAGTTACAATGAATGAAGCAGCTTTGTGTACAGGAAACAGTTCGGGAACTACGTGTGATGGAAAAGTAACTTTAGGTTCTGGAGATAAAGAAGTGGATATTGCATCTGTAGATGCTGGAGCAACAGCAGCTACATACGGCGATGTAGCTTTATTACCATTAGGAGAAACTTATACTCATATGTGGGTAAAAATTAGTAGAAAATTTACAATAAAAACTGATGATGATGCTCCTCTAATGACAAACAATGGTGATATTTGTAGAACTGCCGCGAATGCTGATACACAATATGGTTCTGGCGCTGATGCTGACAATACAGAAGCAAATCGTAAATATACACATGTAAAAGTTTTATCAGAGGGAACGGGTACTGCTTCAGCTGAACAAAGAGCTTACTTAATGAATTCAGGAACAAATGGTGTAAAATTTTGCACTAATGCAACATGTGGAGGAACTGCAAACCAAACTTTTAGCTATACATGTGCACATTGTACTGCGCAAAAAACTGATCTAGATAGTGATGATGATTATCATGAACTAATTTATGCATTGTCTTCTCCTTATACTGTTTCTTTAATTCCTCCAGTAATAACAATGTCATTTGGAACAAAACAAGCATTGGCTGCAAATGATGTTACAGGTACGGTATGTAATATAACTGCAGAAGAACCAGTTTTCACTGTAGATATAAAATAATTATTTAATAAGCTTTAAAAGCTCACCTTTTTTTTCTAGATCTCTTAATTCTTGATAGCCTCCGACGTGGTAATCATCAAAAAAAATTTGAGGTATTGTTCTTCTACCATTTGATTTTTTTAACATTTCGTCTCTCTTTTTTTCATCTGTAGCAATATTTATTTCATTGTATGAAATATTATTCCTTTGAAATAGTCTTTTAGCAGCATCACAAAATGCACATGCTGGACCCATATATACAGTAACATTTTTCACAATTTATATATAATCACTTTCTCTGATAATTCTTCTAATATTTTTTCTTGAATATTCGAATTTTTTTCTATGTTTTATACTTCTTGAATTTACCCTTTTTCTCCAGAGTCTAAATGATGAAGGTTTCAAAGATCTTCTCATTACTTTTATTACTTCAGATTCATTTAAATCAGTTTTTTCTTCAATATCCTCAAAGGTTATTCTATCAGCCCAAGCTGCCCAGATTACCCAATCTGGACTTCCTATTTTTGGCTCTGATTTTTTTACTTTGGTTATAGGTCTGTGACTTTTTTTCATGAGATTTTAAATAAATTTAAAGAAATGATTAGTGCAAATCAATTCTATATATGATATACACTATTTAGATAGTCCTATCTAGCCATCTTTAGCTCCCGGTTTTTTAGGACTATCCCGAAACAATGCTTCCACTGGAATATTTCCTTTTTTTGCAGATAATTCTCTTTATGTTTATTACACCTGGAACTCCAAGAGTCATAATTATTTCATATTCAATGAATTATGGAATTAAAAATTGTGTTTGGACTGCTTTGGGAGATATAAGTGCAAATTTTGTTCAAGGAACTTTAGTTATATTTGTATTGGGATCTTTTTTTTCTGATAATCCAAATTTTCTGAATATTTTTAAATGGATTGGTATTATTTATTTAATCTATTTAGCTTATGACATTTATAAAAATAAACCAAAAAATATAAATTCAATTCAAGATCAAGAAAAAAGTATTTTTTCTTTTTTTAAAGATGGATTTTTAGTTGCCGGAACAAGTCCTAAAGCGTGGATGTTTTTCCCATTAATTTTTCCTCAGTTTATTGATTTTAATTCAAATTATGTTGTTCAATTTGGAATTTTAATTTTTACTTATATGATTTTAGATTTTGTTTCTTTAATTGGATATGCAATTCTTGCAGAAAAATTAATAGTTTGGATAAAAGCTAATCCAAAAGTTATTAATACAATTTCAGCGTGTGTATTAATTGTCATTGCAGCTATTATTGCTGTTACACAACAATATTAAGTTAGCTTAATTCATTACTGTAACTTGAAAAAAAATTAATTTCTTAGTTTAATAAGATATTAATTAATTAATTAAAGGGGAATAAATGAAAATAAAAAACTTTATAATTACATTTGTTTCTGCAATAGCACTTCTATTGTCTACATCTGTTGTATCTTTTGCAAAAGTTGTAGGTGATAAAATTGTTTTAGGAGCCGCTGTTTCACTAACAGGAAAATATTCATCAAATGGTGTTCATACTCAAAATGGTTATAACATGGCCGTTGACAGGATTAATAGCATGGGTGGAATTAAAGTTGGTGGCAAAACTTATAAATTTGACATCATATATTATGATGATGAGTCAAATCCTAAACGTGCAGCACAACTTGCAGAAAGATTGATCTCACAAGATAAAGTTGAGTTTATGCTTGGACCATATAGCTCTGGATTAACTAAAGCTATGGCTCCAGTTACTGAAAAGTATGGAGTTCCAATGGTTGAAGCTAATGGTGCATCTAGATCTTTGTTTACAAAAGGATACAAATATTTATTTGCAGTTTTAGCACCAGCAAATTTATATCTTGATGTTGCTATTAGAACAGCTGTTGAATTAAATGGTGGAAAAGGTGTAAAAATTGCACAAGCTTTTGAACAAGATGCTTTTTCTCAAGACGTTAGATTAGGTATTTTAGATGCAGCAAAAGAAACTGGATCTGAAATTATAATTGACGACAAACTACCTAAAGAGTTAAATGATATGGCTGCAACTTTAGTAAAAGTTAAACAGATGAAGCCAGATGTGCTTGTTGTGTCAGGACATACAAAAGGAGCTTTAACTGCTATCAGACAAATTTCTGAAATGAAAGTTGATGTTCCAATGCTTGCAATGACACACTGCGATGCTGCGAAATTATCTAAGCAACATGGTAAAAATTCTCAGTATGCTTTATGCGCTTCTCAATGGCATAAAACTTTAACTTACAAAGACAAGTGGTTCAAAGATGGAATGACATATGATGCAGACTTTACCAAAATGTTTGGATATGCACCGCCATATCAAGCTGCTGAATCTTCAGCTGCTTTATTGGTTTTCAAAGATGCTTTTGAAAGAGCAAATTCTTTCGATCAAAAGAAAGTAAGAGATGCTCTTGCTGCTACTGATATGCAAACTTTTTATGGAAATATAAAATTTGCACCTGGTGGTCAAAACGTTTCTAAACCAATGGTATTATTCCAAGTAATTTGTGATAGCTCTGGAAAATGTGAAAACAAAGTAGTTGCTCCACTTAAATGGGCATCTGCTAAGTTAATTCATCCAGTACCTAAGTGGTCTGAAAGATAATAACTAATCTATTAATACCCCCTAAACTCTAGGGGGTATTTTTTTTCAAAGGGTAAATTATGGATTTTATGGTTTTCCAATATCCGATGATAACTGTTCAAGCGTGCTTGGACGGAATACTTCTTGGTATTTTATTTGCTTTAATTGCATATGGAATGGCTCTTCAATGGGGAGTAATGAATATTATTAATATTGCGCAAGGGGATCTTGTTATATTGGGCGGATACATTGCTTACTTTATGTATCTTTATGGAATTCATCCAGCGTGGGGAGTTATTGTATCTCCAATAATAATGTATTTTATTGGTATTGGAATTTATAAGTTAGTAATTAACAAAGTAGTTGATAGAGATTTATTCATATCAATTTTAGCAACTTTTGGAATTAGTATTCTTTTCATGCAATTAATGAATTTTGCATTTGGTGCGGACGTAGTACTTGCTAATTCAGGTTATGGAACAACTTTTTTATTTGATAGCAATGTTGTTTTACCAAATTCGAAAATATTTTCTGCATTTGTAAGCATTGTTTTTGCAATTTGTTTAGTGATTTATATGAAAAAATCAAAGCTTGGACGAGCGATTAGGGCTACAGCTCAAAATGCAAGAGCAGCTAAGATTTTAGGCGTCGACACTGAAAAAGTTTACGCTGCTACTTTTGGTATAAATGCAGCTCTTTGTGGAGTAGCTGGTGCACTTATTTCAATTACTTTTACTATTCATCCTTATATGGGCTTACCTTACACAATAAGATCATTCATGATCGTAATCGTTGCAGGTTTAGGAAATCTACCCGGGGTAGCATTATCTGGCATGGGACTAGGGGTTTTCGAGGAATTTGCAGATTATATATTAGGAACAGAATTTAGAATTGGATCAGTATTTTTATTATTAGTCTTAATATTGGTTTACAGAAGATTTAAATTATCAAGAAAGAGAGAGTATTTAAAATGAAAAAAATATTATTAATTTTATCTGTTTTATTCATATCTACATCAACTGTGCTTGGTGATGGTCACGATATTAAAGAAGATGGTTTTCTATCTAAAGATTTTAAAATTACAAAGCTAGCTACAATTGAAGATCCAGAAAATAAAATAATATTGATAAATAATCATGGGCAAAATACTTTAGATGGAAAACAAAAAGGTTGTACTTCTATTGATCAAATTAGAAACCGAGTTTCTTTAGTTGATGAAGAAATTAATGGAAAAAAAATTATGCTCTACAATTTATGCGCAGGTAAAATAGAAGGTGATATGGGTAAAATATGGTGGCTATCAAAAAAACCATATGTAGGTAAATCAAAACTCGATAAGAGAGTTGAACAAAATTTAGAATTAGTAGAAAAGATCGTTTCTCTTGATGTTCCAAGAAAACAAATATTTGTTACTGGACATTCTTGTGGTGGGTTAACTACTTTATTATTTTTTTCTAGACATCCAGAAAAAGCTGGGGGTGGAATAGCCTATGCAGCAGCATGCTTTGATAAATTAAGTAAAAAATATAAAATAAAAAAATTAGGTTTAGAGGCTGGTTTGGCTAAATTTAAAAAAAAGAAACCCGCACAGTATGATTTAAGAGAGAAATATAATAATGAGATATTAGCTCAATTAAAAGTTCCATTGTTAGCTTTTACACATCCAAAAGATTCCTATGAAGGTTTAACCTCTGATTGGTTAGATAAAATTGAAGGGATGAAAAGAATAGTTATATCTGAGGACTACACATTAGATGGAAAAAAATGCCACAAACTTGGGAAAAAAAAGTCTGACAAATTTCCAGTCAAAGATGGTCATCAGATGGATCAAGCAACTTGTTTTCAATACTATAATACTGAAATTTTAAAATATATAGAGTCAAGAATTTAAAAAGGAGAAGAAATGAAAAAAATAATATTAATATTTATATTCACTTTTATAACTTTTAAATGGGTATCAGCCGAGTCACGATTTGGTGAATTAACTGAAATGAGAGACGAAAGAATGAGAGGAAAAGATAACCAATGGGTAAGACCTCACCCTGGTCCTTTCGTTTGGAACATGATTGAAAAAGAAAAAGGAAAGTTTACTTGGGAAGAAGCAGATAAATATGTCATTTATGCTCAAGAACACAATCAAACAATTTTAGCTACTATCTGGCCTCATGCAAATTGGGAGCAAAAATCTTGCAAAAGAAAAAAAGCTAGAAGTCCTTTTGGAAAGCATTTTACCAAATATCTAAGTAAACCTTGCTCAATGGATGACTATAAAAACTTCCTTCTACAATTAGTTGATCGTTATGATGGCGATGGGTCAAACGATATGCCAGGATTAACTAAACCGATAAAATATTGGGATATTATGAATGAACCAGAGTTTAAAATGTTTTTTAAAGGAAGCGAGGAAGACTTTGTTGAAATTTTTAATTTTTCTTCCAAAGTAATTAAGGAAAAACAGCCAGATGCAGTTATTGTTATGGCTGGTGCAGCAGGAATGTTTCCTGAGAATAAAAAATTTTGGAAATCTGCTTTACCAAAAATTCAAGATCATTTTGATATAGCTAATATTCACCATATAACTCCACCAGACGGGAAATGCGATAAAGATATGTGGGTAGGTGATTTTGCAAAATTACTAGAAAGTTTAAGTATTGAAAAACCTATTTGGGTTACAGAAGCAATGGTAGGAAAATGTAAGGTCTTACCTATTTATATTAATGCTTTTGCCAATGGAGCAGAATTAATAATTGATGTTGGTGTGAATGCTCCAGGAATGAAAATGAGCAAAAAGAAAAGAGCTAAATTAAACCAATTCATTGAAGATGTAGATGGTTTTCAATCTTTAACAATGCTTTCAAAAAATAAAGCAGAATTTACATTAAGCGATGGTTCTAAAAAAATTATAGAATTTTAAAAGAGTGATGGTAGGATAAATATAATATGAGAAAATTATTTACAGTTCTAGTTTCAACAATTATTTTATATGGTTGCGCAACTACAATGTCAGGTAATCAACAACCAGTAACTGTGGCTTCAAATGTAAATGGAGCCAAGTGTACTCTTCAGAATGAAAAAGGCTCATGGTCTTTACAAACACCTGGAAGTGCAGTGGTAACAAATTCAAGAGAAAATCTTTCTGTAAGATGTGAAAAAAATGGTTATCAAAGTGCTGTGGTAAGCGTTCCTTCAAAACATAAAGACTCAGCTACTTGGGGTAATGTAGTTTTGGGAGGAGGAATTGGCTATATTTGGGACAGAAAAACTGGCGCTGCATTTATTTATCCTTCAACAATTAATCTTACTCTGGTGGAAGGTGGCTCTTCTTCAAAAGAAACTGATGTAAAATTAACTGGCAGCTCAACAGTCGAGCAGCTTAAACAATTAAATGATCTATACAAATCTGGAGCTTTAACCAAAGAAGAATTCGATAAAGCGAAGAAAAAACTTTTGAATTAATTCTTTAAAATGAAAAGAATTCTTTACATAGTAATTTTTATTTTAATAAATAATGTATCTTTTGCTGCAAAAATTAATGTTGGCGCTATATATCAAAATGAAATAAATATTAAAAGAAATTATAAAATCCCTCTACCGCCTGGAAAATTTACAGTTGTAGCAACAAATATAAAAAAAGGTTTTAGAGATACATTACTTAATCAATCCGATGAAAATGGTGTAGTAAGATGGCAAGTTTGGGTTTGGAGTAGCAAAGCAGCCAATACTTGGTGGGAACCTTCGAAATTTTGTAAAAGGAAAAATCTATATTTTAACAATTCAAAAATAGGAAATAAAAGGCATCATTGCTGGATAGTGAATCATAGTAGAAGCGAGGTAACAAGCGGAAAAGGTTTTTGGGGAAAAGTTAGAGATTGGATAATACGAGAAAAGATAAATCAACCAGATATCTACGTTTATAGCCAACACGAATATCAAACAAGCGGTAAAGAAATAATTGGAATGGCATATTTTTATAATCCTGAACTTGATGGAGTACCTGCTCCAAAAAATATTACGTGGGATACTTCCGAATACCATATGAGCAGAGTTCATAAGTTTCCACAACATGAAGCTTTTCTTAAAAAATTTGTAAATCTTTCGGCATCATTTGTAGAAAGATTTAACCAATTGAATAATATTACTATGATGACCTTAAATCCATCTGAATATATAATACAAACATCCATAAGTACTGAAAAAGAAATAATAAGTAATTCTACTGAAGATATAGCTAAACAATTAAAAGATTTGAAAGATTTGTTAGATGCAGGAGCTTTAACAAAAGAAGAATTCGATAAAGCCAAAAAGAAAATTTTGAATTAATTATGAAAAATAAAAATATAATTTTATATGCAGTTATTTTAATCTTTGGTCTAATTGCGCCTTTTATTTTTCCAGCATTTAAAGTTCAATTATCAATTTTATGTGTACTTATAGTTTTAGCAACCACCTGGAATATCCAAGGTGGAGAGATGGGCTATAATTCATTTGGTAATATTTTATTTTATGGTCTCGGAATGTATCTTTGTGCTTCCGTTCAAGTGGGAATGTTTTTTCCTTTAGCTGAATGGACCGAAAGTGGTGGAGAAAAAACATTTGTCCACACCCCGACTCAATTCTTTCAAGGGATGGCAGCTGGACTTGTAGTTGCTGCAATAGTTCCAACTATTGTTGCAGGACTAATTGGATACTCAATTTTAGGATTAAGAGGTCATTATTTTGCAATTTGTACTTTAGGTTTAGGAGTAGCTGCGGGTGAAATTTCAGGAGGTATAGAAATTATAGGAGCTGGGCAAGGATTCACAACCCCACCTTTTCCTGACTATGGTGGCTTAGAAGCAAGAGGAGAATTTTTTTACTTCTTAAGTTTTTTTGTACTTGTGTTTACATTCATTACCGTAAGAGCAATCTATTCAACAAGATTTAAATTAATTTTAAACGCCATTAGGGATAACGAGGACAAAGCAGAAGCGATGGGTATTCAAACAATGAAATATAAAATTATTGGCTGGATGATATCCGCTTTCTTTTGCGGCTTAGCTGGTGGAATTATGGGTGGATTAGTTGGATATATTGATTCAACAGATGTTGCATTTGATGGAAGAGAGATGGGCGTGTTTATGGTCTTGATGGCAATTTTAGGTGGTAAAGGAACTTTATGGGGACCAATTATCGGCGCTACCATATTTCATATTTTTAAAGAGGGATTTTGGACATTTTTTTTGGGATGGCAGTATGTTGCGTTAGGAGTTTTAATTGTTGTGATCGTAATATATTTCCCAGAAGGAATTATGGGATGGTTAAGAGAAAAATATCCTGAAAGATTTGGTGAAGTAGTTGATGAATCAGATCGAAAGGCACAAGTAGAACTTAAATGAGTATTTTAGAAGTAAAAAATGTAAGCAAATCATTTGGTGGCGTCAAAGCCAATGTTGACATCTCAATGTCCGTTGAAAAAGGAAAAATTATAGGCTTGATTGGACCAAATGGATCTGGAAAAACTACATTATTTAATTCTATTGTTGGAACTTACCCAATAGATAATGGATCTATTAAATTTAATGGTAAAGAAGTTTCAGAATTACCTGTTCCAGTAATAGCTAAACTAGGATTGCTTAGGACATTTCAACAAACAAGGATTTACGGGAAGTTAAACTGTGTAGAAAATATGCTTATTAGCCACAAAGGTAGTGATGAAAGTTTAGTAAAAATATTTTCTAAAATTCCTAAAAACTTGACAGATAAAGCAGAAAATTTATTGAGCTTTGTGGGATTATATCAAAAAAGAAAACTAAGAGCAGGGGATCTATCTTTTGGTCAGCAGAAGTTATTGGAGTTAGCTATGGCATTGATGAATGAACCGGAAATGCTATTACTTGATGAACCAACAGCTGGAATCAACCCAACCTTAATAAATGGAATTATTGATAGATTAATAAAAGTAAATCAGGATTTTGGAATTACTCTTTTAGTAATTGAACATAACATGAGAGTAATCATGCAGCTTGCGGAAAATATTTTCTGTCTTGCCCATGGTCAATTGTTATCCAATGGAACCCCTGAAGAAATTAAGAATGATAAGCGAGTAATCGATGCTTATCTTGGAGCGCAATAATGAAAAATCAATACGAGGTATTGGGAAAAGCACCCGAAGCAGAGGATTTAAAAAAACTTTCACCTGAAAATGTTCATTTAACAATTAAAGGTCTATTAGCGGGATATGGTAAAATGGAAATCTTACATAATTTTGATTTATTTGTAAGTAAAGCACAATCTTTATGTTTAATTGGCCCGAATGGAGCTGGAAAATCTACAATACTTCATTCTATATATGGTTTTACAAATATTTTTTCTGGAAAAATTGAAATAAACGGAAAAGATATTACAAATCTTTCGCCTGCAGAAAAACTTAAGAATGAGGGTATTGCTTACATTCTTCAAGATAATTCAGTTTTCCCCGATATGACTGTTGAAGAAAATTTGCTTATGGGCGGATATATAAAAGAAAAGACAGAAGAATCCTACCAAGAAGCAGAAAAAATATTTGAAAAGTATGAAAGATTAAGAAATAGAAGATTTCAACCTGCAAAAGTTTTATCTGGAGGTGAAAGAAGATTATTAGAAATTTCAAGAGCATTAGTAATGAAACCGTCAGTACTTCTAGTAGATGAGCCATCAATTGGTTTAGAGCCAAAATATATTCAGATGGTTTTTGAAATTCTTAGAGACCTACAGGAAAATGAAAAAAAAACAATTATTCTAGTTGAACAGAACGCAAAAAAAGGATTAGAATTTGCTGATATAGGATATGTATTAGTTTCAGGCCAAACCGCTATAGCTGGATCAGGAAAAGATTTATTAAAAAATCCCGATGTTGGCAGGCTTTTCCTAGGCGGTTAATGATTAATTCAAAATATTTTTTTAAAGGAGTACAATCTGTAAAAGGTATAGATAGTCCAGCTTTGGCTTTAGGCGCAAGTCTTATTGCAATAGGCGCACTTTACAAAAATTTGGGTTTTTCTATTCAACAAAGTATTGCATCAACATTTTTTACTTATGCTCTTCCAGGTCAATTAGTTATGGCAGAGTCTATGTTACTCGGAGCGTCATTGTTAAATATTTTTATTGCTGTTTGGTTAGTTAATTCTCGATTATATCCAATGACAGTTTCTTTATTTCCATTAATTATGCACCCAAACCAACCTAAGTGGAAATATTATATTTCTTGTCATTTTGTAGCTGTTTCTGCTTGGCTAATAATGAAAAGCAATTATGAAAAAGTTGAAAGAGAAAACAGAATTGACTTTTGGTTTGGTGTTGGAGTAGCAACTTGGTCAATTGCAATTATATCAACCGTTATAGGTTATCTTGCATCTGATTATTTAAATAAAGATATGATGATTGGACTAGCAATTGTAAATCCAATTTATTTCATGTGCATGATGATTGGATCGATGAAAACATTTCAAATAAGTACATCAATAATTTTGGGAGCAATATTAGGACCAGCTTTTTATCTTATCTCTGCAGAGTGGAGTGTTTTGTATGGAGGGTTTATTGCTGGAACAATTGCATATTTTGTAGGAGAAAAATATGGCAAGTAGCATTGTATTAGCAATCATAGTTACATCTGCCGCAACTTATATATCAAGATTTTTTGGCGTTTTAAGTTCTGAAAAAATTAAAGAGACTTCAAAAATTTATAAATGGTTTAATTGTCTTGCATACTCTACCCTTGCAGCTTTAATTTCTCGAATTCTTGTTTTTCCCGCTGGAGTTTTATCTGAAGCAAACTATTTAATTAGATTGGTAGTAATTTTTATATGCATATTGATTTTTTATGTATTTAAGAAGAACATAGTTTACCCAACACTTTTATCTGCTATCTTGCTAACTTTATTAATTTAAAAACAGATCAAATGAAAAAAATAATTTTATTAACTTTTTGTTTATTAATAATTCCAAAATTAGCTTTTGCAGTAGATTGCAGCAAGGTTGGTAAATGGGTAAATGGTAGTGGCTTTGTTTACTTTGATGAAGGAAAAGGAAAAGTTATTAAAGGTTTTGATATTGATGATCCTGCAAATAAAATAATTATGATTTTTAACTTTGGCGGATGGGGTGCTAAAAAAAAGGAAAAAGGATTTTGTCTTAGAAAAGAATGGGTGGAAGGTGTCCTGGGACAATTATCTGGAAGAAAAATTAAAGGCAAAGAACTTGTTATTTGGTCCAACCAAGAACTTTGGAAGGCAGGTAATTCAGATACAGTAACAACAAAATGTGCAATGAAACATAAGTATAAAGGCAAAATGTTAGGTCATACTCCTCCGTGGTACGAGTGCCTTTGGGGACCTCCAACTTATTTAAAAAAAGTAAAAACTTCAAAAAAAGATATATTGCAAATACCACCTTATGTAAGTAATTTTGCTTACAAGAATAGGGCGGCCTTAAATACAGCAATAGCAGATATATTTGTTGAAAAAGGCACTCCAAGAAATCAAATTTTTATTTCAGGACACTCATGTGGTGGAATGGGAAGTTTAAGAATGGAATCGCTTTATCCTGATGTCTTTAATGCGGCTATAGCTTTGATGCCAAATTGTTGGGATAAATCAGAACATACTTTGCTAAGAAAATGGCAGTTAGATGAAATTAAAAGTGCCAAAAAATTAAATGCATTAATTTTTCATTCTGAAACTGATGGAGAAATAGATTTTCAAAGTGACTCTAGATATTTAAGATGGTTGGGAGACATGCCTGGTGCAGAATGGATTGAACTTCCAAATCATAATACCGAAGATGGTAAAGAAATTGTAATTGATGGAGTTCAATGTAAAATTGAAAAGAGAATGAGGGGTGGCTGGGAAATAAAACATAATCAAGATCTTGGTCATAAAAAAAAAGCTTGGACTATCGTTAATCCTGATGAAATGAAAGAAATGATGAAAAAAGCAAGAGGACACATGATACCTTACAAAAGCTGCTTTACTCCCTATCTTGATGATATAGCTAAATTTATAGAGTCAAAATTGTAAAATTATAAAATCCGGAATATAATTTATTTATAAAAATACTAACTTTTAAGTTAAATGCTGAAAAAGATTTTTATTTTATTATTTTTGATAATTGCACCTTTTAATTCTTATGCTGGGTGCGATGACCCTATTGGCGATGGTGTAGATTATACAAATTGTAGATTTTCTGAGGGTCAAGATTTAGAAGGTAGTTATTTACCAAATTCAAACCTATCTTTCTCATCGTTTATTCTTGTTAATTTTAATAAAAGCATCATGATGAATTCTATTTTGGCCTACGGTACTTTTTCAGAATCTACATTTTTAAGAGCAAACTTATATGAAGCAAACCTTCAAGGTGCAAATTTTGAAAAATCCAATTTTACAAGCTCTAATTTAACCAGAGCAAATTTTACTGGAGCAACTTTAATAGAGGTTAATTTTACCAATGCAAATTTAATGGAAGCTGATTTTACATCAGCAAATATATTAAATGCAAATTTCGAAGGTGCTAATTTAAACCAAGCAACATGGACAGATGGAAAAAAATGTGGACAGGGATCCATAGGAACTTGTAAACAATAAAAGATATGGATAAGATTTCGGGTTTAGAAATTTCTAATCATAAAAAAAGTAGCAGAATAATTAATATTAAAATTAGTGATGAAATTATTGATAAATTAATTTTTCCTTTTCATAAATTTGATATTGTTGCATTAGAGTATAAACCTTTTACTAGATTTACTTTAGCAAAGAGCCTAGATGATTTAACTAACAACAAACTAGGAAAATTAATTAATTCAATTTTAAGAGATAGATCAACAGGATGTTTTATAATTGAAACTAACGAAAATAATAAAAAGATTGATGATATTTTTTTGGTAAAACTTTCTACAGCAATTAGTCATTTAATTGGAGTTCCAAATTACGATTCAATGGCAGAAAAATACTATGCAAGATTTCATATAAAAGATGAAGATCAAAGTGATTCTTATTTAAGAAAGGCTTATACAAATATGGATCTTCATACCGACGGTACCTATGTAGATGAAACTACAGACTGGTTACTAATGACAAAAATCGAAGAAAAAAATACCGAAGGAGGCGAAACAGCCTTATTGCATTTGGATGACTGGGAACATTATGAAGAATTTTCTAAAGATCCAGTTGGAAAACAAAATTTTACCTGGGGTTCACCTAAAAGTAAAAACATTGATTATAAAGTTGAACATCCAGTTTTTTCAAATGACAAGAATGGAAAACTTCAAATTTCATATATTGATCAGTTTCCTGAGCCAAAAAATATGGAACAGGGTAATTTTCTTCAAAGGTTGTCAGATGCGTTAGAAGAAAGTGAAAATAAAATAATTACTAAAATTCCAACTGGCTCATCAATTGTTGCAAATAATTATTTTTGGCTTCATGGAAGAAAACCTTTTAAAAAAAACAAAAATCTTATTCGCGAGCTTTTAAGAATTAGAGGATCTTTTTCGATCAATTAATTTTATTATTACTGGCACAGTAAATAAAATCATAAGCAGTCTAATGATATGATGAAATGCAACAAAGTTAGGATCTAAATCAAATGCAATAGCTATAACTGCAACTTCATAAATTCCACCAGGACAGTACGATAATAATAAACTTAAAAAACTATTATCAACAAAATAGCTTGCCGCTATTGCGGCAACTACACCAAGCAATACCAAGAGAACAGTTGCAACAAAACTGTGAGCAGTATTTTTAATAACTTCATTTACAGTTTTGTCAGCAAATCTACAACCAACAGAAGCACCAAGTATTAGCAAACAGAAATTTATACTTTCATCAGGTAGTTTGTACGAAGCTATATCTGTGATTTGTAAAATACCACTAGCAACCAAAGTTCCAGCAAGAAGTGGAGCTGGAATGCTAATTTTATCAAAGATAAAAATTAATATTATTGAAAAAATTAATAATATTAAAAGATTAAAGTGATTTTGACTTAAATAGTCAAATTTTTCTATTTCCATAGCTTCAGTTGTTGAAAAATTTACAACCAAGAAAGGAAATAAAACAATTATAATTATCAATCTTATAAGATGAGCTGTAGCAACTTGAGATAAATCAGATTTTTCATATTCCGCTAAAATTAATAAAGGACCCAATCCTCCGGGTGCACCGGAAAATATTGATGTTTTTCTTTTATAACCTGAAAATTTTTCCAAGTATTTTGAAACAATTAGTATGCTAAATAAAATATATAAAAACATAATTGCTGAAGTCCAAAACCAATTTTTCATTTGAGAGAGTAAATTTTGGTCAATGTAGTTTCCAATATGGAGACCTAGTATTATTAATGTAAAACTTAAAGCTAGTTTCGGCATAACCACTTTAAATCCCATTAACGCTACAAAAGAAATTGCTATCATTGGGCCAAGCATCCAAGCTAAAGGAATGCTAAAATAATCAGCAACAATTGCGCTTGGTACAGAAACTATGATTACCAATAAAAAATTTTTAGAAAAAAGAAGTTTTAAATTACTAATGTTTATTGGTAAACTAGAATTATGCATAATAGTAAAAATGAGTATCTTGACTATTATCAATATATAAATTTTAATGAACTTCAATAAAAGCTTTTATGCAAATAGGTATAGATGTAGGTGCAACAAAAATTGAGTCTGTAGTTTTAGATGATTCTGGAAGCGAATTAAAAAGATCGAGGATAAAATCCCCAAAAAACTATATAAAAGCTATTCAAAGCATCAAAGAGATTGTTCAAAATTTAGAAAAGCAGTTTAATACTAAATTACCAGTCGGAGTTTGTCATCCAGGTATACATTCACCACAAACTGGATTAGTAAAAAATGCACCTAATTCAATATGGTTAGAAAAAAAACCTTTTCAAAAAGATTTAAGAGATGCATTAAATACTGAAGTTTTTTGTGAAAACGATGCTAATTGTTTTGCTTTGTCAGAAGCTATAGATGGAGCTGGAAAACATTATAAGATTGTTTTTGGAATTATTTTAGGATCTGGTTCCGGTGGAGGACTTGTAATAGACAAGAAAATTGTTAACGGTCCAAATGGACTTACTGGAGAATGGGGACATAATCAATTACCTGCTCATTCCAAGCAAGATAATTTAAAAAATTTAGATATAGAAAACTTTATTTCAGGATTATCATTGTCCAAAAGATTCAATTCAATGAATAACAAAAACTTACAAGCAAACGAAATTTTTGAACTTTATAGAAAACATGATTTAAACGCTGAAAATTTTATAGATATTTTTAAATTAAATTTAGCAATATCTTTATCTAGTGTTATTAATATAATTGATCCTGATGCTTTTATTTTTGGTGGAGGAGTATCTAACGAAATTGATTTTTTAGATGAAATTGAAACCTTAGTAAAAAAATTTGTATTTGGTAAAGAATATGAAGGAATTTTTTTAAAACCTAAATATGGAGATGCGAGCGGTGTTAGAGGTGCTGCTAGATTAGGAAGAAAAATTATTTATTAATTATCAATAAAAAAGTGAAAATTAATTTAAACAAAAATTTTTTTATCAAATAATACGGTCTTTTTTAGAGTTAAATTTAAATCAATTAGAGGTTGAGTTGTTTTTTTTATGTATCAGTATCAAATTTTACTATCTATAATTGTTTTATAAAATTAACTAATAAGGGGGAAATATGCTTAACTTGTTTAAAAAAGTAATTTCAGTCCTATTTGCTACAATTTTAACTTTTTCAGCAACAACAAGCTCATTTGCAATTGATAAATTGCATTTTGTAATTGGAGGCGGTGCTGGAGGTGGTTGGGATGGAACTGCAAGAGGTACTGGAGAAGCTTTAACAAAATCTGGAATGTTAAAAAGTGCATCATTTGAAAATATGTCAGGTGGTGGTGGAGGAAAAGCACTAGCTTTTATGATTAATACTAAACCTGCAGATACTATTTTGGTACAATCAACTCCATTGGTTTTAAGATCAATTACTAGACATAAAGGTTATGTAAAAGATGGTGGTAGTGGAGTAATATCTTATAAAGATGTTGTGCCGATTGCTGGAGTAATTGGTGACTATGGTGCAATTGCTGTTGCAAAAGACTCACCATTTAAAAACTTTAAAGATGTTGTAAATGCCTATAAAAAAGATCCTAGCTCAGTAAAAATGGCTGGTGGATCTGTTAGAGGAAGTATGGACCATTTAATTGGTGCTTTAGCTTTTCAAGAAGCAGGAGCCGATCCAAATAAAGTTATTTATGTTCCATATGATGCTGGCGGTAAAGCGTTAGCAGGACTTCTTTCTGGTGAAACACAAATTCTTTCAACAGGATTAGGTGAAGTTATGGGCGCAAGAGACCAAGTAAGAATTATTGGTATTACTGCTCCTAAAAGAGTATCAGATGCACCTGAAGTTCCAACATTGAAAGAACAAGGTTTTGACGTTCAGTTTGTTAACTGGAGAGGATTTTTTGGACCTCCAGGTATGAGCTCTAGCATGAAAAATGAAATTGCTAAAATGCTTGGCGATGTTCAAAAAACATCTGAGTGGGAAGCAGTTAGAAAAAGAAACGCTTGGGTAAATATTTATAATCCAGGAGATAAGTTTGTTTCATTTTTAGAAAAACAAACTGTAGAAATGACAGCTCTTATGAAAAAATTAGGAGTTATATAATCCAGTAGGATTATTAATTTGGGAAAAAAGCAGTGAGAATAAGTACTGATAAAATTATCTCGCTGCTTTTTTTCGTTTTATCTGTATTTTATCTTTATCAAACTTATCAAATTCAAGTATTCTCATTTGACGAACACGCACCATTTAATGCAAAAACTTTTCCAACTTTTTTAGCATACCTTGGAATGTTTCTCTCTGTACTTTTTTTAGTACTGCCTGAAAAAAATCCATCTAAAGTTGATCATAAAGTATTAGATTACAAAAGCGTATCATTTTTAATAGTTATTACTGTTGTATATGGCTTTATAATTTTAAAAGCTGGTTTCTTTTTATCAACATCATTATTTTTATTTTTTTCATATTATTTTTTAGGAGAGAGAAGATGGGTATGGATGTTTGCGTTATCCTTTCCATTTGTAGCTTTCTTTATGTACTTATTACATGGACTATTAGATATTTATCTAAGAGATCCATTTCTTAAAATGTTAGGAATCATAGGATGATCGAAGGAATACTAATAGGTTTACAAACTGCTTTAAGTTTAAAAAATATTTTAATGGTAATGATGGGATGTTTTTTTGGAACAATTATTGGAATGCTTCCAGGACTTGGACCAATGACAGCAATCGCATTAATGATACCAATCACTTACGGTTTCGAACCTTCGACTGGTTTAATTTTAATGGCAGGTGTTTATTATGGAGCAGTATTTGGTGGATCAACTTCTTCTATTTTAATTAATGCACCTGGAGTTCCTGGAACTGTTGCTACCGCTTTTGATGGCTATCCAATGGCACAACAAGGTAAAGCTGGAAAAGCTTTAGCTATTGCTGCTTATAGTTCTTTTGCAGGAGGAACAATTTCAGCAATATTTTTATTATTTGCAGCTCCAAGTTTATCAAAAGTAAGCTTAGCTTTTAGATCACCAGATTATTTCGCATTAATGGTCTTGGGATTAACAGCTGTTTCGGCTTTTTCTTCTAAAGGGCAATTTTTAAAGGCAATGATGATGGTTATTTTAGGATTGATGTTAGCAACTGTTGGACAAGATTCTTTATCAGATATTACAAGGTTTACTTTCAACAATATGAATTTAACAGATGGAATTAGCTTTGTATTAGTTGTTATGGCAACTTTCGCTATGAGTGAAGCCTTAACAATTATTCTTAAAGGAAAAGATCCAAGTCGTGCAACAGAACAAATTTCTCTTTCTCAATTAGGATCAATTAGATTGGACAAAGAAGAAAGAAATAAAATGCTAAAATCAATTCCAAGATCCTCTGTTTTGGGTTTTTTAATAGGTGTTCTTCCAGGAGCAGGAGCAACTATTGCTTCCTTTTTAGCATATGGAATGGAAAGAAATTATGTAAATGAAGAGGAAAAACAAAAATTTGGGAAAGGAAGCGTTCATGGTTTAGCGGCACCAGAAACTGCAAATAATGCAGCCTGTTCTGGTTCGTTTGTTCCTTTATTAACTTTAGGAATACCAGGAAGTGGAACTACAGCAGTAATGTTAGGCGCGCTTTTAGGTTTCGGTATTCAACCCGGACCAAGACTTTATATGACTAATCCAGAAATTTTTTGGTCAGTTATAATGTCAATGTATATTGGAATGGTTATACTTTTGATTTTAAATCTTCCACTCATTCCTTATATTGCAAGAGTACTAGCAACACCTAAAAACTTTTTAATTCCTTTAATTTTATTTTTCTCAGTTACAGGAATTTATTTAATGTCATTTAATAATTTTGATATTTTTTTAATGATCGGAATTGCTGTTGTTGCAACTTTTTTAAGATTATACAATTTTCCCATGCCACCACTTATACTTGCATTTGTCTTGGGTGCCTTAATGGAAGAGAATTTAAGAAGATCGTTGTTAATAAGCAATGGTTCATTTAACTTTTTATGGGATAGACCATTAACTGCAATAATATTAGCTTTTACAATAATAATTATTAGTTGGCAGGCTTATAAAAGTTTTAAAAAGTAGTTTATTATAAAAAGTTACATTATATATTGTCACCCATTATGAAATTAGGTTTTATAGGAACTGGCAAAATAACCTCTTCTGTAGTTACGGGAATATGCAGATCTAAAATATCTTTTAAAAAGATAATTTTGTCTCCTAGAAATAGAAATACAGCTAGAGCACTTAAAAAAAAATTTAGAAAAGTTTCTATTGCAAAAAATAACCAGGAAATAGTTGATTCTTGTAATTGGATTTTTTTAGCAGTTACTCCATCTGTAGGTCAAAAAATTATTAAAAATTTAAAATTTAAATCAAGACAAACAATTGTTAGCTTTATTTCAACAATGACTTTACCTCAGCTTAAAAAAGCAATTAAGGTAAAAACAAAAATTGTAAGAGCAATACCTCTTCCACCAATTTCATTAAGAAAAGGTCCAGTTCCAATGTTTCCACCCAATAAAAAAGTTAAAAACTTTTTTAATAAGCTCGGAACAGCTGTTGAAATTAGTAATGAAAAACTTTCTAAAAACTTTTGGTCTACTTCAGGAATGATGGCTCCATTTTACGAATTGTTAAGTACAATGTCGAATTGGTTAGTTAAACGTGGAGTTAAAAGAGATAAAGCTCAAAAATATATTACTTCTCTTTTTGTAGCTTTATCAGAAGATGCTGTTTTTAATTCTAATAAAGATTTAAAATATTTAGTAAAAGAATCTCAAACTTCAAAAGGACTTAATGAACAAGGACTTAAAGAACTAAGAAAAGCTGGCTTCTATAGGGCAACAGAAAAAACATTAAATAGTATTCTTAAAAGATTAAACAAAGTATAATTTTTTATGCTTTCAGATCCCAACATTCTGCAAATAGACAATCTTTCAAAATATTTTGGAGGTTTAGCTGCAGTATCTGATTGTTCATTAAAAATTAAAAGAGGATCTATTACCGGAATTATTGGACCTAATGGTTCAGGCAAAACAACATTATTTAATTTAATTGCTGGAAATTTAAAATCTTCCAAGGGTACAGTTTTATTTAATAATGAAAATATAACTGATGTTCCAAGTTATGAATTATTTTCAAAAGGCTTACTTAGAACTTTTCAAATTGCACATGAGTTTACAAATTTAACTGTACTTGAAAATTTAATGATGGTTCCTGGTAACCAGTCAGGAGAAAAACTTATAAATGCTTTATTAAAACCAAGTTTAATAAACAAAGAAGAAAAAATTATTAGAGAGAAGGCATATGATGTAATAGAATTTTTAAATCTCAAGCATCTTGCAAATGAATTAGCAGGAAATCTCTCTGGGGGTCAAAAAAAACTTTTAGAACTTGGAAGAACTATGATGGTAGATGCAAAATTAGTTTTATTAGATGAGGTTGGTGCAGGAGTAAACCGTACATTATTAAAAGATATTGGAACTTCAATACAAAGATTAAATCAAGAAAAAGGATATACTTTTTGTATGATCGAGCATGATATGGACTTTATAAGTCGTTTATGTGATCCAGTTATTGTTATGGCGGAAGGCTCTGTTTTATTTGAGGGAACACCAGACGAAGTAAAAAAAAATGAAAAAGTTATAGAAAGTTATTTAGGAAGAGGATCAAAAATTAAAGGAGAAGATAATTAATGGCTTTTTTTGAGGGAAAAAAAATGACAGGAGGTTATGGAGGTGCAGATATTATAACTTCTTGCTCTGTTAATGTTAATAGAGGGGAAATTGTTGCAATCTTAGGACCTAATGGAGCGGGTAAATCAACAGCAATGAAAGCTATGCTTGGTTTACTTAATCTTAAGTCCGGAACTATTACAATTGACGGAAAAGATATTTCAAATTTATCTCCTCAGGATAGAGTAAAACAAGGTATTTCTTTTGTTCCACAAACTAGAAATGTATTTGCAGGATTAACAGTAAGAGAGAATCTTGAAATGGGTGCTTTCTTAAGAAATGATGATTTAGAAAAAATAATTAACGAAATTTATAATTTATTTCCAATTTTGAATGAAAAAAAATCACAAATAGTTGGAGAATTATCCGGTGGTCAAAGACAACAAGTGGCATTAGGAAGAGCATTAATGACAAAACCATCTGTATTAATGCTAGATGAACCAACTGCTGGAGTTTCGCCTATAGTTATGGATGAATTGTTTGCTCATATACTTAAAGTTAAAGAGACTGATGTTGCAATAATAATGGTAGAACAAAATGCAAAACAGGCATTAAGTATTTCAGATAGGGGCTACGTACTAGTTACTGGTGAAAATAAATTTGAAGGAAGCGGAAAAGAATTATTGAATGATCCAGAAGTAAGAAGATCATTCTTAGGAGCTTAAAGTGGATTTTATTAATGCAATAATACTTTTATTAAATTATACAGTTTTACCCGCTCTTACTTATGGGTCTCAATTAGCGCTTGGAGCTATTTTTGTAACATTAATTTATGGAATTTTAAGATTTGCTAATTTTGCAACAGGGGACATGATGTCCTTTGGAACAATGTTTGCAGTTTTGCTTACATATTATTTTCAATCAAAAGGTATAAGTTTTGGGGTATTACCAACAGCTTTGCTTACTATTCCCTTTGCTGTTTTTATGATGATATTTTATATGTTAGTTATAGATAAACTTGTATTTAGTTATTACAGGTTTAAGAAAAGCCCCCCAGTTCAACTTGCTATGGTTAGCATAGGAGTGATGTTTGTTACACAAGCTCTTGTAAGAATAATTATAGGACCTTTTGATAGAAGGTTTTTTGACGGTGAAAAATTTATTATAAAAGCAATAGAATTTAAAGAAATGACTGGATTAAATGAGGGTTTAACTATTAAATCAACTCAAGTCATAACAATATTAATAACTATTATTGTTGTTTCAATAGTATTTTGGTTTTTAAACAAAACTAAAACTGGCAAAAGTATGCGTGCATATTCTGATAACGAAGATTTAGCATTACTTTCAGGAATAGATCCAAAAAAAGTTGTAATGATCACCTGGATGATTGGAGGGTTATTAGCAACTATAGGAGGAATTTTGTATGGGTTAGATAAAAGTTATAAACCGTTCGTTTATTTTAACAACATGCTACCAATTTTTGCTGCAGCAATTGTTGGAGGGATAGGAAATCCATTTGGAGCATTTTTAGGAGGATATGTAATAGCATTTGCAGAAATACTTATAACTTATGCATATAAAAAATTCCTAACATATGTACTACCAGAATTTTTAGAACCAGATTCTCTTATGCAGCTATTATCAACTGATTATAAATTTGCAGTTTCATTTTCTATTTTGGTTATTGTTTTGTTATTTAGACCTACAGGAATTTTTAAAGGAAGAGTTTTATGAGGCAATACGCAAATGTTATCTCAGCATATATAATAATGATTATACTCATTATTTTAGTGGGAATATTTCAGTCTTGGACTGTTGCTTTATCTATACTAAATTTTTGTTTAATTTCAGCTGTTATGACAATGGGTGCAAATATTCAATGGGGTTATGCAGGTTTAATTAACTTTGGAGTTATGGGATATACAGCATTAGGTGGATTAGCCGCGGTACTTGTTTCAGTTGCTCCTGTTGGAGAAGCCTGGCAAGCAGGTGGTATAAGTATAATTATTTGCCTTTTCATAATAATTGGAATGGTTTTTTCAATCCGGTATGTTTTGAAAAAAATTCAAAAATCAAAAAAAAGAAATTATTTAATCGCTGCAATTATAATTTTTGGATTAATACTTTTAAGAGTAATTTCTGGACCTGCGATGGAACACATTGAAGCTGTTGATCCTGCAAAAACTGGTTTTTTAGGTGGACTTGGAATGCCAATTTTATTTTCTTGGATTATTGGTGGTTTTTTTGCTGCTGGAGCTGCGTATATTGTTGGAAAAGTAGCTCTTGGATTACGTGCAGACTATCTTGCTATCGCAACATTATTAATTTCAGAGATTATTATTTCAATCATTAAACACGAAGATTGGTTATCACGTGGGGTAAAAAATGTTATTGGTTTAAAAAGACCTGTACCCTACGAAATAGATTTACAATCATCATCTTGGTTCATAAATTTAATTGAAAAACTTAATGAGGGAAAATTAAACTTAATTAATTCAGTTTCAGACAGACAAGATGCGTTAAATCAGTTAGTAATTAATGCTTCTTCTATTTATGTAAAACTTTGTTTTGCTGGATTATTTACAATAGTGGTAATTATTTTGCTAATTATTACTCAAAAAGCTCTTTATTCACCCTGGGGAAGAATGATGAGAGCTATTAGAGATAATGAAGAAGCTGCTAATGCCATGGGAAAAAATGTTGTTAGAGAACATTTGTTAATATTTATTTTAGGCTCAGCTGTTGTTGGAATCGCAGGCGCAATGATGGTGACTCATGATGGATTATTTACCCCAGGTAGCTATAGACCTATGAGATATACATTTTTAATTTGGGTAATGGTTATAGTTGGTGGAAGTGGAAATAACTTTGGAGCAATATTAGGGGGATTTGTTGTCTGGTTTTTATGGATTGAAGCGGCACCAATAGCTTTGTTTGTTATTAATTTTTTCACTTCGCATTTATCAGAAACTAATGCTTTAAAAAATCATCTTATTGAAAGCATACCATATTTTAGATTTTTAATGATGGGAGTAGGACTTTTATTAATAATGAGATATAAACCTAGAGGAATATTGCCTGAAAAAATCATTAAACAGTAATAATATATGAAAAAAATTTTTTTAATTATTTTATTATTAATATCAACAAAAACTTTTTCTTTGGAATATAAATCTAATTTTACCATAGAAGACTTTGAGAAAGCACAAAATAATGGAAAGATAGTGGTAGTTAGTTCTTGGAATAAATTTTGTGGAACTTGTAAAAGGCAAAAACCAATTCTTAAACAAGCAGAAAATGATTTTAATGATGTTTTGTTTATGTATTTTGAACAAAATAAAAATAAAGATATCGCTAAATATTTAGATTTTCAATTTTGGAGCACGATTGCAGTTTATAAAAATAATAAACAAGTTGAAAAAACTATTGGACTAAGCACTAAAGAAGATATTTATAATCTAATCAAAAAGGGAATTTAATGTACTATATTTTTCTTGGAATAGTGCTTGGACTTATTTTTTATCTTTCAGACAAATATATATTTTAATGAATAAAAACCTTTGGTTATTAATTTTAAGTCAAATTTTTGGCTTTACCATTGCTCCGGTTACAGTTTTTTTAAGTGGAATTATCGGTTCACAAATAAGCCCAATTAAATCTCTTTCAACTTTACCAATGTCACTTTCTATAGTTGGTACAGCTATTTTTACAATTATTGCTTCAAAAATCATGAGTGTTATTGGTCGTAAGTGGGGATTTATTCTTGCCTCGATAACAAGTTCTTTATTTGCTTTACTTGCAGCATACTCAATTTTAAAACAAAATTTTATTTTGTATAGTATTTCTTGCTTTCTACTGGGTTCTGGAATGGCATTTTCACATCAATACCGTTTTGCAGCTGCAGAGGCTGTTAAAAAAGAATACGCACCAAAAGCAATTTCATTTTTACTATTATCAGGCATAATATCAGCTTTAATAGGCCCAAATTTAGCAAATTATTCTAAAGAATTAATTAATGAACATTTATATGTTGGTTCTTACCTATGTTTAGCTGTTCTAACTTTAACTTCCACAATTTTTTTATTATTTTATAAAAGTGAATCTAATCATCAAGTTATTAGTATACATAAAGCAAGAAGTTATTTTCAGCTAATATCCCAACCAAGATTTTTGCAGGCTATTATAGCATCAGCATTTGCATATGCTGTCATGTCTTTTTTAATGACCGCAACACCAATCAGTATGCATATTATGGAAAAAATGACTTTAGGAGAAACTAGTGTTGTAATTCAAATACATATAATAAGCATGTTTTTACCTGCATTAATAACCGGTCAATTAATAAAAAAATATGGACATAGTAATATTATGTACTCAGGAGTTTTGCTTTTTTTAGTAACAATAATTTTAAGTTTTTTTGATCAGACTTTTTTAAATTATTTGTTAGCTTTAATATTTTTAGGTTTAGGATGGAATTTTTTATATATATCTGGAACTAGTCTTTTAATTTTAACTTATAAAGAAGAAGAAAAATTCAAAGCCCAAGGTTTTAATGATTTTATTGTTTTTTCTATTCAAGCCATAGCCAGTTTATCAGCAGGTATATTACTTACAACGGCCGGTTGGAAAACTATGAATTTAATATGCATTCCTTTTTTAATTTTAATTATAATTTCAACTTTTAGGGCTGAATTATTAACTAGAAAATAAAAAAACCTCAGCAGCTTTCACCGCTGAGGTTTATAAATTTAGATACTATCTTTGTTTTTTAGTTTTAAATTTTCCTTTTTTGATTTCTTTTTCTAAGAAAGAACCTTCTGCCTCACCAACACCAGTGAATGTAACTCCAGTTGCTCCTTCGTAGTCAATTGCTTTACCACTAGCTAATAAATCTAAAGCTTTTTTAAGTTCACCAGGATAAATTTTTGTACCTGGGCCATTAGCTACCGCCATCACATTTTTTTGAATGGTTGCTCTATCAGCTTTTCCGCCAGCTTGCATAGCAAGTACTATTAAAGCACCTGCATCATAAGATTCTCCAGTATAAGGACCAGAAGAATCGATACCACCAGCTTTAGCAACTGTAGCAAATACTCCTGCACCTTTTCCTGTTGAACCTGGAAGAGAACCAAAAGATTTATTTAATTCTTTTCCGAAAGCATCTGTTAAAGAATCACCTATCATTCCATCTGATAAAATAAATGTATCAAATGCTCCTGAATCTAACGAAGCTTGAATAATTCCTTTACCACCTTGGTCAAGGTAACCAATTACAGCAACCGCATCACCACCTGCTGCAGCTAAAGTAGCTACCTCAGAAGAGTAGTCAGCTTTGCCATCTTCATGTGCAGTAACAGCTGTAACTTTAATACCATGTGCTTTTGCAGCAGCAGCGTAAACATCTGCTAATCCTTTACCATAGTCATTATTTGTATAACTAACTGCAACACTTTTAACTCCTCTATCTTTAGTGATATCTGCTAAAATTTGCCCACCTCTTGCATCTGATGGAGCAGTTCTAAAGAAATAACCATTATCAGCTAAGTCAGTTAATCCTGGAGAAGTTGCAGATGGAGAAATCATTACAACTCCATTAGGTACTGCTACGTTTGTAGCAATTGCACCAGTAACACCAGAGCAGTCAGCACCCATAATTGCAACAACACCATCTGATACCAATTTTTCAGCAGCAGCTTGTGCGGCAGCAGAGTCAACACATGTTGAGTCGCCTTCTAAAACTGTTATTTTTTTTCCGCCTAATAAAGATCCAGAGTCTGAAGCTTCTTGAAAAGCTAATTTTGCCGAATCTCTCATGGCAGGAGTAAGAGATTCAATAGGACCAGTAAATCCTAATATGATCCCCATTTTAATATCTGCTAATACACTTGTTGAAATGGTCGAAACAAATAAAAAAGCAGCAATTATTAATTTTCTCATATTTTCCTCTAATTTGTTAACAATTTATAAAGATTAAATTAAATCTTATTAGTTTAAATTTTCAATAAGTAATTTAACTAGTCTTTTGTAGTAAAAAGACAGAAGTTATTACTATAATTCCACCTATAGCCATTATTATAGTTGGTATTTCACCAAATATTAAAAATGATAAGAAAATTCCAAAAACAGGAAAAAGAGCATAAAATGGCAAAACTTGTCCAACTGGATAAAACTTGTAAAGATAAAACATGGCCATATGTCCCATCAGAGAACATAAAACTCCATGATGAATTGCCATTAACCAGGCTTCAGTATTTAAATTTTTTAAAAGTAATATTGTATTTCCCTCAAAAAAAATTGATAAAATTAATAAAGTTATAAAGCCAACTATTCCCATTATAGCGTTAGTAAATTTTACATCTAATTCCTTTAGATATCTCGAAAATACTTGAGAGAAAGCATAAAAAAATGCCATACAGCAAATAAGCACAAAACCTAAAATTTCATCTGCAATTTTTGGATCAAATCCAATAAAAATTATACCTATAAAAGATGTAAAAATTAATATCCATTTTTTACTGCTTATTTTTTCTCCAATAAATACAGAGCTAATGACAATTGCTAATGGAATTGATAGTTGAGCCCCTATTACAATTGGTGACAAAATGTTGGATACATTTACTGATAAATATAAAAAAAGATTTACCGCAGTTCCCATTGAAATAGCGAAACCTAATAGTGGTAACAAATATTTTTTTTCAGGTAATTTAAATTTTATAAAAGGCAAAAGACAAATAAATACAATTGCCATTCTTATTGATCCGAACAATATAGGTGGTATGTAAGCATTTAAACCTAACTTCGCAGTAGGGTAAGCACTGCCAAGTAAAAACATTATAAATAAAATTAAAAACGTATGTTTTAGAGTCAATTTATCTAGCCCATAGTAAATGGATCATCCATTGGTTTATCAGATGTATTAAACCAAGTGGTTTTAATTCTTGTATAATCTTTAATTGATTCAATTCCAGCCTCTTTTCCATAACCACTATCTTTCATACCACCAAAAGGAGCTGATGGAGAAATTAAACGATACGTATTTACAAAAGTAATTCCTGCACGTATAGCATTAGATACTCTTAATCCTCTATTAATATCTTTAGTATAAACTCCAGATGATAATCCATATTGATTATCGTTCATTTTACTTATTAATTCATCTTCAGTATTAAATTTCATTACTGATAAAACAGGACCAAATAATTCATTTTCAGCAGTTGGTAAATTATGATTTTCGCATTCAATTACTGTAGGGGGAAAATAATAACCTTTGTTAGATAAATTGTGTCTTTTACCACCACATTTAAGTTTTCCACCTTGTTCTAATGTTAATTTAATATTTTTTTCAATAATTTCTAATTGTTTTAAACTGCTTAAAGGACCCATTTGAGTCCCTGGCTCCATTGGAGATCCCAACTTAATTTTATTTGCTCTATTTATAATTTTTTCTAAAAAATTTTTATAAATACTATTTTGTATATATAGTCTCGATCCCGCTATACAGCTTTGTCCACTAGCACCAAAAATGCCAGCTGTAATTCCATTTAATGCATTTTCTTGGTCTGCATCCTCAAATACAGCAACTGGACTTTTTCCACCAAGTTCTAAACTGACTTGAGATAAATTTTCAGCAGAATTTCTTATAATATGCCTAGCAGTTTCTGGACCACCTGTGAAAGCAACTCTTTCAACTAAATTGTGTGAAGTTAAAGCTTTTCCACATTGCTCCCCAAAACCTGAAACAATATTAACTACTCCTTTTGGGATTCCAGTTTTTTGTATTAATTTTGCAAATTCGAATAAAGTTGCTGGAGCTAATTCTGAAGATTTAATTACTATTGTATTTCCCATAGCTAAAGCTGGAGCCAATTTAACTGCCGTAAGTAACATCTGAGAATTCCACGGGATTATAGCTGCTACAACTCCTATTGGAACTCTAGTTGTTATAACTTGCATGTTGGCTTTATCTATAGGTAGAACTGTTCCTTCTACTTTATCAGCTAGACCTGCATAATAATCATAATACTCAGCTATATATTTTGCTTGATTTTTTGTTTCTTTAAATAATTTTCCTGTATCAATTGTTTCAATTTTTCCTAGCAACTCTGCATTTTCTCTTAATTGATCGGCTATAGCCTTTAAATATTTCGCTCTTTCTCTTGGGAATAGATTTGGCCATGTTCCATCAAAAGCTTTCTGCGCAGCTTTTACAGCTTTATCTACATCATTTTCATTTGCTTCTGGAACTTCAGCCCACGGTTCATTATTTTCAGGATTTAATGTTTTAAAAGTTTTTTTAGTTTCGGAATCTATCCATTCACCTCCAACAAACATTTGATATTTTTTAAGACTTGTCATTATTTTGATTAATAAATAATTCTAAATTATTGTTAAAATCATTAGCACACTCTATATTGCATAAATGTTTACCATTTTCTATCTCAACATATTTTGAGTCTTTTATTTTTTCACTTAAATTTATTGCCATTTCTTTAGTTGATCCTACGTCATTTTGACCGGTAGTTACAAGTGTATTTATTTTAATATTTTCTAGCATCTCATCTTCATCCTCGTAATAAACAAAGAGTTTATATATTTTTAATAAATTTTGTTGATCATTTTCTTCAAGCATTAAATAAATTTTTTTGTAAATTTCTGGATTATTTTTTATATATTCTGCAGTAAACCATCTTCTTATTGCCCTATCTTTAGCAATTGGTTTGTCAGTCTTCATTAGTTCGAATCTATTTTCGACAATCCTTTTTTGCTCAATAGATCTTTTATATATTGAAGCATGAAGATTTAAAGAGCTCAATCTATTACAAAACTCAGATGCAAAATGTCTTGCTATAAGTGCCCCTATCGAAAAACCAACTAAATTTATTTTTTCTAACTCTAATTCATCAATTAAATTTAACAATTGTTTTGTGAAATCTCTAAAATTTATTTGATTCTTGTTCAATGGGGTTTTGCCATGCCCCAACAGATCATAAGTTATAGTGCTTATATTTTTAAAATAATTTAATTGTGGGTACCATATTTCTTTATTTAGGCCAACTCCGTGAATAAATAATATAGGACTTTTATCATTTACCTTATTAAAATAATAATCTGTTTGAAATTTTTCTGAGGTGATAGGCATAAATATTATTTAGCTTTAATACCCATTTCTTTCATATCTTGATATCTATCGCCAGTTCTTGCATGAGCTCTTCCACTAGAGGCACCACCAATGGCAATTACTATTTCATTATCAAATGGAGCATCATGTATAGTAAATTCATGAGTTAGATAGTATGGTCTTAAACCAGAGTCAGTTTTGTGCATCATTGGTATCGAGATTTTTGATCCAGCAGGTCCTCTCGTATTGGTAAAGCTTAAATAAGATGTTCCACCCACTGCATCTCTAAATTTATTTCCAAATCTTAAGGTATGAATAAATGCAGACGCATGCTCTATCTCCCCTTTTAATCCAACAATTCCAGCTTTACCATAAGCTAATATTTTTTCAGGAGATCCTATTTCTTTAATTAGTTCTGGTACTAAAATATCTCCAAGTTTTGGAGCTAAATTTAAAATTGTAGGTTTTAAATCTTCAACAAAACCTTGACCATCCCATGGATTTTTAAAAACTGCCGCAACTGAAACTAATAAGACAGGTTCTTTTGCTTCTTTTCCCCCTTCAATAAATGTCTTATCAATAAATTTTGTAAACTTTCTTAATTCTAATTTCATTTTTTCGATCTATGTTTAAAACTATCTCTTCTAAAACTGTATAGTGCTTTTGGATCTACATCAACATCAATGACTACAGGTTTATTTATTTTTAAAGCCTCTGTAACTGCTTGGTTTATCTCTGAAATTTTTGTGACTTTAAAACCTTTAGCACCATAAAGTTCAGCAACTTTGTCAAATGGTGGACTGCTAATATCTGCTCCCAAGTATCTTTTTCCATAAAAATCTTTTTGGTAAGCTTTTTCAGCTCCCCAGCTTTTATTGTTCATAATAATGGTTATTGTATTAATTTTATATTCTACAGCAGTACTCAATTCTGAAATTGTCATTCCGAAACCCCCATCTCCCATGAGGCTAATTACCTTTTTATTAGGTTTTGCAACTTTTACACCTAAACCACATGCAAAAGAAAAACCAACTAAACCAAAGTCTAAAGGTGTAAATAAAGAAGGAGGATTATAATATTCAAGTGCATCTGTAGCTTGTAAACAAAGAGTTCCTGCATCTAATGTAATTGCTGAATTTTTAGGCAAAACTTGCCTTAACTGTTTGAATAAACCTTTTGGCTGAATAGGAAAATTATTTTGTTTAAAGTTATCTCTATTAAGTAGAAATTTATTTCTTTCATCTAAATAATTATTAGTCCATTTTTTTATATCCAAAATAACATTTTGTTTTTTAATTTCTTTATACAATTGTTCTGTTACAGTGGCAGCATCACCATAAATTCCCACTACCACAGGGAAATATCTTCCAATCATACTTTTTTCTAATTCAATTTGAATGATCTTTGCTCTTTTATTTATATTTTCGTAAGAATAAAAAGTTGAGTTAAATCCCAGCCTAGTTCCAAGAGCAATTATTACACTTGCTTCTTTGACTAACTTAGAAGCAACAGGATTTCCTCTAGGTCCCATCTGTCCTGCATTAAGTTTATGATTAAAAGGTATAGCATCTCCATGGCCAGCTGCAGTTACAATTGGTGCATTTAATAGTTCAGCTAATTTTATTACATTTTTATACTTAGAATTGTACTTAATTCCACCTCCAGCGATAATAACTATTTTATTTGAATTGCTAATAATATTTACAGCTTTTTTTATATAATTAGATTTTGATTTTGTAGAGTTTTGATTTACAAAAGATTGATTTTTTTCATTAATTTTAAAATTTTCTTTATTTGATAAAATATTTCTTGGTAAATTAATACAAACAGGTCCCCGTCTAGGTGACATTGCTAATTTAAAAGCATCACTGAAAATTTTGGGAATTTTCTTAGTATTTTTTAATGTCCAAGTTTTTTTTGTTACTGGTTTAAATAAAGATTGTTGATCAAGACCTTGAAATGCATCTTCTATTTTATCTTTTGTAGAATAGGATCCTGCAATTGAAATAACAGGAGAAAAAGCTGCTTTTGCCTGCGCTAGTCCGGTAACTAAATTTGTAGCACCAGGACCATTTTGTCCAGCAAGTATTATTCCAGGTTGATTAGACGCTCTTGCATATCCATCAGCCATATGTGTTCCAGTTCTTTCATCTCGAACTCCAATAAATTTTATATTTTTTTCATGATATAAAGCATCAAAAATTTCCATCGTTGCAGAACCAATTAAACCAAAAACATGCTTAACTTTTTCTTTTTTTAAGGATTTAATTGCAGCCTGACCACCCGTTAGGCTTTTTAATTTGCTCACGAAACTTTTTTAACTTCAGTATCTAAATCATTTTTGAAGCGAGGTATTACTTTTTCAGTGAACATTTTTATACTTTTCATACAATCCTCATGTTTTACACCAGGAAAATTCGACCATACTTGTAAATTTTGTAAATTTAATTCTGATTTAAGTTCGTGAATTTTGTCTATTACATATTCCGGAGTTCCAAAAAGCATATTTCGCTTATGTAAAAAATCGTAACTTAATAAATCCAATTTACCTTTGGTTTGAGGCAGTTCTTCACCCGGATCCATATGGTTTCCTAATCCTCTCCAATGACAAACCCATCTCATATAATTAACCATATGTTCACCAGCTTTTTCTTTTGCTTCCTCCATTGTATCTGCAACAAACATATCTCTTACTAATGAAATACCTTCTCCCATTTGAACATTTCTTTTTTCTGCTTCAGATTTTGCATTTTTAAAAGCTTCAAATTTAATTTTCAAAGCTTTAACAGTTGGTATCCACATTATAATATTTAAACCTTGTTTTGCAGCCCACTCAATAGATCTAATTCCATCGACAACTTGGTGAATAGGCGGATAAGGTTCTTGGTAAGGCTTTGGAAGAACACTTATATTTTCCATAACATTTGTTTCAAGATTGACCAAATCTTTATTTGGAGGACTCATATCATGTTGCCAAACATAATCAGGAGCGGGATAAGTATAAAACTCGCCTTTATGGTTAAAAAATTTTTCTTTCCATGCTTTTTTTAAAATTGTTAGAGTTTCATCAAATAATCTAAAATTTTTTGCTTGGTCTTTCATATCTGCTTCTTTATTTAAGTTTATTGCTTCTCTTCCATAAATTCCTCTACCAATTCCTACTTCAACTCTTCCTTTTGATAATTGATCTAAGAGAGCAATGTCTTCAGCCATTCTAATTGGATTATGAAAAGTAATTACATTGCAAGCTTGTCCAATTCTAATATTTTTTGTCCTAGCTGCAGCATCAACTCCCATCATTAATGGGTTTGTTAGAGACTCCATTCCTTCGTGATTAAAATGGTGCTCTGTGTACCATATTGAATTCCATTTATTTTGATCACAATATTCAGTTATTTCTCTAGTCTCATCTAAAAGTTTATCATAAGGTTTGTGAGTCCAGTTTGTAGTGTTACAAAAGTAACCAATTTTCATTAGAGCCTCCTTTAAAAATTAATTTAAAGACGACCGATCCCACTTTCGTAAATCTTTAAGTAGATACGATGAGTTATGTATCGCTTTATAATTAAATATTATTATTCTTATCTTTGATATTCAATGAATTTTTTTAAGGATTCATTCAGGAATTTTTCGTAAATCAAACCTTTATTATTGATTTTTTTATCATTAAAAAAATCTGGATTCATTTTGAAGTCATAAGATGGTTCAAAAAAGAAAGGTATAGACATTCTTTCAGATTTATTCCAAAGAACCCTATGGTTTGTTGCTTTAAATTTACCCCTGCTTAAAAATTCAAGAGCTCGTCCACTATTAACTACAAAAGCATTTTTATTAAAAGGAATATTGTGCCATTTTTTTGTTTTTCTGTTTTGAACTTGTAATCCACCTATTTTATCTTGATATAAAACCGTAAAAATTCCACTATCGACATGCGTCTCACAACCTAAAGCAGCCCCATCTTGCTTTGAAATTTCAATTGGCTTTGATTGGTTTGGATAATAATTAAATCTTAATGTGCTAAGTGTTTTTAATCTTGAAAAAGCTTTTGATGAAACAATTTGGTTGTTTTTATAAATTTTAGTAACACTTTTAAATAAAATTTTACATAAAATAAAAATATTATCGAAATATTCAGATAAAGTTTTAATTGATTTTTTATCAATAGATTTATTTAAATTTAAATATTCTATATATCGATTTTTGATTTTTTGAGCGTACTTTTTAGTAACCTTTGTATCTCCAATATCCAGTCCTTCTTTCCCATTAACATCATTTGGAAAATAACCCCTATAAATATTTTTATTTTTGTTGTTCCATTTTTTTGGAGCTAATTTTATTTTATTTTTTTCTGAAGACTTAAAAAATTTATTTCCAACATTACATATATTTTGGATTTGTTTATTACTTATTCCGTGGTTGATTATCTGAAAGAAGCCTATTTCAATGCATGCTTTTTCCAATTTTTTAATTGCTTGTTTTGATTTATTTGAATTTATATTTTTTAAAAGTGGAGATACATCAATTGTAGGAATAAAATTTTTTTTCATTTATCTCAATGGTTTATCTGTTGTTATAAGTTGATCTTGAGCTTTTTCACGCATAAAAATATAAATACCACTTGATACAATTATTAATATTCCTATTGATGTATTAATTGTTGGAATTTCATCAAAATAAAACCAACCAATTAATGGTGACCATAATAATATTGAATACTCAAAAGGCGAAACCACAGCAGGGGATGCTATACTGTAGGCACTAAACAAAAAAAGAAAAGCAGCTGAAGCAGTAATTCCTGTTGCAATCATAAACATTATAGAACTATTTAAATCAACAAACCATTCTCTAAATATAAATTGTGCTGAAGGGTGGCTGGATGTATCGAACCGACCGTCTCCAATAATAAAATAAAAAATTAGACTAAAAATTATTGCACCAATATAAAAAGTAAAAGTTTGAGTATAGACACTATCTTTGTCCGAAGTTTTTTTAATGATTATCATTGATAATGAATAACAAAAAGCACATAAAATTGGTAACAAGCTTAAATAATTAAAATTACTAAAATCTGGATTTAATGTTATGTAAACCCCAACAAACCCTACAGCTATGGCAGACCATCTTCTTATTCCTATTTTTTCTTTTAAGAAAAAATGAGCAAATATTGTAATTAAAAAAGGAGTAACGAAAAATAAAGCTGTGGCTGTTCCAAGAGGTAATACAGTTAATGATATATAAAATGAACTAAACCCAAAGAAAAAAAGTATTACACGGCAATATGTTAAAATTGGATATTGGCTTTTAAATACAATTGGTTTTTTTTTTAAAATTAAAAATAACAAAATAAGAATAAAGCTTACTACTGTTCTTATTAAATATACTTCATAAAGTGAAACGAAATTATATATATGTTTCATAATCCCGTCTTGCACTGAAAAAACCATCATAGCTAATAATATGAGGATTATTCCTTTAGGATTATTATTTTTTTTAGACACATTCTCCTAATAACACAAACTTTTGTTTATTGCTTAGGAAAATAATCTTGTAAATCTCCTTCTCTGTAAACATCAGTCGTGCTGCAATGTAAACTTCCACCAAATCCGTAAACTTCTCTAAAATCTATAGGTAAAACCTCCATACCTAATTTATCAAGCTGTTCAGCTTGATATACTTCACTTTTTTCTACGCATACTGTTTTTGGATCTAAAACTAAAACATTCATTGATAACCATATAGAATAATAAGTAAGAGGAGGGGGAGAGTTATGAGCTGGTTGTGCCGCCTCAACAATTTCCCAACCGTTATCTTCAAAAAGTTTTCTTTGCTCTTTAGGAATTTTTCTTTGAGGATTGTTTAATATTAAACCAGGTTTGATTGGAGTAAAAGTTGCATCTATATGAATTGGGTAGGGATCCCCTGGAAAATTAACAGTGTGAACACGATAATCAGAAAAATGTCTTTTTAACCAGTCTATGCCTTTTAAATTTGTTGTAAAACCATGTTGTACAATTAAATCTTTACCAAATCTTAAAATATCTGCTGCATCAAAAAGAGGCTCTTCTTCAGTAGTCACAAAAAATTTTTTTTCAGCCCATTTTAATCTTTGTTCAATGCTTACCTCATCAGATAAATAATTTTTATGATAATCTTTATCTGTCAGTCTAGGTTTTGGAGCTGTCTCATGTTTCATATTTGGGTCTTCTATAAAATATTGTTGTATTAAGGGCCTGTAAGCCAAATATTCAAACCATCTACATCTGAAGCTCATAGTTGCTTCTAGCATCTCTTTGCCAACTGTAATAATTACATCTCTTGATGGCATACATCCAAACATGTGTTCAACTTCCCAATCGGGTGTTCCAATTTTTTCATCGAATTTTAAAGGAGTTGGTCTATCTACTCTAATTCCTCTACTTTCTAATGTTTTTACAAATTTATTTAAAAGTTCATTTGCTCTATCTATAGAATCTTGAGTTCTTCTACCATGCTTACCTTTCATGACAGAGTCTGGTGGAATTTTAACATCTACCGCTGGCTCAGGAGCGGGTATGCAACAATTGTCCGCTCTACCAACAATTACATGTTTTAAGGGATCCCACTCATTCCAGCTACTAACAATAGTTTTTTTCATAATATTAAAATAAATAATTTAATTAATATAAAATTTCAACAATAAATAAATTATCAAAAATTTAAAAAAAAAATTAAATTGAGTTAAATTCTTCAATTTTATCATCAAGAGAAATCATGTGATTGTAATGATCAAGCCAAAACTGTTGATTTTTTCTTTTTTCAAAATCATTTAAACTTATTCCTTGTTGTTCAACCCAAGTGTAATATCCTAAATTAAATATTCTTTCTTTGTCATTTTGAGATAATTCAAGCATATTATCAGAATTAATTCCGACTATATATTTTTTATAAATATTTGCACATGCCGCATTATCAAAAACACCTTGATAATTATTTTTTGTTTTTTCCAATTCAGATAAATAAAGATCAGCACCATCAGTTGCAACCGTTATAATAGCGTCTTCTTTTCCCAAATTCATATATTTGGCTAATTTTATAGAAGCCAAGATATTTGCTATACTCGAAAAACCAAATTCAGGAAATTTATTTACCATTGAATTTTCTAATCCTAGATTATTAACTAAATATTCTTTACCAACTTTAGTGTTAAATACTAAATTTAAATTATCAGTAGCTTTATCTGATATATCTACTACAAAATCAGTATTCATAACATTATGAATCAAAGGAACATGTTTATCTCCGATACCTTGAATATTGTGTTCTCCATAACCATTTTTTAATAAAGTTGGACATTCAAGTGCCTCAACCACTGCAGTTTGGGTTCCTAAACTATTTTTAAGATAATCTCCTGCTGCTAAAGTACCACTTGAACCTGAAGCACTAACATAAAATCTTGGCTTTAAATTTGACTCTTTTTTAACTTTTAAAAAAGATTTTTCCAAAGAAGGTCCAGTAACCGCTCTATGTATTGCATAATTATAGTATTCAGAAAATTGATTAATAATATCATTTTTTGGATCTTTTTTCAGTTCATTGCAAGTATCATATATTTCTTTAACATTGCTTTCTGTACCAGGTGTTTTGATTATATCTTTTGGATTTTCTACCCATTTTTCTAACCAATCAAAACGTTCTTTGCTCATACCTTCTGGTAAGATGGCAATACTTTTTAGTCCCAAGATTTTTGAGATTGCTACCCCACCTCTACAATAATTTCCAGTAGATGGCCACACAGCTTTATGTTTTGAATAATCAAAATCGCCATTTAATATTCTTGGTAGCAAACAGCCATAGGCTGCTAGAACTTTATGTGCAGTAATAAGCGGGAATAATCTTCCTATATTAACAATAATTTTTGTTTCAATTCCTGTAAATTCACTTGGAAGAATAATATGTTCAGGCACTTCTTGAAATTCATTATGATCTCTACTGTTAAACCAATGAACTCTAAACAAATTTAAAGGGTCCATTGCATCTTTATTTACTTTCTTGAGTTTATTTATAATATTTTTATCTAGTGAACAAGGATTACACAGTTCAGATATTTTGGGTAATGCTATACCTTTTTTTTTGAAATATTCTGAGGTTTTGTTAACTATTGCTTCGTTCATAAATAGATGAAATCAATTTAATTCAATTTTTTTTTTTAATATACTATATAACTAATAAATTTTAATATGTCTCATTATGCTTTTATATAGAATTAGATAATGTCGCTATTGAGCACAAAACAGCTTAAACAATATAAAGAACTTGGTTTTGTATCGCCTATTGATGTTTTAAAACCTGAAGAAGCTAAAGAAATCAGAAAAGAGATAGAGAAAATCGAAAACAAATGGCCAAACGAACTTGAGGGATTAGGAAGAAACTATGTTCATTTAATTTCACCTGTTTTTGACAAAGTTGGTCATAATAGAAAAATTTTAGATGCAGTAGAGAGCATTATAGGCAAGAATATTCTTATTTGTGGAACCACACTTTTTATAAAAAATGCAAATGAAAAGGGCTTTGTAAGTTTTCATCAAGATGCAAAATATATTGGACTTGAACCTTATAATTGGGTCACAGCCTGGATAGCTGTAACAGATTCCAATGAAGAGAATGGCTGTATGAGAATGTGGGCAGGTTCCCATAAAAGCAAACTTCAGCATCATAATCAAAAATTTGATAAAAATAATTTATTAACAAGAGGACAAACTATTGAAAATGTGACTATCGAAGAAACCCAGCCTATTGTTTTAAAAGCAGGCCAAATGTCATTACATCATCCTAGAGTTGTGCATGGCTCAGGTTTGAATAAAAGCAATGATAGAAGAATTGGATTTGTCGTTCAAAGCTATATTGGAACTAATGTAGATCAGGTTTTGGGTAAAATGTATGTTCAGTTAGCTAGAGGAAAAGACTTATTTAAATATCACGAGCATGTTAAAAGAAGTAAAAAATTAATGAACAAAAAAGATATTTTAACTAGACAAAAAGCTAATAAAGAATTATCAAAAATTTTTTATTCAGGAGCTAAAAAAGTAGGAAATTATTAAAAATGAATTGCATAATTAATTCTATAAATTATTGTCCAGTTAAATCTTTATCTTTTCAAACAATAAATTCTTGTAATATAAAAAAAAAATTAGGTATGCCAAATGATAGAATTTTTGCATTTTCAAGAAGTATTACAAATGAACAAGCCAAATTAATTGAAAAAAGTCCAAATGATAGAAAATTAAATAATTTTTTAACCTTAAAAAATACCCCTGTATTAAATAAATATAATTTTGTTTATAAAAATGAAAAATTAATATTAACTCTAAATAATAATGAATTAATTTCAATTTCTGAAAATGATCCTAATGAAAGATCTTTACTTTCAGAAAAATTGATAGAATTAGAAGATTCATTAGCCAAGCCCATATATCTTTTAAAAAATAATGATTTCCCTTTTTATGATACATCTCATTCGAATAAAATCTTTAACTCTATGTCTTTAATAAATCTAAATAGCATTAAAGATTTCGAAAAAAAAATAAATAAAAAAGTTGAATTTCAAAGATTTAGAGGAAATTTTTATGTTGAAGGCTTAAATCCTTGGGAAGAGAGAAATTGGATTAATAAAATTATAAAAATTAATAATTGTAATTTTAAAGTTGAAAAAAATATTCCAAGGTGTGTCGCAATAAATATTAAACCAAAAACTGATGATAATAGTTTAAATTTACTTCAATCTTTAAAGAAAACATATAATCATTTTGATATGGGAGTTTACTTAACTGCATTAGAAGATGGAAAAATTAATATTGGTGATAAATTAAAATTAAATCATTAATTTATATTTAAGTTATCTTATCATCAACCTCAGATTGAATTATTTATTATATACAAACATGTTATTTTTTAGTTAAATTATTTTTTTCAAATTAACTAAATAGAGAGGAATACTCAATGAGTAGATTTTCAAAATTAATTACAGTTTTTCTTGTACTTCTTTTTAGCGTTTCTTCTGTTAATGCCAAAACTTTAACAGAAAGATTAGCTGATGGACACAAGTTAAGACTTGGTTTTGGTACTGCTGTGCCTTGGGCATATGCAGGAGATAATGGTGAAGCATTAGGTTTTGTTAATATGATTGCTTTAACTGTTTTAGAAGAAATGGGAATTACAGAACATGAAACAAAAGTTTTTGAATGGTCAGGATTAATTCCAGGAATAAATGCAGATCGTTCAGATATGATTACTGGCGGTATGTACATTTTAAAAAGTAGATGTGAAAATATTGACTTTTCAGATCCTATAGGAGTTTTTGGTGATGCAATGTTAGTTCCTAAAGGGAATCCAAAAGGAATTAACAACTATGCAGATGTTATTAGAACAGGAGCCACGCTTGTTACTGGTACTGGTTTCAATACTGTAGAAGCTGCTAAAAAATTTGGTGTACCTGATAGTCAAATGTTATTAGTAGAAGGTGAAGTAGGAATACTTGCTGCTATGAAAGCAGGTAGAGCAGATGCTGCTGTACAAACGTTTTTTGGCGCAAAAGAGCATGAAGAGAAAACTGGTGGTGCATTTGAAGTAACTGATCCTAAGGCTATGCCAAAAGAAACAGTAAATGTGGTTGGAATTGGTTTTAGAAAAAGTGATGATAAGTTCAGAGAAGCATTCAATGCTGCTTTAGCTAAAGTTTTAGCCAACCCAGGTAAAATGTTAGAGAGAGCTGGTAAGTATGGGTATGATAAAGCTCAACTTCCTCCTCCAGATATGACTACAGAGTGGGCTTGTTCTACTAAGTAGATATTTAATATAATTTTTAATCAGGCGACTAAAAAAGGTCGCCTGATTTTTTTTTAAAAATTAATCGAGGTACTAACTGTGAGTTATTTTACATTCTTAGCTGAACATGGCTCAACATTACTATTAGGAACAGTCACTACTATTAAAGTTTTGATTTGTTCAATGATACTTTATGTAATTATATCAATGATTTTTGGGTTAATGCGTTTGTCTAAAAATCTTGTTATTCAAGGTATTGCAACTGTTTATATAGAATTTTTCAGAGGAACATCTTTATTAGTCCAGTTGTTTTGGGTTTATTATGTATTACCTTTTTTTGGTCTTTCTTTAGAAGCTTTTGTTGCAGGAGTAGTTGCCTTAGGAATGAATTTTGGAGCTTATGGAGCCGAAATAGTTAGAGCAGGAATATTAGCAGTTCCAAAAGGACAGTGGGAAGCAGCACATGCTCTTAATTTTAGTCCTTCAAAAAGAATTAAAAGAATTATTATTCCTCAAATATTTCCTATTATTTTGCCTCCGGCGGCAAATTTGACTGTAGAACTTTTAAAGGCAACCGCACTTGTAGCTTTAGTTACAGTCGTTGACTTAACTTTTGAAGCAAAACAAATTAATTCTATTACGTGGCTTTCAGCCCAATGTTTTGGAACAGCCTTGCTAATTTATTACATAATGGCAAGATTTGCGCTTGTTCCTTTTTTAAGATGGCTAGAAGTATTGGCAGCTAGAAAAGTTGGAAGGGAAAAGGCGTAGAAATATGGAAATGGGATTTAGATGGGATTTTGCGTACGAAATTTTACCGCAAATGTTATTAGCAACTTTAAATACAATAATTGCAGCAGGCGTAGGTTACGCAATAGCTCTTATAGTAGGTTTATTTTTCCTATTAGGTCAAAGAACTCCTTCTAAAATTATAAATGGAATTAATAGAGAAATAGTAGAATTTATTCGTTCAACGCCACTTTTAATACAATTGTTCTTTGTTTATTTTGTATTACCTCAATTTGGAATAACTTTATCTGCTTGGTTATGTGGAATGATTACAATCGGCCTACATTTCGGAACTTATCTTTCCGAAGTTTATAGGGGAGCATTAGAAGGGGTATCAAAAACACAATGGGAAGCTTGTAGAGCATTAAATTTTTCAACTATCTACACATATAGAAGAATTGTTTTACCCCAAGCTTTTCCAATAGCAATTCCAGGAATGGGAAATTATTTAGTGGGTATTTTTAAAGATACACCACTTTTATCAACAATAGGTGTAGCTGAATTATTTCATGCAGCAACTGCAGTAGGTGGATATAATTATAGATATTTGGAACCGTATACAATGGTTGGTATAATCTTCTTAATTCTTTCTGTACCAGCCGCTATGTGGGTAAGAAGGTTAGAAGCTAGAGTGAATTTGGCTCAAGGAAAAATAAAACAATAAAGGATTTATATTATGGAAAATAAAAATTCTGAAGAAATAATTGTAAAGTTTGAAGAAGTAACAAAGCAATACGGTGACTTAGTAGTTCTTGATAAGTTGAATTTAGATATTAAAAAAAATGAAATGGTTTCAATTATTGGACCATCAGGTTCAGGTAAAACAACAGTTCTAAGAGTTTTAATGACTTTAGAAAAAATTAATGGTGGCGTTATCCATTTAGATGGTGAACCATTAACTCATACTAAATCTAATGGAAAACTAGTTGAAGCTGATGAAAAGTATTTAAGAGCAAGACGTTCAAAAATTGGAATGGTGTTCCAACAATTTAATTTATTTCCACATATGACAGCTCTTCAAAATTGTATTGAAGCGCCAGTAGAAGTGCTTGGTATGAAAAAAGAGGAAGCAGAAGAAAGGGCATTAGAATTATTAGAGTTGGTTGGTTTAACAGATAAGAAGGATCAACACCCAACAAGATTGTCAGGAGGACAACAACAAAGAGTTGCAATTGCAAGAGCTTTAGCAATGAGACCCAAAGTAATGCTTTTAGATGAGATTACATCGGCACTAGACCCTGAGGTGGTTGGAGAAGTTTTAAATGTTATTAGGTCACTAAATAAAGAACATAACCTTACAATGATTATGGTAACCCATCAAATGGGTTTTGCTAGAGAAATATCGGATCGAGTATGTTTTTTTAATGAGGGAAAAATTTTTGAACAAGGACCTCCTGAAAAACTTTTTGGAGATCCTCAAAATGAAAGAACTAAGCAATTTCTTCACGCAGTTCTTGATGCCCACTAATTTTGCAAAATAAGATCAGAAGCTTTTTCAGCAATCATTAAGGTAGGAGCATTTAAATTTGCACTTGGAATTTCAGGCATAACAGAAGCATCTACGACTCTTAAATTTTGAACTCCTATAACTTTTAAATTTTCATCAACCACAGACATGTCATCAATGCCCATTTTGCAGGTACCACATGGATGATAGGCAGTTTCTGCATTAGATCTTATATATTCATTTAATTCATCATCAGTTTGTTTGTTTGATCCAGGACCTACTTCTTTTCCAGAATGTTTTGCTAGGGATGGTTGAGATAAAATTTTTCTTGCAACATGAATACATTCTCTTGTTTGTTTTAAATCATCTTCATCCTGTAAGTAATTAAATAATATTTTTGGATAATCATAAGGATTAGAAGAATTTAGTTTAACTGATCCTCTGCTTTTTGGGTGATTTGGACTAGCATGTAATTGATATCCGTGGGAACTTGGATTGACCAAGCCATGATTAATAACAAATGATGGAAAAAAGTGAAATTGTATATTAGGGATTTTTCTTTCCGGAGAAGATTTTGCAAAACCTCCAACTTCTAAATATGACTTAGAACAAGGTCCAGATTTAGATAAAAACCATTGCATCCCAGCTATAACTTTTGGAATTAACTTTGTATATGTATAAAGAGTATCTGCAGTTTTGCATTCCTGCATAATATATGTTTCTAAATGATCTTGCAGATTTTTTCCAACACCTTTTAAATTATTAACAACATTTATTCCTTTTGATTTTAAATGATCCGCATCACCAACTCCTGAGAGCATTAATAATTGAGGAGAATTTATTGATCCACCACTTATTATTAATTCTTTCTTAGCATAAAATTTTTCAATTTTATTTTTAATTTTTACTTCAATGCCAATTGCTTTTTTTCCTTCAAAGATTATTTTTTCAACAAACGAATTAGAAAAAATATTTAAATTTTTTCTACTTTTAGCAGGATTTAAATAATATTTTGCTATACTTGCTCTTTCTCCTTTATGAATTGTGGTATCAAACATTCCAAAACCTTCTTGGTATTCACCATTCATGTCAGGATTAATTTTATATCCCGCCTCAGAAGCGGAACTTAAAAATGCTTTAAATAGAGGGTTATCATTTTTAGATTGATCTACAGGAAGCAAACCCAGAGATCCTCTATATTGATTTGAACCCTCTGACCATGTTTCAATTTTTTTAAAATATGGAAGAATTTTTTCATATGACCAAGATTTTAGTCCAAAACTTTCCCATCTTTCATAATCATTTTTATTACCTCTTACAAAAACCATTCCATTATGAGCCGAGCACCCTCCAATCATCTTTCCCCGAGGGCAAAATAATCTTCTATTATTTAAATATGGTTCTGGTTCAGAATAATACTTCCAATTATATTTTGGATCATGCATTGTATATAATAATGCTAAAGGCATTTTAACTTTCCATATATCACTACTTTTGCCTGCTTCTATTACAGCAACTTTATTATTTTTATTTTCCGATAGTCTATTTGAAAGGACGCAACCAGCAGAACCAGCTCCAATAATTATATAATCAAATTGCATTAATAAAATTTTTAGTTTGGACGATCACCTTCAATAGCAATTCTATCCATAACTCTTTCATGACCAAGTCCTCTTCCAGGAAAAAAGTCAGTTAAACCTTGGTGTTGAGTACTTCTATTATCCCATATAGCGATTGCATTTTCTGTCCATTTAAACCTACAAGTAAAATCTAATCTTTCTTGGTGAAGAAAAATTTCTTTTAAAATATCTTCACTTTCATTTTTGTCCATATCCAAGATTTTTTTTGTATACATTGAATTTACATACAATATTTTTTTACCTGTTTCTGGATGAGTTCTAACTATCGGATGTTGATTTGAGTATTCATCAATATTTCCGTTTCCTTCCATTTCTTCATATTTTTCAACAAACGCAGCAGCTCCTAATGAACTATGAATAGCTTTTTTATCTTTTATTTTTTCTTTTATTTTTTCACCAAGAGTTTCAAAAGCCACTTCCATATTTGAGAACATAGTATCTCCTCCTACAGGTGGAATTTTTATTGATCTTAAAATTATAACTTTAGTTGGTTTTACATTATAACTCACATCAGTATGCCATGTTTCTCCCCACTGATGTTTTTCATTTGCTCCTTTTATAATTCTTACAATTTCTGGATATTTTTCTCTTCCTTTTACATAAATATGTCTTTCCAAAGGACCAAAATATTTTGCTAAACTGATATGTTCTTCCGGTGAAATATCCTGATTTCTAAAAAATAACACTTTATGTTCTAATAATAAATTATTAATTTTTTTACAATTTTCTTCTGAAGAGTCTTTTAGATCTATCCCTTTTATTTCAGCTCCTAATGCACCAGATAATAAATTAATTTCCATAATTATTTTTTTAGTTTACCAGATAAAGCTAAATTATCTGTATTAAATTTTGATTTGTTTTCTTTAATAAAGTCATCCATTATTTTTAATTTTTCTTCTTCAAACTCTATTACTTTTCTCTTATTTAAATCTATATACAGAGATAAATTTTCCATTGTTGCTGATAAAGTATGATTTTTTTTTTCATACATTTCGCACTTAAGATGCAATCTTTTTTTATCATGATCAAAATGTGTTAAAAAAATATCTACTTCCTCATCTTGTTTTACTTCATTATTATAAGTCGTGCGAGTTTCTACAACCATAGTGCTTCTTTTAGTTGTTTTTGCGTAGGAACCTCCCATTTTAAATTTTTCGAGTATAGCTTCCCATGCTTCATCAAAAATTAAAACATAATATGCCATATTCATATGATCATTATAATCAGTCCATTCTTTAATTATTTTTCTCGTTGTAAGGTATACTGACATTTTTCTTTCCTAAGTCTTTTTAAGATAGTATAAATCTATAAATTAAAATGAACAATAAAGTTTTTATATCATGTGCAATTACAGGATCAGGAGATACAGCTAAAAAACATCCCGATTTACCTAAAACTCCCAAACAAATAGCTACAGCAGCAATTGATGCAGCTAAAGCAGGAGCCGCTATAGCACATATTCATGTTAGAGAGGAAGATGGAACTCCAAGCAGAAGATTAGAGCTATACAAGGAGGTGGTAGATAGAATTCGTTCAAGCGAAACAGACGTTGTATTAAATTTAACAACTGGAATGGGAGGAGACCTAGATATTGGCCAAGGAGAAAATCCATTAGAATTTGGCCCATTAACAGATATGGCAAATGTTATGGAAAGAATTGCAAATGCAGAAAAATTTTTACCCGAAATATGTACATTAGATTGTGGAACTTTAAACTTTGGAGATAGTTCTGTTATTACAGTTAACACACCTAACGATTTAAGAAAAGCAGCTAAAAGATTGCAAGAAATTAATGTTAAACCAGAAATAGAAGCTTTTGATTTAGGAAATATGTGGTTTGGATCTCAATTATATAAAGAAGGACTGCTAAATGATCCGCCAATGTTTCAAATGTGTCTTGGTATTCCTTGGGGAGCACCAGCAACACCATTGGCTATGCAAGCAATGAAAGATGTAATGCCTAAAGAAGGCATTTGGTCTGGATTTGCAATTTCGAAAAATGAAATGCCATTCGTTGCGCAAACTGTAATTATGGGAGGAAATCCTAGAGTAGGACTTGAAGACAATTTATATCTATCTAAAGGTAAATTAGCTACAAATGCTCAGTTGGTTGAAAAAGCTATGCGAATTGTTGATGATCTTGGCGTATCAATAATGACTCCTGCGGAGACTAGAGAAAAATTAAAATTAAAAAACTATAAATAAACTAACTTAGTTGTTGTTTTTTTAAATCTTTTAAAGGTATGTGGCAACGAATGGCATTCCCATTATCTCCAATTTGCCAAGGTGGAGTTTCATTTTTGCATTGATCACCTAATATCTTTGGACAACGACCTTGGAAACTACATCCTTTTTCAGGTGGTTTTTCCTCAACTATATCTTCCGCAACTAATTTTGGTTTAATATCTGGGTCAGGTTCTAAAACTGCTCCTAGCAAAACTTCAGTATAAGGATGTGAAGGAAATTGATAAACATTTTTAGAGGGTCCTATTTCACATAATCTTCCTTGATATAAAACAGCAACTCTATCGCTTATTGCTCTAACAACTGCAAGATCATGAGAAACAAATATATATGTTGTTCCAAGATCTTCTTTTAAATTTTGCAAAAGATTTAATACCGCTGCTTGTACCGAAACATCCAACGCTGACGTAACTTCATCACATAAAATTATATCTGGTTTTGCAGCAAAAGCTCTAGCAACAGCAACTCTTTGTTTTTCACCTCCTGAAAGTTGTCTTGGGTATCTAGTCATATAAAATTCACCAAGTCTTACTTTTTGTAAAAGTTCAATTATATTTTTTCTTAATTTTTCTCCATTAAGACCAAAATATAATTTTAGTGGCTGTGAAAGAATTTGTTCAACAGTATGATTAGGATTTAAAGACTCATCTGGATTTTGAAAAATTAATTGAATGGCTCTTAGATCATTAGAATCTCTATTTTTAAGGTTACTAGATAGCTCTCTATCATTTTTAAATTTAATTTTACCATCTTTAGTTCTCAATAAGCCAGCTATAGATTTCAAAATCGTAGACTTTCCACTTCCAGACTCACCAACTAGTGCAATTGTTTCTCCCTTTTTTACTTCAATATTAATATCTTTTACAGTCGGGTTTGTGTCAGAAATTTTATTAAAAATTTGATCTAATAATTTTTGTTTGGCATAACTTATTGATACATCGGTTAAATTTAAAATTTGATTAATTTCCTTTTTAACGTTTATTTTCTGGTTTGATGAGCTAATTTTATAATTAAATTTTTCTAAGTTTTTGTAATTAAAGCATCTTACGTTAGTTTTTAATTCCGAAACATATTCTAAATTTGGAGAATTTTTTTTACATTTTTCTTCCGCAATACTACACCTATCATAAAAACTACATCCTATTCCTATACTTCCTGGTTGTGGTTGACTACCAGGCATAGAACCTGGAAGTCCAGCTAAAGAAAGTTTTGGAATAGATTTTAATAAACCAAACGTATATGGATGGATTGGATTTTTTAATATACTTCTTGCCGGCCCTTCTAAAACAATTTCTCCTGCATACATAACTATAATTCTATCACTTACCTGAGCTATAGCTCCAAGATCATGACTTACATAAACCATGGATGTTTCTGTATCTTTAGCAATAGATCTTAGTAGTTCTAATACATGAGCTTGAGTTGTTACATCTAAACCAGTTGTTGGTTCATCTAACAATAATAAATCAGGTCTTCCAGCAAGAGCCATCGCAACCGCCACCCTTTGTTGTTGACCGCCTGAGAGTTCATGGGGGTATCTAAAAGCCATAGTATCTGGTGAAGGAAGTCTAACTTTATTTAGTAATTCGGAGATTTTATTATTTCTTTCAGTTTTATTTAAACTTGTGTGTAAACTTAAGGCCTCATCTATTTGATAACCAATTTTTAAATTTGGAGTTAATGATTGTCCTGCATTTTGTGGAATCATAGCTATTTTTCTTCCTCTAATTTTTTCTAAATCTCTACTTTTCATCTTTAAAAGGTTTGAAGATTTATATAAACATTCACCTTTGATAGTATATAGACCTTGTTTAACATATCCCATCATTGCTAGAGCCAATGTGCTTTTACCAGATCCAGATTCTCCAACTATACCGACAGTTTCTCCTTTTTTTATATTGGTTGTTACGTTTCGAAGAATTGATATTTCATCGCCTTTTTTACTTTTAAATCCAATTGAAAGATTTTTGATTGATTGAATAATATTTTCCATAAATTTAAACTGGTGCCTTTGTCGATCTATCTATTCCTAAAGCTTTAGCGAAAGCATCAGCTGTTAAATTTATTCCAATTATTAAACTACTTAATCCTACTATTGGAGCAATAACTGACCAATAAGCAAATGACATTAGACCTCTTGCATTTGAAATCATTAATCCCCAATCAGGAGTAGGGGGACTTACGCCAAATCCTAAAAAAGATAATGAGCTGAATCCCAACAACATCCATGACCATCTCATTGCACCTTCAACTAATATAGCATCTCTTACATTTGGTATAATTTCATTCCAAATAATTGACATATTGCCATGACCTCTTGCGCGAGCTGAAACAATAAAATCTTTTGCAATTACATCATGAGTTGCAGCTCTAGCTACTCTTACTATTCCTTTACCATAGAAAAAACCAAGAGCTGGAATTAATACTTCTATTGAAGTTCCTAAAAGAGAAACTATCAATAACATTGCTAAAATCCATGGTATAGATAGAAAAGCATCTACTATTCTCATTACCACATCATCAATTCTTCCTCCTACCAATCCACAAAAAATTCCTAACAAACCTCCCCACAGCAAAGCTATTAAAGAACCAAAGAAAGTTATTGTAAGTGCAGTTCTTCCTCCCATAATTGTTCTTGTAAAAACATCTCTGCCCAAACTATCTGTTCCGAACCAATATTCTGAGGATGGCGCTTGAAGCATAAGTGTTGGGTCGATTGCTTTGTAATCATACGGTGCCAAATAGGGACTCAAAATTGCTAAAAGAACATGAAAAACCAATATAAATAAACCGATAAACCCTGAAGGCTTTGAAGCCATTGTTTTAAAAACCTCTAAAATTTTTGAAAATACATTTTTTTGCTTTTCTTTAGAAAGTTTATTTAAATTCATATTATTTTCTTATTTGTAAACTTTTTAATCTTGGATTTAGCATAAATGTCATTAAATCTGCTATTAAATTTATACTTACATAAATTGAAGCAAGGATGATTGCTAATGCTTGAACTGTAGGTAAGTCTCTATTCGATATAGACTCAATAACTAAACGACCAAGACCTGGGTAATTAAATACAACTTCCGTAACTACAACGCCTCCTAAAAGCCATGCAATAGTTAAAGCTACAACATTGATTGCAGGAAGTAATGCGTTGGGTAAAACATGTTTAAAAACCATTTTCCAATAAGGAACTCCTTTTAAAATTGCCATTTGAATATAGTCACTAGCCATAACCTGGATTACACTTGATCTAACCATCCGTGCCATATGAGCTGTCATTATCATAGCAATTGCAATTACAGGTAAAATTATATTAGGAAGTAATTCAAAAAATGTAACATCTGTAGGAACTATTACAATTCCAGGTAACCATTGTAGCCAAATAGCCACTATTAAAATTAATAAAGTAGCGCTGATAAATTCCGGAATAGTCATTGCAAATATGGTTATTGTAGAAATAGTTATATCTGGAAGTTTATCTCTCCATAGAGCGGTAATTATACCCAGTATTAAAGCTAACGGTATTCCAATAATTATTGCAGCAGATGCTAGAACCATTGAATTTTTTATTCTTGGTCCTAAAACTTCGTTTATTGGCATCTGTCCACTTAAAGAATATCCAAAATCACCTTGGACAACATTATGTGCCCAAGATATATATCTTTCATAAGCGGGAATATCTAAACCTAATCTTTTATAGCACGCTTCTAATGCTGCTCCATAAGCTTCTCGTTCAAGATAAGTTGTACAAGCATCTCCGGGCAATATTTCTGTACCTACAAAAGTAATTAAAGATACTATAAATAAGGTTATAAAACCTAAAAAAATTCTTTTAATTATTAAAAACAACATAATTAAGACTACTAGTCTCGATTTTAAAATTAATTATTAATAAATGAAACAAGTTTTACAGGCCTTTAATTAGGCCTGTAAAACACTATTTTATATTAATCTACTGATAATGTATGCCATCTAATTGAGAAAAATTCTACTTCATCAAGATTTTTTACTCTTGAAGAAGTTACAACTAGTCTTGACACATGATATGGAATCATTGTTCCAGCTTCTTCCCATAAAGTCTTTTGAGCATTTTGATAAGCTGCTTTTCTTTTATTAAAGTCAAGCTGTCCTCTAGCATCTGCTAGATTTTTATCAAATGATGAACTTTTATAAAAAGATTCATTCCACTTTGCCCCACTATGGTAAGCTTCATGCAATATACTATCAGCTGGTCTTTCATTCCAACGCGTCATTGATACTGCTTTTTTCATCCAAGTTTCTTTCCAATAACTTTTTGATGGAGTCATTTTAACTTCAGCTTTAATTCCAGCTTTTGCAAATTGTTGTTGCAGTACTTCACCAATTGTTGGCCATGTAGGTTCTTTAGTTGAAACATGAATAACCATTTCTATTCCATTTGGATATCCAGCTTCTCTTAATAGGTTTTTTGCTTTACTAATATTTTGAGGACATTTCATATCAAGACGATATTGATCAGACGGTGCAACTGGAGTATCGCAAGATACTGTTGCTGCTCCATCCATAACAAGATCAACTAGTTCCTGTCTATCTACAGCTAAACGCACAGCCTTTCTAACTTTAGGATTATCAAAAGGTGCTGTGTCTGTTCTCATAACCATACCTCTCCAATTTCCTGTAGGTATTACAGAAACATTAAATTGAGGATTACCATCAAATATTTTTTTCTGATTAAATTTAACATATCTATTCATGTCAATCTGGCCAGTAAGAAGAGCTTGTACTCTTGCTTCTCCATCAGGTATCGCAATTACATGAACTTCGGCAATCTTTGGAGCACCTTCCCAGTAGTCTGGATTTGCTTTAAGAATAGTAGTTCCTTCTGCATCAAATTTTTCAACTATAAATGGACCTGTCCCAATTCCTGTTTGTCCAATAGTGTCTCCTGATCCCGAAGGTATCATTCTCAATCTATAATCTGTTAAAAGTAATGGAAAATCAGCAAAAGAAGTATTTAACTTCATTTTAACAGTATGTGAGTCTACTATTTCAATATCTGTTACTGAACTCATACTTTTTTTAGCAGGAGATCCAATATCAGGATCTTTGACACGCATTAAAGAATATTTTACATCTTCTGCATCAAAATCAGATCCATCGTGAAATTTAATTCCCTTACGAAGATTGAAAGTCCACTCAGTTGCATCCGCATTTCCTGACCAATCAGTTGCTAGTTCTGGCGAAGTAACTCCTTCAAGGTTTTTTCTTACTAAACGATTTTGTGTCATTATTACTACCTGAAACAAACGTCCTTTAGTGATTGCATCTAAATTTGTATCTTTTCCAAATCCAAGATCATGTGATAATTTAAAAGTTCCACTTGATGCATTGGCAAAAGAAAATAATACCAAAAAAGACAACAAAGATATTGATACTAGTTTAAATAATTTTTTCATATATTTCCCTCTCTAATTATATTTAAAAAAGAAAGGTAACAATTAGCCATGTTGATAGCAACAGTGAAAAAACTTGTGTTTTTATTGATTGTCTTAGATAGTCCTTATAACTTTTATATTTATGTTTAAGAAAAATAAAAAATATATTTTAGACGGAGGAAGTGGACAAACCTTGCTGGAAATGGGACTTCAACCAGAGGGTGCTCTTTGGTCTGCAACAGCTTTAATTGATAAAAGTTTACATTCCATGGTTGTTAAGATGCATACAGATTTTATTAATGCAGGATCTGAACTAATAGTAACTGCTAATTTTTCGGTAAGAAAAAAAAGACTCATGCAATACAATAAATTAAATTATTTTGAAGAAGCTATTAATAATTCGGCTTTATTAGCAAAAAAAGCAAAAGATAAATCAAAAAAAAACGTATTAATTGCTGGATCTATTCCGACACAAGGAACAGTATATTCAGAAGAAATTGTTACAGATGATAAAGAAACTTATTTAGGTTTTTATGAAACTGCGAAAATTTTGGATCCAAATATAGATTTATTTTATTTAGATGTATTAAGCAGAATAAAAGAGATAGAAATTGCTTTTGAAGCAATTAAAATTTTTAAAAAACCAATTTTGATTGGAGTACATTTAAATAAGAATGGATTATTGCCCTCAAAGGAAAAAATTGAAGATCTCATACCAATATCTAAAGATATAAATTGTTGCGGGATTATTTTAGCTTGTGTTTCTCCTGAAATTATTGACCTTTCTTTACCAAAATTAAGTAATATAAATTTACCATACGGCTTTAAGGTAAATGCATATAATGATATTCCAGAAAGCAACCCAGGTCTTTGGGATTCGTATGTCAATCCGGTAGATATGTTTGGAACTAGAGCTAATAAATTTACATCTGAGGTTTATAAAAAATTTATTATAAAATCATCAAAAAAAGGAGCCAATTTGCTAGGTGGTTGCTGTGAAATAAAACCAAGACATATTAAAGCTTTAAAAAATTTATTTTAATAGTGAGTAGAATTAAAAAAATAATAATAGCAATAGGAGGTGGAGGATTTACCCACGAAAAAGATAAGAGCATAGATCAATATATTTTAAGCAAATCTAAAAAAAAAAATTTTAAAATAGGTTTTTTACCTACAGCAAGCAAAGATAATAAAAAAAAAATAGATTTATTTTATAAAAGATTTAAAGATATAAAATCACAATTATCTCATTTTAATCTTTGTACTAATGTCGATGGTTTTAATGATTGGGTTTTAAATAAAGATATTATTTATATTGGAGGAGGAAATACAGCATATATGATAAAAATTTGGAAAAAAAATAATTTAATTTCATATTTTAAAGAAGCTTATAATAAAGGTGTAATTTTATCAGGAGTAAGTGCTGGGGCCGCATGTTGGTTTGATTGGATTTTATCAGATTCTATTGGGCCTGGTTTAAAACCACTAAGAGGAATTAATTTAATATCAGGAAGTTTTACACCTCATTCATCTTACAAAGAAAGAATTAAAAAATTTGAGATAGATATTAAAAATAGTAAATTACCTCCTGGAATAGCAATAGAGGATGGTGTTGCTGTCCTTTTTATTGACGGAAAACCATCCGAGGTTTATTCTTCTAGAAAAAATCATGATGCTTATTTTGTAGATAAAAATAAAAAAATTAGTCTAAAAGAATATATTAAATATAATTTATGAGTGAAAATATAAAACCGAGTAAAAAAATTTATAGTATTGATGAAGCGCGCATACTGGCAAAAAAAAGATTACCAAAAATGTTTTTTGATTTTGTAGATGGTTCAGCGGGGGATGAGAAACTTTCTGAAATAAATAGTTTTTCATTAGATCAAATAAGACTTGAACCAAAAGTTCTTAGAAATGTAGAAAAAAGAAATTTGAAAAAGAAATTTTTTGAAGTTGAATATAATTATCCATTTGGATTTGCCCCTATGGGCATGTGTAATCTAACTTGGCCTAATGCAGATAAAATGTTAGCAAAAGAAAGTGTTTATAACAATATTCCTACCTGTGTATCAATGGCATCAACTACAACTTTGGAAAAAATGTATGAATTATCATTAGGACGCTCATGGTTACAATTATATATTTTTCAAGATGAAAATTTTGTAATGGAACTTTTGGAAAGAGCTGAAAAGATAGGCTATCAAGTAGCAATAATAACTGTTGATGTTCCGATTCAATTTAGAAGAGCTAAAGATGATAAAAATGGTTTTACAGTCCCTTTTAAAATTGGACCAAGACAATTTTTTGATTTTGCTACTCATCCAATTTGGTCTTTATCAACACTGTTTAGCGGCATTCCAAAACCTATGAACTATGTGACTTCAAAAAAAGGAAATAAATTTGTAAGAAGTGAAAGTAGAGGATCAACTGATTGGGAAACCTTAAAACGTATTAGAAGTGCTTGGAAAGGAAAACTAGTAGTAAAAGGCGTTATGTCTCCAGAGGATGCTATTAAAATTAAAGAAGAAGGAGCTGATGCAATTCAAGTATCAAATCACGGAGGAAGACAATTAGAAAGTGCCACATCCGCTATTGATGCGTTGCCATTAATTAGAAAAATATTAGGAAAAGATTTCCCTTTAATATTTGATAGTGGGATTAGAAGTGGAGGTGATATTGTTAGAGCTCTTGCTTTTGGTGCAGATTATGTCATGATCGGGAGGCCCTTGATGTATGGCATTGGAGCAGATGGAGCAAACGGTTTAAGGAGAATTTTAGATATTATTAAAGGGGAATTAAGTACAACACTTGGTCTAGTCGGATTAACTGATATTAATAAAATTAATTCGGATATTATTGCTGAAAAATTTTTTAAAGATTTGAAATATTAAATTATGAAAAAAAAAATTAGAGGTGGGTCATTAATAGCAAGAGCATTAAAAGACAAAGGTATTGAAAAAGTTTTCACTTTGTCAGGGGGGTTTTGCAATCCTGCTTTAGAAGGTTTTATGGAATGCCAAATGGAAGTAATAAATTGTCCTCACGAACAAATTGCTGGCCATTTAGCTGACGGGCACACCAGAATAACTCGTAACCCCTCTGTTTGCTTAGTTGGTCCAGAAGGTTTTGCTAATGCCGTACCTTCAATGATGGAAGCTTGGGGCGAAAGAACTCCAATTATTTATATAACTGGCTCAAGTAGTTTAAAAAGAAAAGGGGCAGGTGGATTTAAAGAAATCAATGATGTTTCAATTGCTGCACCATTAACAAAATATAGCGCAAGTATAACTGATGGTAATCGTATTCGTGAATTTGTTGATAAAGCTTACCGTATTGCAACTAATGGATATCCTGGAGCAGTTCATTTAAGTCTACCAGTTGATATAATGTTTTCATCATTTCCAGAAAATACCGGTCTTGAAGAAAGACCTTTTTCTCATCAAGCAAAACCTTTAGCAAAAGCATGGCCTGACCCAATCTCTATTTCAGAAATTTTAGAACTTGCATGTAATTCAAAAAAACCAGTTTTAATTGGTGGACATGGAGTTTGGTGGTCAAGATCTGAAAAAAAATTACAAGAAGCAGGAACGATTTTAAATATTCCAATTTTTAATATTCCTTACCATCAAAAATTACTTGGTGAAGAAGCGGAAGCTTATATGGGTTTAGCGGATATTCACCAATATCCACCATCTAAATTTGCGTTTCAAGATTCTGATTTAGTAATGATAATTGGAGCAAGATTAGACAACCAAATGAATTTTGGTAATCCTCCACTCTTTCCAAATACAACAAAACTAGTCTGCATAAATGGTTCTCATGAAGAAATTGAACTTAATCGTGCAGCAGACATTAATCTTTTGTGTGATCCTGGAGTTTTTCTAGATATTATGACTAAACTTAAAAAAAATAATAAATGGAAATTAAATAGAAATTGGTTTGATCAAAATAAAAATAAAAAAAAGGAATGGGTAGATAAATCTTTAAAAGATTTAAGTGTAGAAACAGAAGAAGCAAAAAAAAATGGAGGCAAAATACACCCTTTACAACTAGCATTAGATGTTCAAGAGGTGATGGGAGAAAATGATTGGCTAGTAATAGATGGAGGTAATACTCATTTTTGGTCAGAGATAGCTATTAATATTGCGGGTGCAAATGGAAAAAAACTTGGAGGAATTTTACATCCTGGAACATTTAGTATGTTGGGTGTAGGAGTTTCATTTGCTATTTCAGCAAAAAATAATCATCCAAATGCTAATGTAGTTCTTATAAGTGGAGACGGAGCATTTCTATCTGGCGGAATGTCGATAGAAGCTGCATTTAATGAAAAAAAACCAATTGTTGTAGTAATAGATAATAATGGGGGATTAGCATCTATCGGTCAGCAACAAGAACGTTTATTTGAAAGTAAAAAACGTTTTGCTACAGATTTTAGGGATATACCTTTTCATAAAATATTTGAAGGGTTTGGCGGGCACGGCGAACTTGTTACAAAAAGAGAGGAACTTTTTCCAGCTTTAAAAAGAGCAATACAAAGCGGCAAAACTGCCTGCGTAAATGTAAAATCAAAAGGTGTAATAAGCCCAATTATTTCAGCAGTAACTGACAAAAGAGACAAAGCATCAATCGAATAAATATGGCAACTTTTTCATCACATCTTTTAAATTCGATTAACGGAACTCACGCAAGCGGACTAAAGGTTTCTATATTTCAAATAAATTCCAAAGGAGAAAAAAAACTATTTTTTGAAACTAAAACTGATGAAGGAGGTAGGATTTTAAAAGATTTTGATCTTACAAATGAAGACTGTATTTGTGATTATGAAATGATTTGTAATTCTGGAGATTATTTTAAAGAAAAAAGAATTATATCTGAAATTGTTGTTAAATTTAAAATGCAAGATCCTAAAAAAAAATATCATTTTCCAATTATAATATCTCCAAACAGCTATTCAATTTGGTGGTCAGAATAAAAATTGTTAACGCAAAAATATGAAAAAAAATATTAAATTAAATATGTCAAGACGTATAAGAAGAACACCTTATACAAATAAAGTAGAACAATGTGGGGTTTCAGATTTTACAGTTGTGAATCATATGTTATTACCTAAAGGCTATAAAAATTCTATAGAAGAAGATTATTGGCATCTTCGATCCCATGTTCAAATTTGGGATGTATCATGTCAAAGACAAGTGCAAGTTAGTGGACCTGATGCTTTTAAACTAGTTCAAAAAATAACACCTCGATCAATAAAAGATATGAAAATTGGCAAATGTTTTTACATACCCATAATTGATGAGAATGCGGGAATGATAAATGATCCTGTTTTGCTAAAATTAGATGAAGATATGTTTTGGATTTCAATAGCCGACTCAGATATTTTATTATGGGCAAAAGGTATTGCTCTTGGTTCTAATTTCAATGTTAAAATCATAGAACCAGATGTGTATCCTCTTGCAATACAAGGACCAAAAGCAGAGTCTCTAATGACATCTATTTTTGGCGAAGAAATAAAAAAAATAAGATTTTTTAATTTTAAAATTTTTAATTTTTTAGGAACAAAACAAATTATTGCTAGATCTGGCTACAGTAAACAAGATGGATTCGAAATATATTTAAAAGGGTTTGAAATGGGCGAAAAGCTTTGGGATGTAATTTTTAATGCTGGAAAAGAATATAATATATCTCCTGGCTGTCCTAATTTAATTGATAGGGTGGAAGCAGGATTATTGTCTTATGGAAATGATTTCACAAAAGAAAACAATCCATTTGAGTGCAATTTAGAAAAGTATTGTAATGGAAATAGTATTCATGATTTTATTGGAAAAGATGCATTAAGAAAAATTCATTCAGAGGGAATAAAGCAAAAAATAAAAGGCATTATTTTTGATGGAGATCCTTGCAAACCAACGGGTAAAGCACTTCCTGTATTTGTAAACAAAAATGTGAAAATTGGTCAAGTAACTTCAGGCGTTTATTCACCAAGACTTAAAAAAAATGTTGGCTTATCTATGATTTTAAAAGATTATTGGGATGAAGGTCAAAAATTACAAGTAGAAACCTCAGATGGAAATATGCGAAATGGTATTGTTACATCTTTACCATTCTCAGAATAAACATATATTGTAGTATATAAGTTAAAAAATGTATAAAGCAGTAATAGCAGGATACTCCAGATCTCCATTTACAATGGCTAAGAAGGGTGAGTTAATAAATGTAAAACCAGATGAATTATTATCTGAAGTAATAAAAAAACTTGTTTCAAAATCAAAAGTAAATTCAGAAGATATAGAGGACGTAATTATTGGATGTGCATTCCCAGAAGGTGAACAAGGTTTTAATATTGGAAAAATCTCTGCACTAATAAGTGGAATGAATATTAAAACAGCTGGCATGACTGTAAATAGATGGTGTGGTTCGTCAATGGAAGCAATTCATATTGCAGCAGGTAAAATTGCTATGGGTTCTGGTAAAGCATTTGTTTGTGGCGGTGTAGAAAGTATGACACGTGTTACAGCAGGCTTCAATCCAATACCTTATCCAAAAATGGAAAAGGATAATCCAAATGTATATTTTTCTATGGGGATAACTGCAGAGAATGTTGCAAGAAAGTATCAACTAACAAGAAAAGATCAACAAGAGTTTGCAGTTTCAAGTCATCAAAAAGCTACTGAAGCTGAATCAAAAGGAAATTTTAGCAATGAAATTACAGTTATTAATGGCTGCTCTAAAGATGGAAATATACGTCCAAAAACAAGCCAAGAAATTTTAGATGGTTTGAAACTTGCATTTGACCAAAACGGAACAATAACTGCTGGAACATCTTCTCCTTTAACAGATGGTGCGGCAACGACACTTATTTGTGAAGAACAATATGCTAAAGATAATAATTTAGATATTTTGGCCAGAATTATTTCCACTTCTGTTCATGGGTGCTCTCCAGAAGTAATGGGATTAGGACCTATAGGAGCTTCTGAAAAAGCACTTAAGAGGGCGAACTTATCGATTAAGGATATTGAAATTGTAGAATTAAATGAAGCATTTGCTTCACAGTCATTAGCTTGCATGAAAGACTTAAGTATAGAACAAAAAAATGTAAATATAGATGGAGGAGCTTTGGCTCTGGGACATCCACTTGGTGCTACAGGGGCAAGAATTACTGGTAAAGCAGCAGAACTATTAAGAAGAGAAAATAAAAAATATGCGCTAGCAACACAATGTATTGGTTTAGGTATGGGTATTGCTACAGTTATTGAATCTTTAGAATAATTTATTTTTGATAATCAATCCATTCTTGTAGCGTTTCCATCAACTGGGATTGCTTGACCAGATATTCTTTCACCTTCTTTAGAAATTAGAAAGGAACAAATGTTGCCTATATCCTCTTCATAAATCCAACAATTCATGGAAGCCATGGATACAAATTCTTTCTCAATTATTTTTTTTGAAACTTTTAAAAATTTCGATTTATCTCTTATAACTCTTACCATTCTGTCACCTTTGATAGTTCCTGGACAAATTGCGTTAGCGCGAATTTTAAATTTGCCTAATTCCATAGCTAAAGTTTTTGTTAATCCTATAACTGCCCACTTGCTAGCCGCATAAGGAGATCTTAATGGAAAGCCCATGATACCTGCTCCAGATGAAATACTTATTATGGACCCACCTTTGTTTTTTTTTAGCATAGGTATTGCTAGTTTTGTAAAATAAAAATGACTTATAACATTAACTTTAAGAGTTTGTTCCCAATCATCAGAATTTAGTTTTTCAATAGTTCCTGTAGGACCTGCTATGCCAACATTATTAATTAATGCATCTATTTTTTTGGTTTTTTTATTAATTTGATTGAAAAAATTTGAAACCTCATTTTCATCTGAAGCATCACACAAGTAAGAAAACAACCTTTTATTTGTTAATGGGTGTTTATTAGTTTTTATTAATAATTTTTTATCAATATCACATATATAAACAATAGCACCTTTGGAGAGACAAACTTTTGCAGTGGCCCATCCAATGCCCGAAGCTCCAGCTGAAATTATAATTTTTTTATTACGCAGACTTAACGGCATCAGCCATATGTTCTTTTGTTAAAGCTTTTGAAAGTTCTTTTTGTGTAATATATCCTTTTACGTTTCCATTCTTATCTATAACTTCACAGTTTGCATTTGAACAAACAACCTTTGGTAAAAATTCATCTAAAAATTGATCTTCATTAACTTTTACTAGATTAGACTTATCAACTTTATCTGAAGTATTAGCGGTAGACATAATAATTTTTGCTTTAATTACTTTTGCACGATTAACATCTTTTACAAATTTTTCAACATAATCATCAGCAGGATTCATAATGATATCTATTGGAGTTCCTACTTGCACTAATCTTCCACCATTCAATATTCCTATATGATCTCCTAATCTTAAAGACTCGTCCAAATCATGAGTTATAAAAACTATTGTTTTCTTTAATTCACTTTGTAAATCTATTAATTGTTTTTGCATGTCGCTTCTTATTAGCGGGTCTAATGCTGAGAATGCTTCATCCATTAACATTATATCAGTGTTAGTAGCAAGTGCCCTTGCTAGACCAACTCGTTGTTGCATTCCACCAGATAATTGATTTGGATATTGATGTTCAAATCCTGTTAAACCAACGGCTTCGATTTTTTCCATAGCCGTTTTATTTCTTTCTTCAGGTTTTTGACCTTGTACTTCAAGACCATAACCAACATTTTCCAATACAGTTTTGTGTGGAAATAAACCAAATCTTTGAAAAACCATACTCATTTTATGTCTTCTAAATTCAATTAATTTTTTTTGATCTAAATCCATTACATTTGTACCTTCAACTGAAACTTCACCTGAGGTTGGATCTATTAATCTATTGATATGACGAATTAGTGTAGATTTTCCCGAGCCAGATAAACCCATACAGACAAATGTCTCACCTTCCTCAATTGATATAGATACATTATCAAGGCCAACTGTATGACCCGTTTTTTCTAATATCTCTTCTTTAGTTGCTCCATCTTGAACCATAGGAAGTACTTTAGAAGGCTGGTCACCAAAAATTTTGTAAACGTTTTTTATTTCTATTTTAGACATAAGTTATATTTTTTTCTTTATTTGAGTTCTTTCTTGTATTTTTTCTCCATAAGATTGTGTTATTCTATCGAATATAATCGCAAGTAAAACAATTGCAATACCAGCTTCTGTTGCCATACCTACATTTAATTGTTGTAATCCAAGCAAAACTTCATCACCAATTCCTCTTGTTCCAATCATTGAAGCAATAACGACCATGGCCAAAGACATCATGGTGCACTGGTTAATTCCTTGCATAATATTTGGTAGGGCCAAAGGAATTTGAACACCCCATAGTGTTTGTTTTCTACTTGCTCCAAATGCTTCTGAAGCTTCAATTACCTCTTTATCAACTAGTCTTATACCTAGATCAGTTAACCTAATAAGCGGTGGCACAGCATAAACAAAAATTGCAATAATAGCTGGCACAGCACCCAAACCAAACAATAAAATACCAGGAATTAAATAACAAAAACTCGGAATTGTTTGCATTAAATCAAGTATAGGCAATAATGCATTTCTTACTTTTCTATTTCTTGCCATAGCAATTCCAATTGGTATTCCTACAACTATACAAAGCAACATACCAATAATTACAATGCAAGTTGTCATAATGCATTTATCCCAATATCTTGGGCTTAGAAATCCTAAAAAAAAAGTGCAAAAAGCTACCATTATGGTTGTATTAGTTTTTCTGCCGCTAGCAAAATAAGTAATAAAAATAACTAAAGCGATAACAATTGGCCAAGGCAAACCAACCAAAGAATTTTTCATTGCAGTATACATTCCTAATAAGAAGTTATTTATTCCTTCAAAAAATAATCCATACTTTATAATTAACCAATCAAAACCACTATTAAGAGGCTGCATTAAAGGAAAATCAAGCCACTTAGGCCAGTTTCCTAGCCAAGAAAAATCTTTAAAAATATCTGTAAAATGTTCAGGTTTATATCTAGGTTTAGCAGAACGATAGCTAATTATAATTAAAAATATAAAAATTATTGAGTAGACAATAGGTTTTATAAATTTTTTATATTTTTCCATTTTTACTAGCTTAAAAAAAACTAAAAGCCCCTTTCAGGGCTTTTAGTTAATTAATTTATCGTTACAAATTAAAGCGAAGCTTTAACTTTTTTTGCAACATCGCTTGGTACCCACTTCTCCCACATATTATTACTTGATAAGAAGTTTTTAGCTGTTGCTTCCATATCTCCACCTGATTCATCCATATAGAAAGCAAGTGATTTGTTCACATCTGCTGTCGGTATAGAATATTTCTTGATGAATTCAATAATAGGTTTATTTGCAGGATTGTTAGCAAATTTAGTTGAAGCAGCTTTTGTTAAAGACATATTAACATACTCACACGCACAAGTGTCCTTATATACATCTGGACCATTTGCTTTAATATCTTCAACGACTTTAGTCATTTCATCCCAGCAAGCTTGGTCATATTTTGGTTCTTCCAATTTAACCAAGTCTACTTTGCCCATCAAACCTGTTGGCGTCCAATAGTATGAAAATACTGGTTTGCCTTTTTTAAATCCACCAGCAATTGCAGCATCTAATGCTCCACCTGAACCTGGGTCAAAGTTAGTATAATATTTATCTAGACCATAAACTTTGTGTTTCACTAAGTTAATAGTGTAACAAGTCCATCCAGAAATACAGCTTGTCATTCTACCTTTTCCAGGAGCTTCTGGATCAGCAAATAATTTTGCTATCTTGTCACTCTTCATATCATCAACAGATTTTAAACCATATTTGTCAGCAGTTGGTTTATCTACATAGAAACCTTGAGTAGATGAAGGAGTGTTAACTCCTAGCTCAACAATAGTTCCTTTGGCTAGATTATCTTCAATCAACTGAACAAGGTTGTCTCTCCAAACTTCAGTAATGATATCTATTTGTTGATCAAATAGAGCAGCCATTATAGGAGTAGTACTTCCTTTTGTTGATTCAACTTCGCAACCATATCCTTTTTCAATAATATAACCTGCAATAGCAGTATGAATGTTGGCGCTATCCCAGTCAAAATCTCCCAAATGTACTTTACATGCAGAGTTTGCACTTGTTGTTCCAAGTGTAGTCACTGCAATAAAAGCAATTGAAAGAAATAGTTTTTTTAGAAATTTCATGAATTCCCCTCCATATTTAGTTTAAACTGGCCGTATTAAAACTTGATCCAGCTAAAAATACAACCATTAATGATATTGATATTGTCTATAAAGCTAAAAAAAAAGAATATAAATTGTTTAAATTCAATTATAAATTGAATTGAAAACAAAACTGAATAAAATAACAATAAGATTATGGCGGCAGAAATTTCTAAAGTTTCCAAAAATGGTTCGGAGTTAAATGTTGAATGGAGCGATGGAGAAAAAAGTAATTTTAACTTTATGTGGTTAAGAGATAATTGTCCAACAGCTCATGACAAAGACTCCAGACATAGAATGTTTAATATATTGGAGGTTTCAACAAATATAGAACCTAAAAAATGTAAAATTAATAATGAAGGTAAATTAGAAGTAGAGTGGAGCGAAGGAAATCATACTAGTTTTTATGATCAAGAATGGCTTAGAAAAAATTGTTACACCATCAGTAACAAAAAAAAATATGTTTCTCCTTATAAACTTTGGGATAACTCATTACAAAAAAATTTACCATCTATAAGTCTTGAACATGATGAAATTATTAATTCTGAAGAAGGTTTGGTAAAATGGTTAGAGCTTTTGCACTATAAAGGAATCGCAATTGTAAAAAATACTCCAATTGAAAAAGAATCTGCATTCCCAGTTCTTAATAGAATAAGTCACACAAGAGAAACTTTTTTTAAAACACCATTTGAGGTTATAAATATTCCAAAACCAAATAATTCTGCTTATACAGCAAGTGCTTTAAATAATCATATGGATTTACCTTGGTTTGAAAATCCTCCAGGATATCAATTTCTTCATTGTTTAATTAATTCTGCAAAAGGAGGAGACTCATCAGCCGTGGATGCATTTGCAGTTGCTGACTATTTAAGAAAAAATGAAAAAGAAATTTTTGAAACTTTAGTGAGCGTGCCACTTAAATTTAGAGACAAAGATTACACACAAGAAGCTCACAGAAGTTTTTATAGTCCAGCAATTAGTCTAACTAAAGATGGTGATTACAATGATATAAGATTTAGCGTTGCTACTATGGATGCATTAGATTGTCATCCAGATGTTATGGATAAAGTTTACAAAGCTCATCACAGATTCGGAAATCTTTTGCATGATGATAAATTTCAAATAAAATTTCGATTGGAATCTGGAGATATCTTTTCATTTAATAATAGAAGAATTTTACATGGAAGAACAAAATTCGATCCAAATTCAGGTCACAGACATCTTCAAGGTTATTATATGGATCGAGATGAAATCATTGGAAGATTAAACTATTTAAAAAAATAATATTATAAATTCTCAAATATCAAATTATTATTTTTACTATATTTTTTAAATTCCAATTTTTTTTTAATTGTATAATAATATTTTTTAATTTTCAAATCTTGAATATTTTTGTTTTTCAAAAAAAACTTATCTAATATTAAACAATAAATTTTTTTATTATTTGATTTTTTAATAATTGTTTTAACTCTTGCAAGAGTTGAAAATGATAGTCCTACTTTTGTATTACTTTTTATTTTTAACAAATTGTAAATATTTTTATGTTTAAAAGAAATAAATACACATTTTGAAAATTTATACGTTTCTTTTAATAATTTTTTTAAAAGTTTTTTTGAAAAAGTCGGTTTTATTTCAATAAATATCGGGTATTTATTTTTTGATATTTTGAGTAAATCTTTTAAAAGTGGAATTGGTTTTTTATTTTGAGCACTTATATTTTTAATTTGAGAATATTTCATATCTTTCACACTTCTTTTTTTTTGAAAAATTCTGTTTAAGGTAAAATCATGAAAGCAAATAAACTCGAGGTCTTTTGTGGCATGTATGTCTGTTTCAATTCCATAGCCCTTTTTAAATGACTGTTTAAATGATTTAAGAAGATTTTCTTTATATTTTTTGTTTACAATCCCTCTATGGATTAAAAAATGAGTCATTAAACAATACTATTTCCACCCAGTGATTGTTTTTACTTCTAAATATTCTTCCAATCCCCAAATACCACCTTCACGACCATTGCCAGATTGTCTGTATCCTCCAAAAGGAGTTCCAGAGTCTGCTGGTTTGCCATTAATATATACACATCCAGATCTTAATTTTCTTGCAACGCGATGCGCTTTTTCTTTATTTTCTGTCTGCAAGTAATTTCCCAAGCCATAAGAAGTATCATTTACAATTTTTATAGCTTCATCTTCAGTTTCAAATGGAATAATAGACAAAACAGGTCCAAAAATCTCCTCTTTTGCAATTCTCATATCGTTCTTTACATTAGTAAATATAGTTGGTTTTATAAAGTACCCTTTATTTAAACCATTTGGTAATTCAGGTCCTCCGGCTGATAAAGTGGCTCCTTCAGAAATTCCACTTTCAATTAAATTTATGATTTTATCATATTGAATTTTAGAAATTACAGGTCCTATATGATCACCTTTTTTTGAAGCTTGATCCACATTTATTTTATTTGCTTCATCTACAGCATCATCAACTGCTTTTTGATAAATAGATTTTTCAACTAACATCCTTGTAGGAGCATCGCAAGATTGACCCGAGTTACTCATAACATTTCGTATTCCGTCCCTTACTGCATTTTTGTAACTATCAGCAAAAACAATATTTCCACCTTTTCCTCCTAATTCTAAACAAACTCTTTTAATTGTTTCAGATGCATTTTTGGAGATTAGTCTCCCAGCTCTAGTTGAACCTGTAAATGAAACCATATCAATATCTGGGTGACTTGAAATATTAGTACCAACTCCAGCTCCGTCACCATTAACTAAATTAAATACTCCTTTAGGAAAACCGACCTCATCAATCATTTCAGTAAATAACATTCCTGAAATAGGAGCAATTTCTGAAGGTTTTAAAATCATTGTGCATCCTGTTGCAAATGCTGGAATAACTTTTAAAGCAATTTGATTTATAGGCCAGTTCCAAGGTGTAATTAGACCGCATACTCCAATTGGTTCATAATATATATGGTTATTTGATTTTTCATCAAATTGTTTATCAAATTTAAATTCTTTAAGCCTTAAAATGAAATCTTCCAGGTGAGATTGTCCAGAAGCCGTTTGTACATCTGTTGCCCAGTCTATAGGAGCTCCCATTTCTAATGAAATAGCCTTAGCCATTTCACTAAATCTTTTTTTATAAACCGATAGCAATTTTTCTAGATAATTTAGTCTATCTTTTTTAGTAGTTTCTTTCCATGTTTCAAAAGCAACTTTAGCAGCTTTAACTGCGTCATCTGTATCTTTTTTCGAACCTAAAGAAATGACCGCACAAGGATCTTCATTACATGGATTAATTACTTCAAAATCATTTGGTTTATTTGGTTCAACCCATTGACCATTAATATAAAATTTTCTTTTATCTAGCATTTTAGAACCTTATCATAATAATTATATTTCATATCCTTTTTCTTCTTTTTCTTCATCTATCAATTCCTCTGGAAATCCAGAAGCTCTAAAATCTATACCAAATTTATCTTCCAATCTTTTAACAACCATTGATGACCAAGCTCTTGAACCATATTTTTTTTCTGCATCTTTAAATATATCTAATACAAATGGAGATATTTCTAATTCAGTTTTTAGTTTTTTTGAAAGTTCATTAAAAAGATTCATATCTTTTTGAACTAAGTCCATTGTAAAATTAATATTATATGAACCATTTAAGATTACCTGACTTTCTGTTTCATGTACAAAAGAATTTCCTGAAGATACCTCAATACCTTTATAAGTTTTATTAAGATCTAAGTTGGATTTTTTTGCTACTGTCCAAGCTTCACCAAGAGCAGCTAAGTGAACAGAGGCTAAATAATTTGTTATTACTTTCAAAATAGAAGCTGAACCAAGCTCTCCTGTATGTAAAATTTTTCTTCCCATTGTTGTTAAAATTGGCAAAATTTTTTCAAAAGATTTTCTTTTTCCTCCAACAAAAATTGCAATATTTCCTGTTTCTGCTCTATGACATCCCCCACTTACTGGAGCATCTAAAGGATTAGCCTTTTTGTCTAGAACTAATTTACCTAATCTTTTTACTTCGGACTCATCTGTGGTACTCATTTCAAGCCAAATTTTATTTTCAGTAAGACCATTAATCACACCTTTGTTTGACTCCATTACTTCTGCACATATTTCAGGAGAAGGAAGACAAGTAATAATTAAATCTGTTCGTTCAGCTAATTCTTTCGGATTAGCTGCTATTTTTGCTCCTCTATTTTTAAAATCGTTTGTTATTTTTTCGTCTAAATCTTTAACAGTCAGATCAAATTTGTTTCTTAACAAGCTGCCAGCTAGTTTACCTCCAACATTACCAAGACCTATAAATCCAATTTTCATAACTACCTTTTAATTTTAGTGAATATTAAATGCTTTATGATATATTTTTTTTTTTAAAATGTATTCATCTAAAATAGATCCGAAATTCAACAAAAAGCAAAATCCTAAAATTGGTCTAATCGTCCTTGCAAGTGATTATATAATTGAAAAAGATTTTATTAGTGTAATTAAAGGAAAAGAAATAGATTTTTTTGTTAATAGAATAGAATGTTATAATCCTTTAACATCTGAGAATTTAACTAAAATGTCCGAAAAAGTTACAGAGGTAACAAAAGATATACTTCCAGGTGAAAAAGTTGATTGTGTAGTTTATGGCTGTACTTCAGGAACAATTGCAGCAGGTTATGATTCTATAAGAAATAAAATAAAAAAAGCAAAACCAGAAGCAGAAGTTACAACTCCAAGCACGTCTTCTATTAAAGCACTTAAAAAACTTAATATAAAAAAAATTGCTGTATTTACACCTTATCCAAAAAAATTAAACGATGAAGTAATAGAATTTTTTAAAAAAGAAAGTTTTGAAATCACATCGAACTCTTATTTTGATATAGAGTCCGATATAGATATTGGAAAAGTAGATCCAGAATATTTATATGAAGTTCTGTCAAAAATGGATTTAAATGGTGCCGAAGCCTTATTTGTTTCATGTACAGCACTTCCTGTTTTAGCGATTATAGATAAACTTGAAAAAAAATTAGATAAAATTGTTTTATCTAGTAACCAAACTTTGATTTGGGATACATTGGAAAAAATTGGAAAAAATAGTTCAATCAACGGTTTTGGAAAATTATTTTTAAAAAATTAATTATGTTATTTACTAAAGAAGAATACAAAAATAGACTAAAAAAAGTTCAAAAATCAATGCAAGATAAAGGTATTGAATTATTGATTTCTCAAGATACAAATAATATGAATTACTTGACAGGGTATGACGCCTGGTCATTTTACTATGCACAATGTATAATAGTTCATGTTAATGCAGAAGAACCTTTATGTTTTGTAAGAGCACAAGATGCTGGTGGGGCATATATCAAAACATATTTAAAAAGAGAAAATATAATTGTTTATGAGGAAAAATATATTCATGCCTGGCCGATGCATCCTTATGATCCTCTGATTGAATTAATAAAAAAGAATAAGTGGGATAAATTAAATATTGGTGTTGAAATGGATAGTCATTACTTCACAGCTTATTGTTACGAAAAATTAAAAAAAGGTTTACCAAATGCAAAAATAAAAGATTCAGAAAGACTAGTTAATTGGGCAAGATTAGTTAAATCTGAGGCAGAAATTAAACTTATGAAAGGAGCAGCAATAATATCACAACAAGGAATGAAAGTAGCTATGGAAAGTATCAACCCAGGGGTCAGGCAATGTGATGCTGTAGCGGAAATTCAAAAAGCACTATTTAAAGGTACTCCAGAGATTGGAGGAGAGTACGCAAGTATTGCAACTTTATTACCTACCGGAAAAGGAACATCTGCTTCTCATTTAACTGCAACTGATGAAAAATTCGTTGAAGGAGAAGCTACAATTATTGAACTTTCTGGAGTTAATAAAAGATATCATGCACCAATGGCAAGAACTGTATTGCTAGGGAAACCTGATCAAAAAAAGATAGATGCAATGAAAGCAACCAATGAAGCACTAGATGCAGGTATTGCTGCAACAAAACCTGGAAATACTGCTAATGATGTAGCAGAAAAATTTTGGGGTATTTTAGATAAATATAATATTAAAAAAGAATCTAGAACAGGTTATTCCATCGGCATTGGCTATCCACCTGATTGGGGTGAACATACTTTAAATATTTACAAGGGCGACATGACAGTTTTACAACCCAACGTTTGTTTTCATATGATTGCTGTTATGCAATTTGGTGAATGGGGAGTAGAAGCATCCGAGTCAGTTAGAGTAACAGAAAGTGGAAGTGAGTTATTCTGTAATTATTCTAGAGAATTGCACATAAAATAAAATAGCTTGAAAAAGCGCTTCACAAATGTTTTAAACTAGCATGTCAAATAAGCAGCAATTCGTTAGGTTTGATAAAGTTGATAAAAGCTACGATGGAAAGATTTTAGTAGTTAAAGATTTAAATTTGGATATTGCCGAAGGTGAATTTATTACCATGTTAGGACCTTCTGGTTCTGGAAAAACTACTTGTCTCATGATGTTGGCAGGTTTTGAGACTCCTACAAATGGTGAAATATTCTTAGATTCGAATCCAATTTCAAATATTCCTCCGCATAAAAGAGGAATAGGAATGGTGTTTCAAAATTATGCTTTATTTCCACATATGACAGTTTATGAAAATTTAGCATTCCCATTAAAAGTTAGAAAAGTATCAAAAGAAGAAATTAATAAAAAAGTTGATAAAGCTTTATCAATGGTTTCATTATCAGGTTTTGAAAAAAGAATGCCAAACCAACTTTCAGGCGGACAACAACAAAGAGTAGCAGTTGCTAGAGCTTTAGTATTTGATCCACAGGTAGTTTTGATGGATGAACCATTAGGAGCCTTAGATAAAAATTTAAGAGAGAGTATGCAATATGAAATTAAACATATTCATGAAAGTATTGGTGTAACCGTAGTTTATGTAACCCATGACCAAGGAGAAGCTCTCACTATGTCAAATAGGATTGCTGTTTTTAATGATGGAAAAGTTCAACAACTATCTTCACCCGACAAATTATATGAGGAGCCTGTAAATTCTTTTGTTGCAGAATTTATTGGGGAAAATAATACTTTTTCAGGAGAAGTTGCCGATATGTCTAAAGAAAAGTGTAAAGTTAAATTAAATTCTGGCATAGAAATTATTGCAAACCCAATTAAAGTAAAATCAAAAGGTGATAAAACTATAGTTTCGCTAAGACCAGAAAGAGCAATTATTGATCCAGAAAATCAAATGGACAACAAACACAAAGGAAAGATAGAAGAAGTGATTTATCATGGAGATCATACTAGAGTTAGACTTGACCTATTAGGAAATAAAGAATTTATACTTAAAGTGCCAAATAGTTCGGCTAGAATGGATATAAAAGTTGGTAATGAGATAAATATAGGCTGGAATAGCCATGACGCAAGAGCCCTGGATCCAAAATAGTAAATCAATATAACAAAATACTTTGATAATTAGCAATAATTATCAAGAATCATTCTAAAAATCAGTTGTTGACTCCATTTTTCTTAATTGTTGTAATCCTGTTTTTATAAAAAACGTTTAAACGGAGGATAAATGAGAAAATTAAGTAAACTATTACTTGCTCTTACTTTTGCTCTTTCAATAACTTCATCAGCATTTGCAGTAGTCGTTGCATCATGGGGTGGAGCTTACACTGAAAGTCAAAAATTAGGGTATGGTGATCCAACTGCAGCGAAATTAGGAATACCTATTGATTGGGTAGACTACTCAGGCGGATTATCAGAACTTAAAGCACAAAAAGAAGCAGGTGCAATTACTTGGGATATAATGGATGTTTTTGCTATGGATACTATTAATGGATGCGACGAAGGTTTATTTGTTGAATTTGATTTCGATAAAGACTTTCCTGCAGCACCAGATGGTACTAAAGCTAGTGAAGATTTCTTCACTTCAATGCCTAGTAAATGTGCAGTAGGAAATATTTTATATTCTTGGACTTATGCTTATCATGATGACAAGATTGGTAGCAAAAAACCTAAAACTGTAAAAGATTTCTTTAATACTAAGAAATGGCCTGGAAAAAGAGGTATCTACAAAAGCGCTATGCATAATTTAGAAATGGCATTAGCTGCTTCTGGCACTAAACCAGGTAAAGGTGGTGCAAAAATCTATGAACAACTTGAAACTGAAAAAGGTCTTCAAAAAGCTATGGATAAAATCAAAGCTCTTTGTTCAGATCCTAATGGCGGATGTGTATTCTGGTCTGCAGGTGCTAAACCACCTGAACTACTTATGCAGGGTGAAGTTGTTATGGCAACAGGTTGGAATGGAAGATTCTTTAACGCAGAAATTGGAGAAGGTGCTCCTCTTAGACAAGTATGGGATGCTCAAGGTTTAGATTACCAATATATGTCATTAGTAAAAGGTGGACCAAATGAAGCTGATGCTATGAAAGCTCTTGCACAAATGACAAGTACAGAAGGTCTTGCTGGATCTGCAAAATACATTGCTTACGCACCTTGGAGAAAATCTTCTCTTGCAATTATAGAAGCTGGCGAGCCTTGGTATAAAGATGGCAAAACAAAAATGATGGAACAAATGCCAACTCATCCAAATAACACAAAAAGCTATATCCTAATTGATGCAATTTTTTGGGCTGACAACAGCACAGAGATTGGTGAAAAATGGGAAGCTATGAAAGCTGGTCTATAATTTAAGTTTTAAAGACTAAAATTATATATTATAATTAGGGCGGTTATTAAACAACCGCCCTTTTTTTATGAGTAGCGAAACACAAAAAATTTTAACAACTGATGGAATTCCTTTAGAGGTCAGTCTAAAGAAGACTGAAAAAAAAAATAAGATAAAAGCTTTTTTACTTGTATGTCCTCTACTATTTTTTTTATTGCTCGCTTATATCTCTCCAATTGTAGGTATGCTTTTTACGAGCGTTGATGATCGAATGGTTACTAATATGCTTCCTAAAACTTTTAAAGCAATGGAAGATTGGGATGGAAAAGATCTTCCTTCAGAAAAGATTTTTGAAGCATTTTACAAAGATTACAAAATTCTAGTTGATGAAAACAGACATGGAAAATTAGCTACACAAATGAATTATGAAAAAAATGGTTTTAAAAGTATTTTAAAAAAATTAGCAAGAAAACAAAAAAAATTTGAAGAAGGAAATTATAAAGAACAGATTATGTCAGTTCATAAGAGATGGGGACAAGTTGATTATTGGAGAGCTATAAAAAGAAGAGCCCCGTCATATTCTTATATAAAATATTTAAAAGGAGTGGATATGTATCAAAATGAAGAAGGTTCAATTGTTCAAGTTCCTGAGGATAGAAGAATTTATAAGATTTTATGGTTAAGAACTTTAGAAATAGCTTTTTTTGTTACGCTTTTTTGTTTCCTAATGGCTTATCCAATAGCGCATTTGCTTGCAACTTTACCAATGAAATATAGCAATTTATTAATGATTTGTGTTCTCTTGCCTTTTTGGACATCATTACTTGTTAGAACTGCAAGTTGGATGATTTTGCTACAACAACAAGGATTGGTTAATGATTTTTTAGTTTGGATAGGAATAGTAGCAGACGATCACAGGCCTGTGATGATGTATAATAAGATTGGCACTTATATTGCAATGACACAAATTCTTTTGCCATTTATGGTTTTGCCACTTTACAGTGTTATGAAAACAATATCACCGAGCTTGATGAGAGCTGGAAAATCACTTGGTGGAACACCATTTGTTGCTTTTTGGAAAATATATTTTCCTTTAACAATACCCGGCATTGGAGCTGGGTGTTTGTTGGTTTTTATTCTTGCAATAGGCTATTACATAACTCCAGAGTTAGTTGGAGGAGCTTCGGGAACTTTAATTAGTAACCAAATTGCTTATCATATGAAACACACTCTAGATTGGAGTTTTGCTTCAGCAATGGGACTAATGTTATTAACAGGAGTTTTAGCAATTTATTGGGTTTACAATAAACTTGTTGGAATTGACAATATTAAATTAGGATAAATATATGGCTTTACCTAAATATACAGAACCACACTATAGAATTTGGCACTATATTTATTTATTTTTGTGTGGGTGTGTATTTTTCTTTTTAATTGCCCCGTTGTTTGTAATTTTTCCATTATCATTTAATACAGAAGAATTTTTAGTTTTTACAGAAGGTATGAAAAGACTTGACCCAGATGCATTTTCTTTAAGATGGTACAAAGATATGATTTATGGAACAAAAAATCCATGGGGACTTGCAGCAAAAAACAGTTTCTTCATAGCAATATTTGCTACAATAGGATCAGTTATTTTAGGAACAGTTGCAGCGTTAGGGCTAAGTAGCAGACATATGCCTTATAAAGGAATAATAATGGCAACTTTAATCTCTCCTATGATTGTTCCATTAATTATTTCAGGTGTAGCAATTTTCTTTTTTATGGCAAAGGTTGGTTTAGCAGCAACACATATTGGAATTATTTTAGCTCACATAATATTAGGAACCCCATTTGTTGTAATTACAGTAACTGCTACATTATCAGGATTTGATCATAGTGTTACTAGAGCAGCATCTAGTCTTGGAAGCGACCCTGTAAATACATTTATGAAAATTACTTTGCCTTTAATTTTACCTGGCGTGATATCCGGAGGTTTATTTGCATTTGTTACTTCTTTTGATGAAGTTGTAATCGTATTATTTTTAGCAGGATTAGATAACACAACAATACCAATTCAGATGTGGACCGGTTTAAGAGAGCAATTAAGCCCAACGATATTGTCAGTTGCAACTTGTCTAATTGTTCTTTCCACACTTATTCTTGTCGCAGCAGAACTTTTAAGAAGAAGGTCTGAGAGAATAAGAGGTATAAGTAGATAATTATCAGTATATTTCAAAAGATATGGAAATAAAAAATGTAGTTGTAATTGGTTCAGGAACAATGGGCAGTGGTATTGCTGCACAGATATGTAATGCAAATATACCTGTTACATTATTAGATTTAACATCAGAAATAAGTCAAAAAGCAAAAGAAAGAATTTTTAAATCTAGGCCGCCACTTTTAATAGATAAATCTAAAATAGATAATATTAAAATAGGCAATATTAATGACAATTTTGATGTAGTTAGAAAAGCAGATTGGATTGTTGAAGCTGTTGTAGAAAGAATAGATATTAAACATAATATATATGAAAAAATATTTAAAAATCGTAAAGATGGAGCAATTGTATCATCAAATACATCATCTATTCCAATAAAAATTTTATCTCAAAATTTAACGATAGAAGAAAAAAAAGATTTTTGTATTACGCACTTTTTTAATCCAGTCAGATACATGGATCTTTTAGAAATTGTAAAAAGTGAAAATAATGATCTAGATAAAATTAATTCCCTTAAAAGTTTTTGTGAAAAAGATTTAGGAAAAGGAACTTTAATATGCAATGATACCCCGGGCTTTTTGGGAAACAGAGTTGGTGTATATGCTATGCAAGTAGCAATGACTGAAGCATTTAAAATGCAACTAAGTATAGAAGAAGCTGATGCTATTTTTGGTAGACCAATGGGAATACCAAAAACAGGAGTTTTTGGTCTTTATGACTTGATAGGAATAGATTTAATGGCCGATGTTTTAAAAAGTTTTGTAAAAGAACTACCTGAAAATGACGAATTTCAAAAAGTTGCAAAAGAAATTCCATTAGTAAAAAAACTTATTGAAACCGGTTACACAGGAAGAAAGGGCAAGGGTGGTTTTTATAGAATGAATAAAAATAATAACAAAAAAATTTTAGAAAGTATTAATCTTGAGACAGGTGAATATAGTTTGTCAAAAAAATTTAATATAGGTTCAGAAAAAATGGATATTGTAAATTTAATTAATAGAAAAGATAAATATGGAAAGTATGCTTGGTCAGTAATTTCTAAAATAATTAAATATGCATCTTCCCTTGTACCAGGAATTACAGATAAGTTTAATGATATTGATGAAGCAATGAGGCTAGGATTTAACTGGACCAAGGGACCTTTTGAAATATTAAAAGAAATTGGAGTAAATAATTTTTTTCAAAAAATAGAAAATTTTGAAAATAATAATTTTTTAGAAAATTTGTCGAAAACAAAAGATGAGAATTTCTATGGAGAGAGGCAATTATATACCCAATTAGAAACTTTAGGAAAAATAAAACCAAAAGCTATAAAATTAGATAAAAATAATTCTGCGGAAACTTATAGATTTGATGGTTTCAATATAGTTGAATTTACAACTAAAGCTAATGCATTAGATTATGAATCAATGGATAGTCTTAAAAATGCAACTGATAAGCCACTAATAATAATCAATGAAGCAATGCAGTTTTCCGCAGGTGTGAATTTATCATATACAATGAACTTTGCTGAAAAGAGAGATTTTAAAGCTATTGAAAAATTTGTAAAATATTTTCAAGAAACATGTAAACATTTAAAGTATTCTAGATATCCAGTGGTATCTGCTCCTTCAGGCTTGGCATTAGGTGGAGGTTTTGAAGTTCTTTGTCAAAGCAATTTTGTCGTTTCGCATACAAATATTGTTGTAGGACTTGTTGAAACTTTAGTTGGTTTAATTCCCGCAGGAGGAGGTTGCAAAGAAATGTTATTGAGATGGTCTAAAACGGATGAAGCTAAAAATGATCCTGATTATGCACCGCTAAAAGTATTTGATATTATAGGTTATGCAAAAACAGCCACATCTCCTAAAGAAGCAGAACCTTTAAAATATCTAAAACCTGAGGATAAGAAAATAATGAGCAGAAATAGCCTATTGCCAGTTTCAAAAAAAATTATTGAGGATGAAAAAAATTTTAAACCACCAGAAGAGTGTAAATTCAATTTCTCAGGAAAAGTTGTTTATGAAAAAATGATAAAAATGTTGGAAAAACTATATAATGATAAAATTATATTAGATCATGGAATGGCAGTTGGAAAAGAATTAGCATATGTTTTAAGCGGTGGAGATACAACGGTTGATAAAACATTAAGCGAAGATCAACTTTATCAATTAGAATTAGATGCATTTATGAAATTAATACAAACTAAAAAAACACAGGACAGAATTACTCACACCTTAGCAACCGGTAAACCTTTGGTAAATTAAAAACAAAACATGCTAAAAAAATTAAAGAAATTAATTAGGAAATTTTTTAATTATTTTTCGTACGATATCCAAAAAATTAATTATCCTATTGATCAATTTCCAGTAATTGAAGCTAAAAAAGAAATTATAAAATTTATCAAAAGTTCTAAAGAATATTCCATGACAAATGAAATAAGGATGTATGCTCTATCTCAATCAATTAAAAAAGTTTCCATTGAAAATTTAGATGGAGAATTTGTTGAATGTGGAGTTTGGAAGGGTGGAAATATAATTTTGATGAGTCAGTTAAACAATTATTACAAATTGAATAAAAAAATTTATGGATTCGATACTTTTGAAGGCATGACCCAACCTACTAATTTTGATATTGATTTAAATAATAATACTGCAAAAACAAAACTTACAGATGAAAAAAAATACGACAATTGTGACAATATATGGTGTTATTCTTCTTTTGGTGAAGTAAAGAAAAATATTTCGAAATATAGTGATTTAACTAATATAAAATTAATAAAAGGCCCAGTAGAAAAAACCTTATTAGAGGAAAACAATTTACCAGAAAAAATTTCAGTTTTAATTTTAGATACTGATTTTTATGAATCAACAAAGAAGGAATTGGAAGTCTTATATCCAAAATTGGTTAAAGGTGGAATTTTAATAATAGATGATTATGGACATTGGCAAGGTTCAAGAAAAGCTGTTGATGAATATTTTGCAAATACTAAAATCCTTTTGCAATATGTTGATTATTCTAGCCGATTAATTGTAAAATAATTTATTAATGAAAAAAAAAAGAAACAAAAACCCTATTCAGCCAGTTATCGGAACAAAAGTACCTAGATATGCTGGACCTAACACATTTGCTAGATTACCTGAGCTTAGAGATGTTGATAGTTGTGATGTTGCAATAGTTGGAATTCCTTTTGATTCAGGAACAAGTTATAGACCAGGAGCTAGATTTGGTCCTCAAAGTATTCGACAAGCATCGAGACATTTAAGAACTAACTACCACCCTAATTATGATGCAGAACCATTTAAAACTCAGCAAGTTGCTGATGCTGGAGACATAGCATGTAATCCATTTAATATTGAGGAGGCTATTAAACAAATTGAAAAAGGTGCTTCAGAATTATTAGAAAAAGTGGGAGGAATAATTAGCATGGGAGGAGATCATACAATAGCTTTTCCATTATTAAGATCTATAAATAAAATTAATAAAGGACCAGTTGCTTTAGTTCACTTTGATGCTCATTTAGATACTTGGGATACTTATTTTGGAGCTCCATATACACATGGAACTCCTTTTAGGAGAGCAAGAGAGGAAAATTTGTTTTTAGATGATGCTTCTATGCATGTAGGTATAAGGGGCCCTCTTTATAGTAGAGATGATTTAAAAAATGATGCCTCTTTCGGTTTTAAAATAATTCACTGCGATGAATTTCAAACAAAAGGTATAGATAAAATAGTTGAAAGAATTAGACAAAGAGTAGGAAATAATCCATTATACCTATCAATTGATATAGATGTTCTAGATCCATCTCACGCTCCAGGAACAGGGACACCTGAAATTGCAGGCATGACGACAAGAGAAATGGTAAATGTATTAAGAGGACTTTCAGGATTAAATTTAATTTCCGCAGATGTTGTTGAAGTTGCTCCAGCATATGATCATGCAGAACTCACATCATTAGCGGCTGCAACAATAATTTTTGAATTAACAAATTTATTTGCAAATAAAAAACTTTAGGCTAAATTCATATTATGTTAGATAAAAAGAATTTTTATATTGATGGTAAATGGGTAGCCCCAATTGAGAGCAGAAGCTATAAAGTGATTGACCCATCCAATGAAGAACCTTGCGCTGAAATATCACTTGCAGGAAAGAAAGATGTAGATAAAGCAGTTGGTTCAGCAAAAAAAGCTTTTGAAACTTGGGCTTTTTCAAAAAAAGAAGAAAGATTAGATTTATTAGAAAAATTATATGTAGTTTATAAAAAACGATGGGCGGAAATGGCAAAACTTATTTCTCTTGAGATGGGGGCTCCAATGAAATTTTCTACTGAAATGCAAGCAGCAACAGGAGCAAGTCATATTAAATCATTTAAAAATATTTTAAAAGATTTTAAATTTGAAAAAGATTTAGGAGAAGAAAAAAACAATCAAAAATTATTATATGAACCAAAAGGAGTATGCGCTCTTATTACTCCGTGGAATTGGCCTATAAACCAGGTTAACTTAAAAGTGATCCCTGCATTAGCATCAGCATGCACCGTAGTATTAAAACCTTCTGAGATAGCACCATTATCATCAATGTTGCTGGCAGAAATGATTGATGAAGTAAAATTTCCTTCGGGAGTATTTAATCTAGTAAATGGAGATGGAGCTATTACTGGAGAAGCTTTAACTAGCCATCCTGATATCAATATGATCTCATTTACTGGCTCAACTAGAGCAGGAGCGCTAATTTCTCAAAATGCTGCTAAAGATTTTAAAAGAATAAGTTTAGAATTAGGCGGAAAGGGTGCAAATATAATTTTTAAAGATGCGGGCCCAGATGCGGTAACATGGAGTGTTCAAAGATGTTTTAGAAATTCAGGACAATCTTGTAACGCACCAACAAGAATGCTTGTTGAAAAATCAATATATAATGAAACTGTAGAAAAAGTAAAAAATTTAGCAAATAATACTAAGGTCGATAATCCAGAAAAAGATGGAGACCACATTGGTCCTGTTGTTTCCGAAGTACAATTTAATAAAATTCAAAATTTAATTCAAAAGGGGATAGATGAAGGTGCAAAATTAGTTGCCGGTGGAACAGGCAAACCAGAGGGATTTGAGAAAGGTTATTATGTAAAACCAACAGTATTTGCTGATGTTAATAATAAAATGGAAATAGCTAGAACTGAAATTTTTGGCCCTGTATTATCGATTATCCCGTTTGAAACAGAGGAAGAGGCAATATCAATAGCAAATGACACAGACTATGGTTTAACAAATTATATTCAGACTCAAGATAAAGAAAAAGTTAAAAGAGTCGCAAGAAAATTAAGATCTGGAATGGTGGATGTAAATGGAGTTGGTATAGCTGCTAGTTCTCCTTTTGGTGGATACAAACATTCTGGAATAGGAAGAGAAGCTGGAAAAGAAGGATTAATAGAGTTTTTAGAAGTTAAAACTGTTGGTGGTTGGAATTAGTTCAAACTAGATTGATTTTTAATTCCCTCGAAAAGATTTAAACATTTCTTTAATTCGTTGAGTTCAATATATTCATTAACTTTATGAGCCTGCTCGATAGATCCAGGACCACAGACTACAGTACTGATACCTATTTCTTGAAATAATCCTGCTTCAGTGCCATATGAAACAACATTTCTAGAATTGTCACCTGTTATACTTGAAATAAATTCACATGCTTCCGATCTATTATCTTTGTTAAATCCAATTATTTCTCCAATGATTTCTTTTTTTATAGATGATTTGGGATAAACCTTTTTCATTTCAGGAAGTAATTGTTCGTTAACAAACTTATCTATTTCATAATTTACAAATTCTCCATCTTTCTTCACTATTGGTCTGAGTTCCCAATCAACTTTACATTTATCAGCTATTACATTTCTGGCTATACCACCTGAAATTCCTCCAATCTGAAGAGTAGTATAAGGAGGTTTAAAAATTGAATCTTTTGGAGCTTTTGATTTTAATATTTTTCTTAATTCTAATAATTTATTTACAAATTTTACTGCATATTCTACCGCATTAACTCCTTTGTCTGGCTCAGAACCGTGTCCTGCCAAACCCTCAAAATGAGTTGTATATTCATAGCAACCTTTATGTGCATCAACTATTTTCATATTGGTAGGCTCACCAACAATACATATTGCATTTTTAATATCTTTTTTCTTTAATTCATTGATTAAAATTGGAGCTCCTTGACAAGCTGTTTCTTCATCAAAAGTAAATGAAAAATGTATATCTCTATCTAAATTTGCTTTTGAAAAAATAGGTGCATAAGCGAGAGCACACGCAATAAATCCTTTCATATCACACGCACCTCTACCATACAATTTGCTACCTTTAATTGTTGCATTGAAAGGATCTGTTGACCAATCTTGAGATACAGGAACAACATCAGTATGACCAGATAGAATTATTGGATTTTTACCGTTTGTTTTTTTTGAATTTATAGTTGCAAATAAATTTACTCTTTTTTTTTCTTGATCGTATGTTCTGAAAGATTTTGCTCCTATGTCTTTTAATATTTTATCACAGTAATTGATTAGTGAACTGTTATCTTCACCCGAAATTGTTTTAAAGGCTATTAAATCTGATAGTATTTTAACAGAATTTTCATACAAAGCTTTTAAATTATTTTCTGTACTCATATTTAATATCAATTATATATTAAATTCATGAAAGAACAAATAACCTACGATATATTTGATAAAGTAGATATAAGACTTGGTACAGTAATATCGGTAAAAAAAAATGAAAAAGCTAGAAAACCTTCACTTGTAGTTGAGGTTGATTTTGGAAAAGAAATTGGAATAAAACAATCCTCAGCTCAAATAACTCATTATTATAAAGAAGAAAATTTAAAGGGTAAGCAGGTAATAGCAGTATGTAATTTTGCTGAAAAGAATATTGCTGGAATTGTTTCCCAAATACTAATTCTGGGATCTGTAGATGCTGAAGGAAAAGTTACTTTAGTCCATCCGTCACAAAAAGCAGAAAATGGTTTACCAATAGCATAATTAAATGCACCCAGAATTATTATCAATGTCATTATTTATGTTAGTCACAAGTTGTTCACCTGGCCCAAACAATATTGTAGCATCTTATTCCGCATTTAATTTTGGAATAGCAAAAACTATTCCTCATATGTTTGGAGTAATTTTTGGTTTTACGACTTTAGTTGCAGTAATAAATTTTGGTTTGATAAATATCTTTAAGATGTTTCCAATTATTCAAGAAATATTAAAATATACAGGATCTGTTTTTTTAATTTATCTAGCTTATAAAATTGCATTTTCTAAATCTAGCTCTAGCAAAGCCTCTGAAAATCCAGTTAAATTTATAGAAACTTTTTTTTTTCAATTTTTAAACCCAAAAGGAGTTATAGTAGCAATTATAATAGTATCTACTTATGTAGATAGTGGAGAAAATTTTATTAATCACTCTATATGGGTTTTAGTTGTGGCGTTCATATTTGCTTGCTTTAGTATTTTCTTCTGGTCACTTGTGGGAAAATTTTTGAGAAAATTTGCGACAAATGAGAAATTTATTAAATTTTTTAACTATGTTATGTCATTCCTTTTATTAATTTGTATAGCAACTTTTTATTTATGATAGCGATTCATAATTTAGCCGAAATAATTTATAAAATAAAAATTTATGAAACCTGGAAATAAAAATTCTTATAATTCACTGAAATCTATAAATATTAGTGGAAAAAATTATAAATATTATTCAATTACTGAAGCTGAAAAAAATGGTCTTTCGGGAATATCCAAACTTCCAAAATCATTAAAAGTTTTATTAGAAAATTTATTAAGATATGAAGATGGTGAAATTGTTAAAAAGAACCAAATTGATTCAATTAGAAATTGGTTAAAAGAAAAAAAATCTATAACAGAAATTGCTTATAGGCCATCAAGAATTTTATTACAAGATTATACCGGAATTCCGGCTGTTGCTGATCTAGCTGCCATGAGAGATGCAGTTAAAGAAAAAAATAAGGATCCAAAAACAATTAACCCTCATTCACAAGTAGATCTAGTAATTGACCACTCAGTTCAGGTTGATCAGTTTGCAAATAAAGACTCTTTGGAAAAAAATGTTGAAATTGAATTTGAAAGAAACGGAGAAAGATATTCTTTTTTAAAATGGGGCCAACAGGCTTTTGATAATTTTAGAATTGTTCCTCCAGGCACGGGCATTTGTCATCAAGTTAATTTAGAATATTTATCAAAAGTTGTATGGTCAAAAAAATATAATGGGGAAAATTATTTATTTCCTGATACTTTGGTTGGAACTGATAGTCACACAACAATGGTAAATGGTTTATCGGTGCTTGGCTGGGGTGTTGGCGGTATAGAAGCAGAAGCTGGAATGCTAGGTCAACCAATCTCAATGTTAATACCCGAAGTTATCGGATTTAAAGTATTAAATAAATTACCAGAAGGAACCACTGCCACAGATTTAGTTTTAACAATTGTTAAAATGTTGAGAGATAAAGGAGTAGTTGGAAAGTTTGTAGAATTTTATGGAGATGGTTTAAAAAATTTAACATTAGCTGACAGAGCAACAATTGCAAATATGGCTCCAGAATATGGAGCCACATGCGGTTTTTTTCCAGTTGATGAAGAAACTATAAAATATTTAAGTTTTTCAGGCAGAAGCAATGAAACAATAAAAGTTGTAGAAGAGTATTCAAAAATTCAAGGATTATGGTCTAGTGATGAAGATGAAATTGAATTTACCGATACTCTTTTTTTAGATATGTCTTCAGTAGTACCTACAATTTCTGGACCAAAAAGACCTCAAGATAAAGTTTTACTTAATGAGGCATCATCTAATTTCCAAAAAGTATTTGAAAAAGTTAATAATAGAAAAGTACCTAATGTTTCAAGAGTTGAGGGTACAGGCTACGAAATTAAAGATGGCTCAATATTAATTGCAGCAATAACTTCTTGTACAAATACTTCAAATCCAAATGTATTAATTGCAGCTGGGTTGCTTGCAAAAAAAGCAGTTGAAAACGGATTAAGTACGAAACCTTGGGTTAAAACTTCTCTTGCTCCAGGATCTCAAGTTGTAACAGATTATCTAGCTAAAGCAGGATTAAATATATTCTTAGATAAATTAGGTTTTAACCTGGTTGGATATGGATGCACTACCTGCATTGGTAACTCAGGCCCTTTGCCAGATAATATTTCTCAGTCTGTAAAAAAAGATAAGATTTATGCAGTTTCTGTTCTTTCAGGGAATAGAAATTTTGAAGGAAGGATATCTCCTTTGGTTAAAGCAAATTATTTAGCATCGCCTCCATTAGTAGTAGCTTATGCCTTAGCAGGATCTATGCAAAAAGATTTATATAAGGATCCAATTGGAATAAATTCAAAAGGTAAAGAAATATATTTAAAAGATATTTGGCCATCAAATAAAGAAATAGAAAATACTCTTAAAGAATCTTTAAATCCCGAAATGTTTATTAAAAGATATTCAAATATTTCTGAAGGACCAAAGCAATGGCAAAAAATTAACACAGAAAAAAATAGTATTTATGAATGGGATGAAGGTTCGACATATGTTAAGAGACCTCCTTTTTTTGATAATTTATCAGATCAACCAGAAGGTTTTAAAGAAATTAAAGATGCTAGACCTTTATTAATATTAGGAGATGTGATTACCACAGATCATATCTCTCCTGCTGGAACAATTCAGAAAGAAAGCCCCACAGGTGAATATTTTATGAAACATCAAATACTACCCAAAGATTTCAATTCTTATGGCTCTAGAAGAGGAAATCATGAAGTCATGATGAGAGGTACCTTTTCAAATATTAGAATAAGAAATGAAATTACACCTGAAAAAGAAGGAGGTTTTACAAAAGTTTATCCCGAAGAAAAAATAATGTCGGTTTATGATGCAGCCATGGAATATAAAAAAAGAAAAATTGACTTGATAGTAATAGGAGGAAAAGAATATGGAACCGGATCCTCAAGAGATTGGGCAGCAAAAGGTGTAAAATTACTTGGAATTAAGGCTGTTTTAGCAGAAAGTTTTGAGAGAATTCATAGATCAAATTTAATAGGTATGGGAGTATTACCTTTGCAATTTATTGAAAATATGGACAGAAAAAAATTAAAATTAAAGGGATCTGAACTTTTTACAATTTTAAACATTGAAAAAGGCGTGGCTCCAGGTGATAAAGTTGAAGTTAAAATAAAATATTTTTCAGGTGAAGAAAAAAGTATAAAAATGTTATGCAGAATAGATACAAATAATGAAATAGAATACTATAAAAATGGTGGTATTCTTCAATATGTCTTAAGAAACATGATTTAATTTTATGGATGAGGAAATTCAAATAATAAATTCTAATACAAGAAACGAAAAAATAAAAAATTTTTTTATTAATAATAAAAAAAAATTTTTCATAGGATTTATAATTATTGTAATTATAGTAATTTCATTTTTTTTGTATTTTGAACTTGAAAAAAGAAGAACAATTAAATTATCAAACAAATATGACAAAGCTGTAATGATTTTTAATTCTGGTAATGAAACTTTAGCAACTCAAAATTTAAAGGAAATAATCAAAGAAAAAGATAAAATTTATTCTCCTTTATCTTTATATTTTTTAATAGATAATAACTTAATAAACTCAAGGGAAGAAACAAATAATTTTTTTGATTTATTGATTAACAAGACAGGCGCTGATAAAGAAATAAAAAACTTAATTATATATAAAAAGGCACTTTTTAACTCAGAGTTCGAAAATGAAAATAATCTTCTTAAAATATTAAACCCTTTAATTAATTCAGAAAGCGTATGGAAATCACACGCACTTTATCTTTTGGGAGAATATTTTTATTCAAAAGGTGAAAAACAAAAATCTAAAGAATTTTTTAGTAAAATTTTAGAATTAGAAAGTAGTAATCAAAAAATAAAGTTTAATACTCAAAGAAAAATTCGAAGTTATTTTAGTGATTAAAAATTTATTATTCTATTTATTATTATTAGTTACATTTGGCTGCTCATTTAATACAGGGTCTGATTTTTGGACAAGAAAGACTAATATTCAAACAGAAGAAGGAAATGTAAAAATTAGCAAATTATTTAAAGACAATGAAATTGAAAACAAAGAATTTAATCCAAATATTAAGTTAGAGTTAAATTCAGAATTTAAAAAAAATAGTTTTTTAAATAATTTAGATAATAATAATGGTTTAATTAATTTTGATGAACCATTACTACAATCATCTAGATTTAAATTTTCAAAAATAGAAAATTTTAATTTATTAGAACCAGATTTAATTTTTACTAATTACGGATTTATTTTTTTTAATAAACAGGGAACAATTTTAAATTTTGATAAAAATTCTAAATTAATTTGGAAAAAAAATGTTTATTCAAAAAAAGAAAAAAAATTAAACCCAGTTTTATTTTTTTCAAATGACAAAAATTATTTAATAGTTGCTGACAATATTGCTAAATTATATGTTTTAAATCTTAAAACTGGAGAATTAATTTGGAAAAAAAATAATTCAGCTCCTTTTAATTCGCAAATAAAAGTTTTTAAAGATAGGTTTTATTTAGTCGATTATGAGAATGTATTAAGGTGCTTTTCTGTTTTAAATGGAAAGGAGTTATGGCAGGTTAAAACAGAGGAGTCTTTTATTAAATCGAAAAAAAAATTGTCATTAATTATAAAAAATAACAAAGTAATATTTAATAATTCTATAGGAGACATTACTGCTGTTGATTTGCATTCAGGAAATTTAATTTGGCAAACGCCAACACAAAGTACTGCAGTTTATTCTGAAGCATTTAAGTTACAAACCTCAGATTTAGTATCTAATGAGAGCTCAGTCTATTTTTCAAATAATAAAAACCAATTTTTTTCATTAGATTTAAATTCAGGACTAATCAATTGGAAACAAAAAGTTAATTCAAATTTGAGACCTACAATAGTTGATAGATTTGTTTTTACAGTAAGCATTGAGGGTTTTTTATTTATAATAGAAAAAAATACAGGTAAAATTTTAAGAATATCAGATTTATTAAATAAATATGATTCAAAGAAAAGAAATAAAATTAAACCATTAGGTTTTGTAATGGGCAAAAGTAAAATATATTTGACCATGAGCAATGGTAGATTATTATTAATTGATACAATTTCTGGCAAGACACTGGCGATTTTAAAATTAGACAATCAGAAAATTTCTAGACCTTTTTTATTTAACAAAAAGCTATTTGTAGTAAAAAATAATTCAATAATTAAACTTAATTAATGTTGTTAAAAATTTTAGAAAAATTTGGTAGAAAAAAACAAGTTTTAGATAGAGGACCATCACACCCAGACTATAAACAAGCAAAACCATGGATGAATAGATATTATCTTTTATTTAGATATAGACCAAAATGGTTTCCATTTAATATTATAATTCATGAAATGCTTGATAATGACCACGGAGTAGGGGTTCATAATCATTTATGTCCTTATATAACAATTATTTTAAAAGATGGTTATTGGGAAACTTTAAAGGATGGTAAATTTTGGAGAAATCCTGGGTATATTGGTTTTAGATCTGCAAATAATTTTCATAGAGTTGATTTAAAACCTGGAACAAAACCTCTTACTATATTTATTCCTGGTCCATTTGGTTTAAGAAAAGGACCTAGATCTGAATATGGAGAAGATTTTAAAACAAAATTAAAGTGATACAAAAATTTTATAATTTAATAATAAATACGAATGGTCAAAAATTATATGAATTTACTTCTGATACAATCAGTTGGATTAAAAATTCAAATTTTAAAAATGGCATAATTAACCTTAGCATTCTTCATACCAGTGCATCAATTATTGTGCAGGAAAACGCAGATTTAGATGTACAAAAAGATTTAATAAATTATTTTGATAAATTAGTTCCCATGGATAATAAACTTTATATTCATACTACAGAAGGAAAAGATGATATGCCGGCACATATAAAATCAGCTTTAACAAATAATCAAATATCTATGAGTATTAATAATGGAGAGTTACTTCTAGGAACTTGGCAAGGTCTTTATTTATTTGAACATAGATTGAAGCCACAAAAAAGAAAAATAATTCATCATTTTATTGGTGAATAAATACTAAATAAAAGGGTTATAAGCCCACTGAAGTATTGCTTGTCTTTGTCTCCTTCTACAGTGCAAATCTCCCTCATTACAGTTTTTTTTGATCGCTTTAACGTGTCTAGTGAAATTTTTCCATCTTTTAATTTGAATTTCATCAATTTTAGGAATTCTTCTTCCCGCACTAAATCTACAGTACCATTGAAACCACCCTAAAGGATCTTCTTTAAAAATCCATCCTTTATCTAACCACTCTTTTCTTGACAATCCAGATTTAACTTTGAACCTATTAAGATTTACATTAAAACTTTTACTTAACTTTGCTTTTTTAAACCAGGTTTTTGGATATTCATTTATTTTATCTCCAAAATAAGATCCTCCGAAAACTCCAAGTTCTAACATTTGTTTTGGTGTCAATTCGGGTTTAAAAATTGTATAAAAACTATAATTTTTTTCTTTAAACATCTTCACGATGTTTTATTTTAAATTTAAGCTAACAGTCAAGTGTGTTATTTTTTTCCCATTCAGTTATTGGTTTTTTCTTATTAAATGAATCTGTTTTATTAAATAAATTTAATTCTTGTTTTTTCAATTTAATATAACTGTTTATTACATCATTACCAAAAGCGTGTCTCATGTCTTTATTTTCGCTGATTTTTTCTAATGAGCCTTCTAAATTATCAGGTAATTTTGGTAAATTTGGATATTTTTTATAATCTGTATACATATTACAATTCAATGGCTTTCCTGGATCTAATTTGTTATTTAAACCGTATAAACCAGCAGCGATAATTCCGGCCTGAAGTAAATATGGATTTGCTGAACCATCCATAAGTCTTAATTCAAATCTTCCTGGATCAGGAATTCTAATCATGTGTGTTCTATTATTTCCAGTATAAGAGATGCTACTTGGCGACCAAGAAGCACCAGATTTTGTTGGTGGAGCATTAATTCTTCTATAACTATTTATTGTTGGATTAAAAAAAGTTGATAAGGAAGAAGCATGTTTCATTATTCCTCCTAGAAAATTATATGCAATTTTACTAAGTCCATATCTGTCAGCATTGTCTAAAAATTTATTTTTTGATCCATTCCATAGTGAAATATGAGCATGACATCCATTACCAGTAAGATTTTCAAAAGGCTTGGGCATGAATGTTGCTCTTAAGCCATGTTTTTCAGATAAATTTTTAACCATGAATTTGAAAAAAGTGTGGCGATCTGCTGTTACCAAACAGTCTGAATAGTTCCAATTCATTTCAAACTGTCCATTTGCATCTTCATGGTCATTTTGGTAAGGCTTCCAGCCTAGTTCGATCATACCATCACAAATTTCTTTTATTAAGTCATACCTTCTCATTAATGCTGATTGATCATAACAAGGTTTTGGCTGTATATCTTTTGAATCAGCAATATTTGAGCCATCAGATGATATCAAAAAGTATTCACATTCTACCCCAGATTTCATTGATAAATTTTGTTTTGATAATTTTCTAATTTGATTTTTTAACATAACTCGAGGCGAGGCTTCCACTTGCTTCCCATTCATCCACAAATCTGACGCTAACCATCCCACTTCTTTATTCCAAGGAAGTTGTATCAAACTATTTGGATCTGGTATTGCAAACATATCAGTATCAGCTGGCGTCATATCAAGCCAAGTAGCAAAACCAGCGAAACCAGCCCCATTTTTTTGCATATCTGATATTGCTGAAGCTGGTACTAGTTTTGATCTAAGTACACCAAAAAGATCAACAAAGCTGATTAGAAAATATTTAATTTTTTTTTGCTTAGCGATCTTAGATAAATTTTTTGCCATAAATTACTTTAACATAATTTTATTTAAATAAAGATAAAAAGAAATCTTTATAATATATTAAGTTTATAACTATAATAATTACTATAGCTATTATAAAACCATATTTTGCTTTTGGCCAAGCCAATCTTGCCATTCTTGAAGGTATTTTTTTTTGATTATTTTCGAAATTTTTATCTTCCATAAAATAAAAGGGCGCATCGTTAAAGAAGCGCCCTTTTTAAAAATTAATTATTTACCAATCACTAATATTATTTTTATAGTCACTAGCGCCATGTCTTTTTCTTGCAAGTTTTTCAAGCTTACTAGTTTCTTGCATGTTGCATATAACGTGCCATCCTATCCATAATACTAATGCGATAAGTACCAATATACCTTCGGTTCCTACGCCAGGATAAACAGCACCTTGAACTTCTTTAGCGCTCAAGTGATCTATCCAGTTTGTTACTGTTGCCATATATCCTCCTTTACCTTGTTGATGAAGCTACAGATTTTTCATCATCTCTAGAAGCTTCCATGATGTCGTAGTCTAATCCAGCTATTTCTACTTCTCTTGGAATTCTAAGTTTACCCATTCCATGAAGTATTTTAGCTAAGATCCAGCCTGGTAAAAAACCAAGCACAAAAAACATAATAATTGCTCCAATAAACATTCCTAAAGGATTAATTGGCGCGTAGTCCGTTCCAACCCACATTGACCCAACACTGTATCCAGATGATGGATAACCATTTAGAACAAAACCACATATTATTAGTCCAGCTACACCAGCATAACCGTGTACCGCTACTGCTCCAACTGCATCATCAATTTTGAACTTACGCTCAACCCAGTAATGCATTTTGTAAGCAACAACAACACCGATCATTGCAATGATCATTGATTGTATTGGATGATATAAGTCATTACCTGCAGACGCACAAATAATTCCCGCTAGTCCACTTGAGTATGTCCAAAAAGGATCTCCTTTTGAAATAAGATATCCAACTAATAATCCTCCTGATAAAGACATTAGGAAGTTCATTGTAATACCACTCAGTGTAGTAGGGGTTACATATATATTTGTTGCGGTAAAGTAAGTTACACCTTCCATTCCATACTCAGGTCCTAAGTCAAATATTGGAATATTACACGCTGCATAGAATCCCCAGAAACCAGTATAAATTAGAAATAATCCAATTGTTACTAGCCAAGGATTTCTAGGCCCAATATTTCTTGGTTCTCCTGTTGATGAAAATTTACCTATTCTTGGACCTAAAACACAAAGAATACCTAAAGCAAATCCACCAGCAACTGCGTGAATTACACCTGATGCATAAGCATCATGGTATCCAAGTATTTTAAGCATCCAACCGTCAAAGTGCCATCCCCATGCAGCATCTATTGTCCAGAAAACTGATCCAATAGCAATTGCTAAGATACCGAATGCAAAAGTTGTTATCCTTTCGATTACAGCACCTGAAACAATTGAAGCGGCTGTCCATGAGAATAATAAAAACGCTGCCCAGAAAACTCCACTTATATGATCACCTAAGTTTACTGCCATTAAATCACTACTTGGCACATACCACTTAGCGCTAAAAGCTGAGTCATCTGTAATTAAAGCTGCACTTTCATTCATTATTGATGGTGCTAGACCTGGTCCTGTTGGAAACGCCCAATAAATCCACCAACCAAATAAAAACCACGTAATTGTTACCAAAGGTATTAGCATAGTGTTTTTCATTAATGTATGTTGATGATGTTTGTATCGAGAAGCCCCAACCTCATACATACAGAAACCCACGTGAATTAAAAACATGAGTACTACTGTTATCCAGTAGTAAAATTCTGTAAATACGGTCGTGAGAGCACCTAACTCGTCAGTCATACGTCCTCCTCCGTTTGTTTAAACAAATTAGATTTATACTATTGAACTGATTGTCCAGCACAATGATAAAAAAGCTATTGTTATCGCAATGTTTAAAAAAAAAAACAACTTGAGGTAGATTTATTTTTTAGGATTTTAGAATTTTCTATACGCTTTTTTTAAGTCAACCAAAGGATGATTTGGAGACATTTGAAATTTTACCAAAAGTTCTCTTGCAATCATATCTCTGTCTTGTTGGTTATTTGGAAGTTTAATTTTTCTGGGTATCGTTACCCAACCATTTGCATTTCTATCAAAAACAGCAGGTCTTCCTTCCTCATAACCCATATGAACATCTTCAAGCCAATTTAGATCATCCCATCCCATCGCTTCGATATATTTTTTTAGGAAAGGAGTTATTCTTTTGTAATCAGGTAAAAGATTAACATCATAACGGTATCCTATTGTTTGACCAATCATCTTTTCTCTTGCGGTCTCCTTTTTTTTTCCTAATTGACCTTTAAGTTTTTTTTTTACTTTTTTTTTCTTTTTAGCCATATTTAATCGTTATATTTTGTGAAAATCGTCAACACCAACAGTATGATTTGTTCCAGATAAAGGAACTTTTGCCAAAGCAGAAGCTTCCATAGTTAATGCAGCCATATCTTCAGGTTCTAAAGAGTGAATATTTGTTTTACCACAAGCTCTAGCTAACAATTGTGCTTCCAATGTCATTGTGTGCAAATAATTATATACTCTTAATGCTGCATCATCAGGATTTAATCTTTTTCTTAGTTTTGGATCCTGAGTTGCTACGCCTACGGGACAACGACCTGTATGACAATGATAACAATGACCAGCAGGGACTCCCATTTCTTTTTCAAAATCAGACTCCGGAATTTCCTTATTGCAATTAAGAGCAATCATTGCTCCAGTTCCAATTGCAATTGCATCAGCTCCCAAAGCTAAAGCCTTAGCCATATCTGCGCCATCTCGAACTCCTCCAGCATAAATAAGAGTTACTTTTCCAGTTTGACCAACGTCATCAAGAGCTCTTCTAGCTTCTCTAATAGCTGCTATTCCAGGAATACCTGTATTTGCGGCAGCTATATGTGGGCCAGCGCCCGTAGACCCTTCCATTCCATCCAAATAAATAGAGTCGGGATCACATTTTGCAGCCATTCGGACATCATCATAAACTTTAGCAGCCCCAAGCTTTAATTGAATAGGGACTTTATTTTTTGTTAATTCTCTAAGTTCTTGAACTTTTAATGCTAAATCATCTGGACCTAACCAATCCGGATGTCTAGCTGGTGATCTTTGATCAATTCCCGCTGGCAATGATCTCATTTCAGCTACTTGGTCTGTAACTTTTTGACCCATTAGATGACCACCCATTCCTACTTTTTGTCCTTGTCCTATAAATACTTCTATCCCATCTGCCAATTGTGCGTGATGAGGATTAAATCCATATCTAGATTGAATGCATTGATAATACCATTTCTCAGAATATCTTCTTTCATCAGGTATCATCCCACCCTCACCAGAACATGTTGCGCTCCCAGCCATTGTTGCTCCTCTTGCTAATGCTGTTTTCGCTTCATAAGAAAGAGCTCCAAAACTCATTCCTGTTATGTAAACTGGAATATCTAATTCAATGGGATTTTCGCATCTTGGGCCTATAACAGTCTTTGTTTCACATTTTTCTCTATAACCTTCAATTACAAATCTTGTTAATGTCCCTGGTAGAAAAACTAAATCATCAAAAGTTGGAATTTTTTTCATCAATGCCATTCCACGCATTCTGTATCTTCCTAGTTGAGATTTAATATGAATATCGTCTATAACTTCTGGAGTGAAAATAGAATTGTAACCCAGTAAACTTTTATTTCTTTTTGCAAAATCAGTTTTTCCATTTCCATTTTTCTTTTTTGCCATTATATAGCTCCTTTTTTTTCAGTAGGTTCTAAGGCGTCATAATTCCAAAGTTTCTTGCCAGCTACAACTTTTGTCATTTTTGATACATCAAAGTTGTCACCAATTTCAGCTACTTTAAGTTTTCTTTCTAACCAATCTATGTCAATTTTTGTCATGGGAGCTTCTATCGCATCACTACCAAATGAACCAATTTTACCTCCAACATAAATTGTTCCATCGTACATAGAGTCTCCAAGATTAATTCCTACATCACCTAAAATAACAATCCTACCTCTTTGCATCATAAATCCAGTAAATGCACCAGCATCTCCACCTACAATTATAGTTCCTCCTTTTTGGTCTATACCTGTTCTAGCACCAACACTTCCTTTGCAAATTAAGTCTCCACCTCTTATAGCTGCCCCAAAGCAAGATCCTGCATTTTTTTCTATAACAACTTTGCCTGCCATCATATTTTCTGCGCATGACCAACCAACACGGCCATTAACTCTAACCATTGGTCCATCTATAGAACCAACACCAAAATAACCTAAACTTCCTTCAAAAATCAAATTAAGTTTATTTAATACTCCAACTCCCAGACTATGTTTCCCCTGAGGATTTTTAATTACAATTGTGCCAAATCCCTCACTCATTAAATCATCAATTTTTCTATTTACTTCCTTACAATCCATTTCTTTAACATCAAGTTCAGTTCTTTTATTAAAATCTACATCATAGGTTCCCCAGTAGAAAAAATTTTCTGCTTCATCAGGATTAAAAAATTTTTGTTGGGTTTTGCCTGTTAAAACTTCGGTATGCATACCCATTGACTGAGCTTTTGTTTTTTTTTCTGCAGTTTTTAAATTTGCCATACTTTCACTTCTCCATCAAAAGGATCATAAGTTGTTATTTCCTGAGGAAGAATAGATCTAATAGCTATTTCTTCCGATCCCATAGCAACTAATTCATCAGACTCATATAAAACTAATGGTTTTGCAGCCATAGTATCTTTTGCCATACCTAGAGAATCTTTTGTTGCAACAAAGTAAGTAAATACACCATCAAGACCAGATAAGGATTCTTTCATTCCCTCTTCTAAAGTTGCTCCATTTCTCATTTTTTCAGCAAGGAAAACTGCAATTAATTCGGAATCACACTCAGACATAAAACGCATACCTTTGTTTTCAAGAGCTCTTCTGTTATTCCAATAATTTGTTAACTGACCATTATGGACCACAGAAACATCAGCAAATGGATAACCCCAAAAAGGATGAGCTGATTTTATATCAACACCTGATTCTGTTGCCATTCGTGCATGACCTATTCCATGAGTACCTTGAACTTTATCTAAATTATATCTCTCGCATACAGTTTTGGCATCACCAAGATCCTTTATTAATTCAAGAGATTTTCCAATAGATAAAATTTCTACCATTTCAACACTTTCTATTTTTTTTGAAAAGTCCATCAGGTCTTTGCTGTATTTAATTTCATATCTATATGAATAAGGTGTTAGTTTTTCTTCTTTAACAATGACTGCGCCTAATTCTGAAAGATTTTTGTCGACAAGTTTTTTTCTACTATCGTAAACACTTACATCTTCATTAACTGAGGTACTACCTTCGCCCACATTTTCACCAACCTTAAATCTCATTATAAAGTTCTGACCATCGTTTTCAGCATAAAGCGCATATCCTGTGGAGTCAGGACCTCTATGTTTTAATGCTTGAAGCATGTTTTGTAATTCTTCACCTACATTTGAGGATTTACCTCTGTGAATAAGTCCAGCTATTCCGCACATAATTTATCCTTATAATTATTTAAATTATGGAAGACAATCTAAATAAGTATCTAAATCCCATTGAGTCGTCGCACCTAAAAATTTTTCCCATTCATCATTTTTATACCAATGGAATACTTTATACATTTCATCAGGCATGGCCGATTTAATTATTTCATCTTCTGATAGTCTATCCAAAGCCTCTCCTAAACTTAATGGAAGTTTTTTAACATCTTTACCTGCTTTTTTAGCTTCATACATACTTCTAGATTCAGGTTTAGATGGTTTTAGATTTTTTGAAATACCGTGATCGCATGCTTTTAACAAAGCTGCACCCAGTAGATATGGATTGTGCATTGAGTCAACCGATCTATACTCAAATCTTCCAGGAGCTGATACTCTTAAACCACAAGTTCTGTTTTGATATCCCCAGTCAGCATAAACTGGAGCCCAGAAACCTTGATCCCAAAGCCTTCTGTAAGAATTAACTGTTGAAGATCCTAAAGCAGTTAAAGCGGGCAAGTGTTCCATTATTCCAGCAATGGACTGTAAACCAATTTTACCTGGTAATTGCATGTCTTTAGTATCAGGCATAAAAGTATTTGTTCCTCCCTGTACATAACCAAACACTTCCTCTACTCCAGGTAATCTTTTATTACCTAATTTGTTTGTTACAACTTTTCCACCTTTCCATAATGACATGTTCGTATGGCAACCACTTGCAGATACTCCCATAAACGGTTTCGTCATAAAGCATGCTATTAAATTATGTTCTCTAGCAACTTGCGCGCAAATTTGTCTGTAAGTAGAAAGTCTATCAGCGTTTCTTAAAACATTATCGTATGTCCAGTTTAATTCTAATTGTCCTGGAGCATCTTCATGGTCACCTTGGATCATATCTAAACCCATGGCTGAAGCGTATTCAATTACTTTCATAAATACTGGTCTCAATGACTCAAATTGATCAATATGATAACAGTATGGTTTAGAAAAACCTGCTCCAGTAGGGGTTCCGTCAGGATTTTTTGTTAACCACATCATTTCAGGTTCTGTTCCAACTCTTAATTCTAGACCATGTTTTTTCTGAAATTCATTCATAAATATTCTAAGGTTTCCTCGACAATCAGAAGTTAAATGTCCTCCTGGGTTTTGTCTTTCTTCTCTGTTTCTAAAACATGTAACAAAAACTCTTCCAACTCTTTTGTCCCAAGGCAATTGACAGAAAGTTTCAGGGTCAGGTATACCAACAAGCTCCATAGCTTCAGGGCCGTAACCGATATAATTTTTGTGTCTGTCTACAAATAAGTTGGCTGTAGATCCGTAAACCAATTGAAAACCTTTTTCTGCAGTTCTTTCCCAATGGTCGGCGGGAATTCCTTTACCAACAACACGTCCTGTTACAGATATAAATTGGTAATAAATATATGTAATCCCTAATTCGTTAATTTTTTCTCTAACTTTTTTTACTAGTTTAGCCCTACCTGGTTGATTTACATGTTTTTCTAGATCAGTCATTTCCCTCCCCTTCAATTTTATGAATAAAAAGGTAACTGAAAAAAAATTATCTGTCTAGTTAGATAAATTAGCTCCAAGGAAATGGGCTGTTCGAAGTAGGGTGAAGCTCACCTTTCTCGTATCGGTTGAATCTAAAAGGTTTTAATAAATCACTTTCTTTTCCTAAGACTTCTTCAGCCACAAGATTACCTACTCCCATCATTTTATATCCATGATTTGAATCTGCTATAACGTAAACATTTTCGCAAAATTTATCAAACACAGGAAAGCTGTCAGGAGTAAAACAACCTAAGCCACCAGATGGTCCTTGTTTATATTGTTGAGATTTTCCTTCAAATCTTTTTTGACAGTGAGCTAATGCTGATGACCACATATGCGCGAAATCATCTGTTGTTTGAAAGTCTTTTGATGCAAGTCCATATGGATCAACTTTTACCTCTTCAACTTTATCATCTACTTTAAATGGAGCCGCACCTCCTTGTACACCATGTTTGTCACATATGTCAGGTTTATAATAAATTCCCCACATCTTATCTGTAATTAGTGACTTGTCTCTATCAGAATATAAAGGTTCATCACTATCTACATGAATTAGTGGTGGCATTTTTCCATCGTCTGTTTTTAAAAAACCATCACCCACATTCATTACACCTTCTTGTAAAAACCAATACTTCCACATATTTTGGTTATCTTTTTTTTCTCCATTATATTTTATTGAAATTTTTTGTGGCAGTTCTAACATTTCCCAAATTTTATAAATCCATGGACCTACAGCAACAATTACTTGTTCACACTCTATTGAACCTTTGTTAGTTTCTACCGCAGTTACTACTTTACTATTACTTCCTCTTTTAAATCCTGTGACTTCAACTCCTGTTATTATATTTGCACCCTCATTTTTAGCTTTATTTCCACATGCACCTATTGCAATCTTATTTGGAGAGTAGCCTCCTTGTTTTTCATGAAGAATGCTAGTTATACCTGGAGCTTGCCAATCACTAAAAATATTTTTCATGTAATTAAAGCATTTTTCTTCACCTTCTATAAATTCAGAGTCATAACCTATTTTTTGTTGTTGCTCGTATACAGAAGACATATCTTTTCTCATAGACTCAGTGTTGATTTGCATAAAACCTACTGAATGGTAATTAAAATCTTTGGCATCTTTTTCCCAAATATTAACGCTATGAGCCATTAGTTCTCTCATTGCTGGTTGAAAATAATTATTTCTTACAACCCCACAAGCTATGCCGCTAGCTCCAGCAGCAATTCCTGTTTTATCTAAAACTACGATGTCATTTTCTTTGACGGTCTGACCTTTGGCTCTTATTTTTTCACCAAGGTTCCAAGCCGTGCTTAATCCATGTATTCCTGCACCGATAATTACATACTTTGCTTTAGCTGGAATTTTTTTCATGATCTCACCTTTTTTTTATCAGGGTCATAGAAAGGAAAATTAACAATTTTAGCAGGTATTCTTTTTTGGTGACCATCAATTTTACCTACTTCAACATTTGTGTCCATTTCTGAATGATTAACATCAATTCTGCAAAGAGCAATATTTTTATTTAATGTTGGGGATACACAACCACTAGTCACAATTCCAACTTGTGACCTTCCAATATGAACACAGTCGCCATTATTTGCTTTTTCTTTACCAACAAGCTCTAAACCTACAAGTTTTTTTTGTGGATTTTCTTTTCTTTTAATTAAACTTTCTTTTCCAATAAAATCATCTGTTTTAGTTTTTAAAGGAACAGTAAAACCAACACCTGCTTCAAAAGGGTCAACCTGCCCATCAAATTCATTACCAAAAAGAATTAATCCAGCTTCAATTCTTAATAAGTCTAATGCACCAAATCCGGCAGGTATTAAACCTTCATCTTTTCCTGCTTCCATTACAGCATCCCAAACTTTTGGAGCCTCAGAAGGATGGCACCATATTTCATATCCTAATTCTCCAGTATAACCTGTTCTAGAAACCATTAAAGGTATTCCATTTAATTCTTTCAATCTACATATACTATACCTAAACCATTGCAGTTCAGAAATAGACGGTTGTGTAGCTGGTGTAAAAATAAATTTTTCAAGTATTTTTCTACTATTAGGTCCTTGTAATGAAATATTATTTATTTGATCAGTAGAATTTCTTATAAAAACTTTATAGTTTTTTTTCTTTGCTTGTTCTTTTAACCATTCTCCAGCATATTCATCACCGCATATCCATCTATAACCGTGGTCGTTCATTTTTAAAAGTGTACCATCATCAAACATTGAACCGTTTTCATAACACATTGAAGAATAAACTACTTGCCCTACTGAAAGCTTTTTAATATTTCTAGTTAATGTATAATTCATTAGTTCTTCAGCATCAGGTCCTACTATTTCAAATTTTCTAAGAGACGATAAATCAATCACAACAGCTTTTTCTCGGCAAGCAGTGTACTCATTAATCAATCCATGTTTTGTATAGTCGTTTGGTAACCAATAACCTCTGGCATCTACAAAATTTCTAGTTAATTTGGATGTCCTTTCATAAAAACCAGTATTTTTTGTTAATTTTGGTTCTGAGTCTGTTTTCATTCTAAATGCAAAAGATTTTGTAAATTCTTTTTTTTTGTCATAAGTTCTAACAAAAATTTCAGTGGGATTCCATCCATTACAAGCATCAATATCGCTTGGGCAAGCAGTAGTTCCACAAGTTATATCTTTTAGCGCTCTTAATAAAACATAATCGCCTGGTCTTGAATAAGATTCATCTCCAAGAACAGAGTTTTGACCCCCAACAGAAGTATTAAAAAAAAGATTTATAGCTGGCCATCCCTTCCTTTTTTGTACACCGTATTTTTCCATTACATTGCTTAAATTGTCTGAACAGTTTGCGTGTCCAAAATATCCCGAGTCCTCATAATATTTTGCCGTACAAGCCAAATTAAAAGTATCATGTCTTCCTACTGTGTCTCTAATAACTTCAACTAGTGGCTCATGATCAATATCAAAAAATTTAGAAAATAATCCTGGAGCAGGGTAAAGAGATCCCATGAATGTTCTAGTAGTTGTTGGGTCTAGACCTCTTTCGATTCTTTTATCTAATTTTTCTGTATCAAATGCTAAAAAATCTGAACACTGTCTTCCCGTAGGGGAAATAATTTGAATGTAATCACCTTCTTTAACTTGGTATGAAATTGCAGTTTTACGATCAATATTAGTTTCATTTAATGGATCAAACATTGGCTCTGGTATTATAGAATGTTCTTTATCTTTTGTAATTTTTGCTCTTTTAACAAAAATAGTTAAATCAGTAGGAGGATTCTGTTCATGAATTAGCATTTCTGGACCACTTGCAACAAAAATGCAATAACAGCTATCTTTTGAATTTAATTTTATTTTTTCTCCCGAATTAGTGTATTTGTCAAAAACAATTGAACATTTAGCTTTTTCGATTTTCAAATTTCTTTTTTTTAATTGATATGCAGCTACTTGAGAACTTTCATCTTTTCTTAAAAGAATTTTTTTTATTTCAGATGAAGATCTACTTTCTTTTAAATTTAAAATAGCAGGTTCTGTCTTTCCTTCTTTATTAAAAACTAATATTTCACAGATTTGACCACCTTCATTGTTTATAATTTCAATATTGTCATCAGGAAAAATTTGTACCGCTGTTATTCCACCTCCTTCAACAATGTATCTTTCAACTCCAGGTGGCAATAAATTTAAACCGGGGTCTTTTATTGAAAAGCTAGTTTCCATTTTTTAATACCAGGCAATATTATACCTAAATTTTTAATTAAGAAATCAATAAAAAAGCTATTTTTATAATATTTTTATTGAGCATTTTATTTGACTAAGCATTTATTTAGTAACATACTTTCTTTAATAATAATTATTATACGGAGGGATAGTATGAAAAATAAAATGCCTTTAGTGATAGGTGCAATAGTGATTGTAATTGCTCTTGTATTCTTTATGTCACAAGGAGACAAAAAACAAGCTGTCAAAGGAGATAGTGCTGAACCAATAGTGATCCCAACTCATAATTGGTCTAGTCAAGTTGTAATGGCTTACGTTATAGGCGGAATTTTTGAGGCAAACGGTAACAATGTTAAATATGTTCCGGCTGACTCTCAAGCCGTTTATGAGTCTATAAGAATAGGCGATGTAACTATATCACACGAAGTTTGGGAATCTGCTTTTGGTAAATCATTTACTACAGCTTTAGATAAAGGTGGTTTGCTTGACTGGGGAGATCACGAAGCAAGAACTCTTGAAGATATGGGATATCCAGATTGGGTTGCTGAGAAATGCCCAGGTCTACCAGATTGGACTGCTTTAAAAAGTCCTGAATGCGCCGCGAACTTTGTAACACCTGATTCAGATGGAAAAGGAAGAATGTTAGAAGGTCCACAAACTTGGCACGGTGATTTAATACCTCAAAGAATTGAAGCTTTAGGGTTAGCAGACCTTTGGTGGGTTAAATTTGCTGGAAGTGCAGATGCTCTTTGGGCAGAATTAGAAGCAGCTAAAAAAGAAGATAGAGGAACTATTATATTTAACTGGACACCAAACTTTACAGATGGTGCTGGTTTTACATTTATTAAATTTCCACCATACACTGCTGGTTGCAGACCAGAAGATGGTGGTGACGGTAAATGTGGTTCACCAGATGGTTATCTGAAAAAAGCTGTAAATGAGAATTTTCCAAAAACTCATCCAGGAGCAGCAGCTATTTTCAAGAAAATGTCATTCTCTACAGGACAAATTGGTGCAATGGCAGCTCTAGTTGACCTTGACAAAATGACTCACGAAGATGCAGCTAAAAAATGGTTAGCTGACAACGAGTCAGTTTGGAAAGCTTGGATGAACTAATTTAAGAGCATAAAAGCTAACAAATTATAATCTCCCCCAACGGTGTTGGGGGGGATTTTTTTTTATAAAATTTTGTGTAAAATGTTACAATGAAAAAATACATCTTTATTATAATTTTAAGTTTTTTAATTTTTTCTTCGGCTTCAGCACGTAAGGTAGGATGTAAAGAAGGAAATTGTGAAAATGGTTTTGGCTTGTGGGTTTCCACAGACGGTACAACCTATGAAGGAGAATGGGCTGGAACAAAAAAAAATGGTCAAGGAATTGAAACTTGGCCAAATGGATATATTTACAAAGGTGGATTTAAAAATAGTGAGTGGAGTGGACAAGGAACTTTAACTTTTCCAAACGGCGCAACTTATGAAGGACAATGGGCAAATGGTTTTATGAATGGAAAAGGAACATTTACCTGGTCTGATGGAAAACAAAAAATAGGAATTTGGAAAAACGGTAAGTTACAAGAGTAATTAAAATGATACAGCAAGATAAATATTTAAATAAATTAAAAAAATTACCTGAACCAGTTAGACAATTTGGCGGCCTTGTTACAATAACAGTTTTTATAATTTTATCTTTTGGTATTTTAAATATTTATTGGGGTGGAGGTGATGAATTAATTAGAAAGATGAAAATAGAAGAGGAAAGAATTGAAAAAGAACGAAAAGTAAATGAAGTGATTTCAAGTCTTCCATCTGGCATTCTAGTATTTTTTGATGGAACTGATCACTATAGATTGTCCAAAGAACAGTATGAGGCAGTTTGCAATATAACCAAACTTATACCTCAGCGCGCTATCATGGCTGCTCATTTTTTAAATTATGAAGCATATGAATTATATACTATTAACGGTAATAAAATTGACGATACGTTTGTTAAATGGGACGAAGAGAAAAATAAATGTTTTGCTGGTTACACTGTAAGTGGAAGCAATGTTGGAGTAAATAAAGCAGCAAATATTAATGGAGAGGTCTTAAGTTTTTTAAGCACAGGTATTGATACTAGAGTTTATTTTATTAAAAATTTTTAAGGGGGAAAACAACAATTATATAGATTTTATTTTTATTAAATTTCATATAACTTGTTAAAAAATTATGTCTGATGCTGTAATTAAGTGTGAGTCTGTATATAAAATTTTTGGTGAAAATGCCAAAAAGATGCTTCAAGAAGCAAATGGAAATGTAGATGCAAAAACATTCCAGGACAAAGGATGCATTGTGGGCGTGAACAACGCTTCTTTCGAAGTTTCAAAAGGAGAAATGTTGGTTGTAATGGGATTATCCGGTTCAGGAAAATCTACTTTGTTAAGATGTATTTCTAGATTAACAGATGCCACAGATGGAAAAATTTATATTGAAGGTCAAGATTTACTTTCATTAAATAACAAAGAACTAATTGAACTTAGAAGAAATAAAATGGGAATGGTTTTTCAGAGTTTTGCTTTGCTACCACATAAAACAGTTTTGGAAAATATTGCTTTTCCACTTCAAATTAAAGGAGTTGAGACTGAAAATAGTATTAATAAGGCTATGGATATGGTTAAACTTGTTGGCCTTGATGGAAGAGAAAATTATTTTCCAAGAGAACTTTCAGGCGGACAACAACAGAGAGTAGGTATCGCTCGATCATTAGCTGTTGAACCTGATATTTGGTTTTTAGACGAACCTTTTTCTGCATTAGACCCACTGATTAGAAAAGAAATGCAAGACGAATTTTTAAGACTTCAAGAAAAATTAAAAAAAACAATCATGTTTATTACTCATGATTTTGATGAAGCTTTAAAACTTGCCGATCGTATAGCAATTATGAAAGATGGAATAATTGAACAGTTAGACACACCAGCAAAAATTGTTTTAAATCCTGCTACCGAGTATGTAAAAAAATTTACTGAAGAAGTACCAAGAGAAAAGGTTTTAATAATTGAAGATATAATGGAAAAACCAAATAATGAAAATTTAAGTGATTTAAAAGTTTTAAAAGATGAAATAATTGAAAATGTAGCTGAAAAAATTTTATCTCAAGAAAAATCAGTAGCTGTCATTGACGAAACTAATAAAATTGTTGGAACTGTTCATCCATCAAAAATAATTCATACTGTTTTTGGAGGAAGAAAAAATAACGATTAAATTATGGAATTATTAAAAAAATATCCAAAATTATTTCAATGGTTATTTTTGCTAGCTGTATTTTTTTCTTTATGTTTTGCAATCGATGTTCCTGAAACCTATAAATTTATAAGAGGTCAGGCCGAATTCGTTAAAGACCCAAATCAAAGTACCTATACATTGTTTGGCAAAGAAGTAAGGTATTATGCATTTGACAACTTCTGGAGACTACCCCCTTTGCTTGGGTGGCTACCTATTTGGATAAATGACTCACTGTTTTTCCTATTAAATGAATGGATGCCAATTGAATTTTGGGATTCAAGCATACAAGAATACAAAACCAGACCTTTGGTTCTGCAAATAACAAGAAATATCACTTCATTTATGACATTTCTTATTGAATTTATTAGAGAAATTTTATTAGGAGGTGTTGAAACAGTTGTAGCATTTACAAGTTGGAATTTTGTAAGTTCATATCCTTGGGCGAAATTACCTGGTCTACCATGGACAATTGTAGCAGCGGGCGCAGCAATATTAGGTTACAAATTGAGTGGCAAGGGTCTATCTATATTTGCTGGTTTAGTCATGGTTTATATTTCAGTATTTGGTCAATGGAAACCTTCAATGCAAACACTCTCTTTTATACTAGTTGCAGCTCCACTTTCTTTCGCTTTTGGTTTGAGCTTAGGTATCATGGCTTATAAGAGCAAACGGGTTGAGAGAGCCTTATATCCTATACTTTTAGTTATGCAGACTATGCCACAATATGCTGTTTTAGTTCCCGCAATGGTTTTGTTTGGAATCGGAGATCACGCCGCAGTTATTATAACAATGGTTGTTGCTATTCCACCAATGATTTTATTAACTTTGTTAGGACTTAGAGGAGTATCTCCTGAAGTTATTGAAGCCGGCAAAATGAGCGGATGTAATAATTGGCAACTTATGTTTGAAGTACTAATTCCAACAGCAAGAAGGGATATTTTAATTGGTGTTAATCAAGTCATTATGGTGTGTTTTTCTATGGCAGTTATTTCAGCTTTTATAGGCGCTAAAGGATTAGGTTGGAATTTATTATTAGCCCTAAATCAACTTAATATTGGGTTAGCATTAGAAGCAGGTTTGTGTATTAGTTTGATTGCAATATTACTAGATAAAATGTCTTTGGCTTGGGCAAATAAACAGACAGATTATTTTGGTAACTTAACATTTTTTCAGCGTTATAAAAACACAATTTTTTTTGGCGGAGCTGTATTGATTGGAGCTATACTTGCCTTTGCTGGTTCTTTTTTCTTTAAAGAAGGTTTTAATTATTTATTTGAAGTTCCGCATAATAAAGGAATATCAACAGCAGATTTCTGGAATAAAGGTGTTGATTGGGTTTGGGATACTTTCTTTCAAACTTTAAAAATATTTAATACCTGGTTAATAACAGAAGTTCTTCAACCAATGAGAGCTATGTATTTAAGAATGCCAGCAGTTGCTACTTTAGTATTAGTTGTTGGGGCAGGTTATATAATTGGTGGAATTCGTTCAGCTTTTACAGTGGGAGGATTAGCATTATTTATAGCACTAAGTCCATGGTGGGATAGAGCTTTAGTTACAACATATATGGCAACTTTTGGAGTTATTGCATCTTGTATTATTGGTTCAATTGTTGGAACTTTATGTCAACAAAATAAATATACTACAAATTTTATGTTGGCAGTTTGTGATATTTTTCAAACCTTTCCTTCATTTGTATACTTAATTCCCGTAATGATGCTATTTGGAGTTACAGATACATCCGTGTTAATTGCAGTAATTGTTTATGCAACTATACCTGCTACCAGATATACTATTGAAGGATTAAGAAGCGTTCCACCGGCTTTGCATGATGCGGCCACAATGTCAGGTGTAACAAAGTTACAAAGATTATTTAAAATAGAATTTCCTTTAGCATTTCCTCACATGATGCTTGGTTTAAATCAAACAATCGTTTTTGCTTTGTTTATGGTAATTATAGGAGCATTTATTGGAACAGAAGACTTAGGACAATATATTTTAAAAGCTTTATCAGATAAAAAAGGCGGAGGAAAAGGATTAGTCCTTGGTATTTGCGTTGCATTCATAGGTCTTATATTTGATAATTTAATTAGAACTTGGGTAGAAAAAAGAAAAAAACATCTTGGCATAGATTAAAATTGTGAAAAAATTTCTTGTTGCCATAGATCAAGGCACCACATCTAGCAGAGCTATTTTATTTAGCCTATCTGGTAAACCTATTTATATTTCTCAAAAGGAATTTACACAATATTTTCCAAAGGATGGGTGGGTAGAGCATAACCCAAATGAAATTTGGAGCTCGGTAAAAAAAGTATTAACTGATGCAATTGGTAAAAGTAAAAAATTAAAAGGTAAAATTCTATCAATAGGAATTACGAATCAAAGAGAAACCACTATCCTTTGGGATAAAGCAACAGGAAAACATGTTTATAATGCAATTGTGTGGCAAGATAGAAGAACAGCAGAATTTTGCAAAAAATACAGAACAAATAAAAAAGAAAGAATAATAAACAAAAAAACTGGATTATTAATTGATCCTTATTTTTCTGGAACAAAAATTAAATGGATATTAGAAAATGTTCCTAAAGCAAAAAAATTGGCAAAAAAAAACCAACTTCTTTTTGGAACGGTTGATACGTTTTTAATTTGGAAACTTACCGAAGGCAAAGTACATGCAACAGATGCTACCAACGCAAGTAGAACAATGTTATACAATATAACTACAAATAAATGGGACAAAAGTATTTTATCAAATTTAAAAATTCCAGAAAATATTTTGCCAAAAGTTAAAAACTCTTCCGATGATTTTGGTTTTACTTCCAAATTAATTACAGGAAAATCTTATGGCATAAACGGAGTTGTTGGAGATCAACAAGCGGCTGCTTTTGGACAGTCTTGTTTTCGAAGAGGATCGGTAAAAAGTACTTATGGAACCGGTGCATTTGTATTAATGAATACTGGAAATAAAAAAATATACTCAAAAAATAAATTATTAACTACAATTTGTTATAAAATTAAAGGCAAAACAACGTATGCCCTTGAAGGCTCAATTTTTATTGCAGGAGCAGGCGTTCAATGGTTGAGAGATAAATTGAAAATTATAAATAGCGCATCAGAAACTGAAAAAATTGTAAAATCTTTAAAAAGTAATAATGGTGTATATTTGGTTCCTGCTTTTACAGGTTTAGGCGCACCTTATTGGAATCCAAATGTAAGAGGTACAATTTGTGGATTAACTAGAAATACCAAAAGAAATGAAATAATTAGAGCCACATTAGAGTCCGTTGCTTATCAAACTTATGATTTGTTTAATGCTATGAAAAATGATGGATTAAAACCAAAATTGATTAAGGTTGATGGTGGAATGGCTAAAAATAATTGGTTTACTCAATTTTTAACAGATATAATCAATACAAAAATTGCGAGACCTAAAATGCAAGAAACTACCGCTCTAGGTGCCGCTCTGATGGCAGGTTTAAAAATTGGAATTTATAAATCGCTTTCTGATATATCTCGAAATTGGAAGGTGGATAAAAATTTTACACCAAAAATAAGCAATTCAAATCGTATAAAGTTATTGAAAGGTTGGCATCAAGCAATTAGAAAAACACTAACTAAATGAAAAAAATATTAGTTTTAGGAGCTGGAGCAATGGGAACTGCATTTACTGTACCGTGCATAGAAAATAAAAATAAAGTAACTCTTGTTGGAACTCACTTAGAAGACAAATTAATTGAAAAACTAAACAAAGACGGTATCCATCCAACTTTAAACTCAAAAATTCCAAAAAATATAAAGATAATAAAATTCAAAAGTTTTCCCGAAGAATATAAATTAAAACCTGATTATATAGTGTTGGCCGTTAGTTCAAAAGGAATTGATTGGGCATGTGAACAACTAATCAAAAATTATAATAAAAAACTTTCAATAATTCTTCTTACTAAAGGTTTAACAATTGTAAAAAAAAGAATTTTAACTATTTCAAAAAAAATTAACTTTATATTTAAAAAACATAATCTTCCTAAACAAAGTATTTCCTCTGTTAAAGGTCCTTGTTTGGCAACTGGACTAATAAATAAGGTAAGAACTAGCACAGTAATTGCAAATGAAAGAATTTCAGAAGCTAAAAAAATTGAGAAAATGATTTCAACCGATTATTACAGAGCAGAAATTTCTGATGATATAAATGGTGTCGAAACCGCTGGTGCAATTAAAAATATTTATTCAATGCTGATTGGTGCATCTGTGGGATTAAGTGGAGATAATTTAAATAAATACATACAGCAAAAATATTACCACAACACAGCATCAGCATTATTTAAAAATGCACTGATTGAAATAAAAAAATTTGTAAAATTAATGGGAGGACGAAGTGAAACGGCGTATGGTCTTGCTGGGCTAGGAGATTTATATGTTAGTGTTGCAGGAGGAAGAAATAGCTTAATGGGAACATATTTAGGTCAAGGTAAAATTTATAAGGATATCAAAGAGAAAATTATGAAAGATATTACTGTAGAGGGAGCTGACTTGGCATTAGAAATAGGACCCAGAGTATTAAAAGATTTTAAAAAAAAAGATTTTCCAATTATGTTCGGTTTAATAAAATCTATTTGCAAAAACAAAAAACTTAGAATTGTTTGGTAGTCAATAATTATTGTTCTAGGAAGGCTTTTAAAGAGTCATCCATTGCTTCTGCCCAAGGTGTATGATGCACTGGTGCTTTAGAACCTGTAACTGGTGAAGAAAATGATTTATTTCTATAAGTCATTATATCTTCAACTTTGTGATGTTCCCATTCTTTAAAGTGTCGTCTAATCAATTCAAAATCAATTTTTGGATAATCAGATAAACTATGAAGTTCTTTTGTATATTCTGTTTGAAAATCTATCATTTGATCAGGGTTTTCTAATTTTTCTTCTAAAGCTACCCATTTACTTATATCTTTTTCAATTTCAGAATTATTTGGGAGTTTTATTTTACCCATTACTACGTCTCTTGCATACCAAGCCTGACAATCAAACATGTTAAAGGTATGGAATTGATCTTGCATACCCAAATAAAGCAAGTTGTGATTATTTTGCCATACAACTCCCTTATATAATTTTGGTGGGTACAATCTGTTTCTAGTTTTTAGTTTAAGATCTTCAGTTAAAAATGGGAAATGATGAAGATAACCTGAGCATAAAATAATTGCATCAGCAACCTGTTCATGACCATCTTTAAATATTGCTTTACTTCCTTCTAGTCTGTCTAAATAATGAACTTCATTTACTCCTTTGGGCCATTTAAATCCCATTGCATTATTTCTATAACCTATAGTTACGCTTTTTGCTCCATACTTATAACATTGAAGTGCAACATCTTCAGCAGAATAACTACTTCCTAATACGATTACATTTTTATCTCTGAATTCTTCAGCATCTCTAAAATCATGCGAATGCATTATTCTTCCTGGAAAAGATTTCATTCCTGGATATTCTGGTATAAATGGAACAGAGAAGTGTCCCGTAGACACAATTACATAATCAAAAGATTCTTTTTGAATTTTATCGTTTTCTTTATCTTGTGAAGTGAGTTCAAAAGTTTTTCCATTATAAAATATATTAGTAACACTAGTATTAAATCTTACATTCTTTTTTAAATTACCTTTTTTAACTCTACCTATTATGTAATCATATAAAACTTCTCTTGGTGGAAATGATGGAATAGGTTTTCCAAAATGTTCATCAAAAGAATAATCAGCAAATTCTAAACACTCTTTAGGTCCATTTGACCAAAGGTATCTATACATACTGTTAGGAACAGGATCGCCATACTGGTCAGATCCAGTTCTCCAACTGTAATTCCATAGACCTCCCCAATCACTTTGTTTTTCAAAACAAACTATTTGAGGTATTTTTTCACCTTTTTTTTCAGCTTGCTCAAAAGATCTTAACATTGAAAGCCCGCAAGGTCCTGCGCCAATAATTGCTACTTTAGTCACCAAATCCTCCCTATATATAAACAAATTTATAAATGTATTTTACTAACAAAATAACGGAAATTGAAATATTATTTTAAAATAAATATAAGGTTTATATAAATAAAACATGAAAAATTATAACTGGAACTACCCCACTACTATATGGGTTGGTGAAAATAGAATTAAAGATCTAGGATCTGCTTGTAAAAGTTTGAATATTAAATATCCATTATTTGTAACTGATAAAGATCTTATAAATTTACCATTTGTGAAAAATATTATATCTGATTTGAATATAGATTTTAAAAAAATAAATACCTTTTCAAACTTTTCAGGAAACCCAATAGGTGAAAATGTAGACCATGGAGTATTAGAATTTAAAAAAAATAATTGTGATGGTGTAATAGCTTTTGGAGGAGGAAGTGGTTTAGATGTAGGAAAAGCTATAGCATTTATGTCAGGCCAAACAAGATCTATTTGGGATTTTGAAGATATCGGAGATTATTGGAAAAGAGCAAATGAAACTAACATAGCTCCTATTATCGCTGTCCCGACCACCGCCGGAACAGGATCTGAAACTGGTAGAGCTTCAGCAATAATAAATAACGATACCGGAGTTAAAAAAATTATTTTTCATCCAAAATTTTTACCTTCTATTGTTATTCTAGATCCGGTTTTAACTGTTGATTTATCTCCAAGGTTAACTGCGGCAACAGGTATGGATGCGCTTGCACATAATTTAGAAGCTTTCTGTGCGCCCGGTTTTCATCCTATGGCTGATGGAATAGCAATTGAAGGAATGAAATTAATTAAAAAATCGCTATTAAAAGCTGTAAAAAATGGAAAGGATTTAGACGCAAGATCTGATCTTTTGGCAGCAGCAAGCATGGGTTCTACGGCTTTTCAAAAGGGTTTAGGCGCAATTCATTCATTGAGCCATCCTGTTAATTCACAGTTTAATCTTCATCATGGACTTTCAAATGCAATATTTATGCCTTACGTTTTAACTTTTAATAAAGATTCTATAAAAGATAGAATTATTTCTATTTGTGATTATTTAGATTTAAATAAAAGTTTTGAAGATTTTTTAAACTGGATTTTAGAATTAAGAAAAGAGCTAAATATTCCACATAAACTCTCAGAAGTTATTAATAAAGAAAAAATAAATTTAGATCAATTATCTCAGATGGCTTTAGAAGATCCGTCAACAGCATCAAATCCAAAAAAGGTTAGCAAAGAAGATTTTAAAAAAATGTATGAATTTAGTTTAGAGGGCAAACTGTTCTAATGAAAGATCTAAATTTATTAGTAGTAGAAGGAAATCTAGAAAGTGAAAATAATAATTTTAAAAAAGCAGGCATCCCAACTCATACTGAAAGTTTAAAAGATAGCGTTAATAATTATAGACAAAATATAAAATATGATGTTTTAAACCCATCTTCAGAGGAAAATTTTGATGAGATAATTCCAAATTTAGCAAAATATGATGGTTTAGTTTGGGGAGGGAGCAGTCTAAATATTTATAATGATACTCCAGAAATAAGAAGACAAATTTTTTTTATGCAACAATGTTTTAAGCATGTAAAAAATATTTTAGCAATTTGCTGGGGGATGCAAGTAGCTGTTACAGCAGCAGGAGGAGAAGTTAAAAAATCAGAAAATGGGGCACATATTGGAATTGCTCAAGATATAAAAATTAATGAACAGGGCATTAACCATCCTATTTACAAGGATAAAAAGAAAATTTTTAATTCTCCAGCTTTTAACTTTGATGAAGTTTCAAAAATTCCAAATAATTCTGTGTTACTATCCTCAAATAAATTAAATAAAGTGCAAGGGTTAAATTTTAAAATTGGAGTAAGTGAAATATGGGCTATCCAATATCATCCTGAAATTACATACGACAAGATGATAAGTTTAATAAGGTTTCGAAAAGATCGTTTAATAAAATTTAGAAAAGCATTTAACAGTGAAGATGACATAGAAAATCATATAAAAGTTATAGAAAAAGAAAATCAAAATTTAGATAAGCATTCAAGAATGAAGGAATTAAAAAATTGGCTAGAATATATAAATGAAAATTAATTCAAAAGAAGATTTAATTTCTTACTTTCAAAGTGGTGTCAAAAAAGAATTACTAATAGGAGTTGAAAATGAAAAATTTTTATTTGATAAAGCCACTGAATCGCGAGCAGATTACACTCAAATAGTAAAAGTACTTAAATATTTAAAGAAGTTTGGATGGAAAGAAATAAAAGAAAGTAATAATTTGATCGGACTTTTTTCAGAAGGTAAATCAATTACATTAGAGCCTGGAAATCAAATAGAACTAGCTGGCGATAAATACAAAAATATTCATGGTGTGTGTGGTGAATCTTTTACATTCCAGGATCAATTAAACCAAGCATGTAGGGAGCTTAATCTAAAAACTGTTTCAATAGGATATGATCCACAAACTAAATTAGAGAATGTTCCTAATAATCCAAAAAAAAGATATGCCATTATGACAGAAGAAATGCCAAAAAAAGGAAAGTTAAGTCTTGATATGATGTACCAAACTTGTGGAACTCAGATAAATTTAGACTATCTTTCAGAAAATGATTTTATTAAAAAGTTCAAGTTAATTTCTTATCTAACACCTCTAACCATAGGAATATTTGCAAATTCTGCAATGAAAGAATCAAAACCTTCTGGATATCTTTCTTATAGATCAAGAGTTTGGCAAAATACCTCAAGAGGAGGTTTACCAGAAATTTTTTTAGAAAATATGAATTTTGAAAAATATGCTGATTTTGCAATAAATTATCCTCTTTTATTTTTACATAAATCTAATGAATATTTTCCACCCGAAGGTAAAACATTTAAATATTTATTAAATCAAGGAAAAGCAAATATACACAATTTTGAACTACATCTTTCAACTATATTTACTGAATTGAGATTAAAAAAATATATTGAATTAAGATCATTAGATGCATGTGAGTGGGATTGTCATTGTGCTGGGCCTGCTTTTTTTACGGGACTGTTATATGGAAATTTAGATCAAGCTTTAGATGTAATAAAAAAATGGAATAAAATTCAAATTTTAAATGCATATAAAGAATCCTATACAAAAGGATTAAAAACTGAAATAGACGGTAAAACTATTTCTCATTGGTCAGAGATTTTTTTAAAAATTTCTAAAAAAGGTTTAGAAAAAAGAAATTTTCTTAATAAAAATGGAAATAATGAAGAGGTATATTTAAAAAACATTGATTATATTCTTAAAAATAAACAGACTAAAGCAGAGGAAGTTTTAAAAAATTATAATTAAATGAAAAAGATATTATCCATACTATCAAATTCTTTGAATAGTCTAAATATTAAAACTGATACAACAATTTTATTAGCTTTAGAAGCTCAAAGAAGAGGGTATAAGATAATTTGGTTTCAAACCAAAGACCTTAATTTAATAAATTCAAAATTAATAGTTAAAGGCAAAGAAGTAAAATTTTTTGATAATGTTAAAAAATTTTATAAAATCATTAAGAATGTTAAATTTGATCTATCCAAATCAAAATATGTTCTAATAAGACAAAATCCCCCATTTAATATGGATTATATTAATTCAACTTATTATTTAGATATTTTAAAACCAAAAAAAATTATAAACAATCCAACAGCAATAAGAAATGTGTCTGAAAAATTTTACTCAGCCAAGTTTTTAAAATTTATGCCCCCCACAATTTTTACAAAAAATATTGAAGAAATAAATAAATTTCTAAAAAAAAATAAAAAAATTATTATTAAGCCTATACATGGATATGCAGGTAAAGATATTTTATTTGTAAGAAATAAATTGGTTAAGATTAGAATTTTAAAATATTTAAAAAAATTTAATCACGTTATGGTTCAAAAATTTTTACCAAAAGTTGAAGAAGGAGATAAGAGGGTGTTTATTATAAATGGCAAAGTTAAAGGTGCAATAAAAAGAGTGCCAATAAAAGGATCGATCTTAGCTAATATTTCGCAAGGTGGAAGAGCAATTAAAACTCAGTTAAATAAAAAAGAAACTGAAATATCAAAAATTGTCGCAAAAAGTTTAAAAAAAAGCAAAATTTTTTTTGCTGGAATAGATTTAGTAGGAGGCTATTTAATTGGAGATATAAATGTTACTTCTCCAACGGGTTTACCACAGTACAAAAATTTAACAGGATATAATTTAGCTGAAGATTTTTGGTCAGAATTGGAGAAATTAAAATAATCCTTCAGTTTCACCTTTTTCATTAACTCTTATAGATTCCGCTGCGGGAACTTTTGGAAGTCCAGGCATAGTCATTATTGCTCCACAAACTACAACAATAAACTCTGCTCCCGATGAAAGCCTTACCTCTCTAATGGGCAAAACATGTCCTGAAGGTGCTCCTTTTAAATTTGGATCTGTTGAAAAGCTATATTGAGTTTTAGCTATACATATTGGCAAATTTCCATAACCATTATCTTGAAAATTTTTTAGTTGCTCTCTAATTTTTGTATCTGCAACTACCTCACTAGAGTTATAGATTTCTTTAGCAATAGTTTCAATTTTTTTAAACAAACTTAAAGAATCTTTATATAAAAAATTAAAATTACTTTTTTTCTCACACAACTTTACAATATCATTTGCTAATTCTTTTGTACCATCGCCACCATTTTCCCAATGTTTACATATAGAGGCTTTTACATTTATTGATTTGCAAAAATCAACCAAAGTATCGATTTCTTTTTTACTATCAGATATAAAATGATTAACCGCAACGGCAATAGGAAGACCAAATTTTTTTATATTTTTTATATGTCTATCCAAGTTTACCAAGCCTTTCTTTAAAGCATTAACGTTTTCATTTTTTAATTCATTTTTTTCTACACCACCGTGCATTTTTAGAGCTCTTATAGTTGCTACTATTACAACGCAATTTGGTTTAAGATTAGATTTTCTACATTTAATATTTAAAAATTTTTCAGCACCAAGATCGGCTCCAAACCCAGCTTCAGTTACTACATAATCACTTAATTTTAATGCAGTTTTAGTTGCTATAACAGAGTTACAACCATGTGCAATATTTGCAAAAGGTCCTCCATGAATTATTGCAGGATTATTTTCTAATGTTTGAGTCACATTTGGTCTAATTGCATCTTTTAAAAGAACTGTCATCGGCCCCTCCGCCTTTAAATCTTTAGCATAAACTGGTTTCTTATCTCTTGTATATCCAATTGTTATATTTCCAATTCTTTTTTCCAAGTCTTTAAGATTATTGGACAAACAAAATATTGCCATTATTTCTGATGCAACAGTTATGTCAAAACCATCTTCTCTTGGAAAACCATTTGCAATGCCACCTAAATTTATATTTATTGACCTTAAAGATCGATCATTCATATCAACAACTCTTTTCCATACAATTCTTCTTACATCTATATTTAATTTGTTTCCCCAATAAATATGGTTATCTATTATTGCAGATAACAAATTGTGGGCAGAAGTAATTGCGTGAAAGTCACCCGTAAAATGTAAATTAATTTGTTCCATTGGAATAACCTGAGCATATCCTCCACCTGCTGCTCCACCTTTCATTCCAAAAGAAGGCCCTAAACTTGGCTCTCTAAGACAAACTATAGATTTTTTTCCAATTTTATTTAATCCATCAGACAAACCAACAGATGTAGTTGTTTTTCCCTCTCCAGCTGGAGTTGGCGTAATTGCAGTAACTAATATTAATTTTCCATCTTTTTTATCTTTTATTTTTTCAATATATTCCAGTTTAATTTTGGCCATATATCTGCTAATTGGACTGTAAACTTCAGCTTTATCCGGCACATCTATACTATCCAAAATTTCTTGAATAGGTTTCATTTTAGCGCCTCTTGCTATTTCAATATCTGATTTTATCTTGGTCATTTTAATATCTTTTTATAAATAATTAATTAGATATATTATAAATTTAAATTATGCAAAAGTACTCTATTTTAAATCTTGTTAAAGAAGCTTTTAACAAACATGAAGGCTGGGAAGTAGCCTGGAAAGATCCTAATCCTAAAAAAGAATATGATGTAATTATTATAGGTGGCGGGGGTCACGGTTTAGCTACAGCATATTATTTAGCGAAAGAGCATAAAATAACTAATGTAGCCATAATTGAAAAGGGTTGGATAGGAGGCGGAAATGTTGGAAGAAATACAACAATTATCAGATCAAATTATATGCATGATGAAAATGGCCTATTCTATGAAAAGAGTATGAAATTATGGAGAAGTATGAGCCAAGATTTAAACTTCAATGTTATGTTTTCACCAAGAGGAATAATTAATCTCGCACATTCAGATGCTCAAATGAACTCTTATTCTAGAAGAGGAAACTCTATGAGGTTAAATGGAATTGATGCTTTGCTATTGAATAGAGAAGAATTGAAAAAAATAGTTCCAATGTTAGATTTTTCAGAAAATGTTAGATTTCCAATTTTTGGTGGCTTAATGCAACCAAGCGGAGGAACTGCTAGACACGATGCAGTTGCTTGGGGTTATGCACGTCAAGCAGATTCAATGGGAGTAGATATTATTCAACATTGTGAAGTAACTGGTTTTGATATTGTAAATGGAAAAATTAAAGGAGTGAAAACATCAAAAGGAGAAATTAAATCTAAAAAAGTAGGTTTGTGTGTAGCAGGAAATACATCAGTATTAGCAGAAATGTTAAATATGACATTGCCAATAGAAACCCATTTATTACAAGCATGTGTTTCAGAACCCATCAAACCAATATTAAATCATGTAGTAACATTTGGCGCAGGACATTTTTATTGTAGTCAATCTGATAAAGGAGAAATGGTTATGGGAGGAGACTTAGATGGATACAATAGTTACGCACAAAGAGGCAATCTACCAACATTACAACATGTATTAACTGAAGGTATTGCAATGTTTCCATTTCTTAGCAAGTTAAAAATGCTTAGGACATGGGGAGGAATTATGGATATGTCTATGGATGGTTCGCCTATTATAGATAAGACACACATTGAAGGTTTGTATTTAAATTGCGGTTGGTGCTATGGAGGTTTTAAAGCCACACCAGCATCAGGTTGGACTTTTGCTCATACAATAGCACAAGATAGACCACACGAATTAAATACAGGGTATAGTTTAAATAGATTTAGCACAGGACGTTTAATTGATGAAAAAGGTCTTGGTACAAAGACTTGGATTTCTTAAATGCTACATATCAAATGCCCTCATTGCGGACTTAGATCACAAAATGAGTTTTCATATGGTGGCGATGCTACAATTAAAAGACCAGAATTAAATAAAGAAATTTCAGATAAGGATTGGGATAATTTTGTTTATTTAAGAAAAAGTCCAAGAGGAAAGCATTTAGAATTATGGCAACATATATCAGGATGTAGGCAATGGATTAAAGTTGAACGAGATACATTAACTCACGAAATACTAAAAACATTAAAAGCAAACGAAGAAATATAAATATGCCTCAGAATTTTAGATTAGATAAAGGTGGATTAATTAATAGAAATAAGAAAATTTCTTTTAAATTTAATGGAAAAATATATTTTGGGTATGAAGGAGATACTCTAGCCTCAGCTTTAATTGCAAATGGAATTCATTTAGTAGGAAGAAGTTTTAAATATCATAGACCTAGAGGATTTTTTGGTGCTGGTGTAGACGATCCTTATGCAATGGTTCAGTTAATTAGAGATAGTGAATCAATACCTAATGTGAGAGCCACAGAACAAGAACTTTTTGAAGGCTTAGAAGCAAAAAGTGTAAATTGCTGGCCAAATGTAAATTTTGATATTGGAGCTATAAATAACTTTTTAAATAAATTTTTTCCAGCAGGTTTTTATTATAAAACTTTTATGTGGCCCAGAAGTTTTTGGTACAAAGTTTATGAACCAATTATAAGAAAAGCAGCAGGATTTGGCGTAGTAAGCACTAACCACGATCAAGAAAGATATGAACATAAGTATGAATATTGTGATCTTTTAGTTACCGGATCAGGTCCTTCAGGTCTTGCTAGCGCATATGCAGCAGCAAAAAACGGGGCTAAGGTAATTTTAGCTGAAGACAAACCTAGATTTGGTGGAAGCTTATTAACAAGTGAAGTGAGCATTGGAAATCAAAGCGGCCAAGAATGGACAGAAAATATAATAACCGAACTTAAATCTATGCTAAATGTAACAATAAAAAATAGATCACAAGTTTTTGGTTATTATGATCACAATATGCTTGTAATGTCAGAAAGAATAAGTGACCATTTAGCAAAAACAAATAAATATATTCCAAAGCAAAGACTTTGGTACATAAGAGCAAAAGAAGTTCTTATTTCATCAGGATCGATTGAAAGACCATTGATTTTTGGAAACAACGATACCCCTGGAGTAATGCTTTCATCTGCAGCAAAAGAATATTTAAAATTATATGGTGTTTTAGTTGGTAAAAAACCAATAGTTTTTACAAATAATGATAGTGGTTACGAAACAGCTATAGAATTTAAAAAAAATGGAATTCACCCCATTGTTCTAGATTCTAGAAAAAATCCAAACTCAGAAATTATTAATGAAGCAAAAAATCAAAATATAGATGTAAAGTTTTCTTATGTTGTTGTAGCCGCAAAAGGATACAAAAAAGTAAAATCTGCTGATATTGCAAAAATTTCAGAAGATAAGAAAAAGTTAGGCAAAATTGAAAATATTATTTGTGATTGTATTTGCGTTTCAGGATTTTGGACACCAACAATTCATTTAGCCTCACAATCAGGGAATAAAACTAAATTTAATGAAAATATTGATGCATTTGTTCCAGGTCAATCAAAGCAAAATGAAACAGTTTTAGGATCTGCTAAAGGGATTTTTACATTAGAAGAAACGTTGAGAACTTCATTTGAAAAAGGAAATGAATTATCGAAAAAAATAACAAATAAGGAAAATATAATCCCAATACCATCAGTTGTAGAAAAAAAACATTCTATTCATGATAAATTTTGGTGTGTACCATTGCCCGATAGCAAAAATTATAAAAGATTTTTAGATTTTCAAAACGACGTTACTGTATCAGATGTAGAGCTTGCTTTAAGAGAAGGTTACAGATCTATTGAGCATGTAAAAAGATATACTACATTAGGTATGGCAACTGATCAGGGTAAAACAAGCAATCTTAATGGATTGCAACTAGTATCTGATGTGGAAAATAAACTGGTACCACAAGTAGGACATACTACTTTTAGACCACCCTATACATCAGTTTCGATCGGATCAATTGTTGGTAGAGAGATAGGAAAAAATTCAAAACCAACAAGAAGATCACCAATGCATTCATGGCATGAAAAAAATAATGCTGTTTTTGTTGATGCGGGCATTTGGTTGAGACCAAGATATTATAAGCAAGGAAATGAGGATTTATTTGAAGCTTCAAAAAGAGAAGCAAAAAATGTTAGACAAAATGTTGGAGTATGTGACGTAACTACTTTAGGTAAAATTGATATCAAAGGTCCTGACTCAGCAGAATTTTTGAATAGAGTTTATACAAATGCTTGGCTTAAATTGCCAATTGGTAAAGCAAGATATGGTGTAATGTTAAGAGAAGATGGAATTGTAATGGATGATGGAACTACAACTAGAATTTCAGAAAACCATTATCATATGACCACTACAACTGCTCAAGCAGCAAATGTTTTATCTCATCTTGAATATTATTTGCAATTAGTATGGCCAGAATTGAATGTTAATGTAGTTTCAACAACAGAACAGTGGGCAGGCGCAGCTATAGCAGGACCAAAGTCAAGACAAGTTCTTCAAAAGTTGTTTCCAGGTTTAGATGTTTCAAAGGAAGGTTTGCCGTTCATGGGATATTTAGAAGGAAATTTGTTTGGAGTTAATGCAAAAATTTATAGAATTTCATTTTCAGGTGAACTTGCTTACGAGGTAAACGTTGAGTCAGATAATGGAAACTATATGTGGGAAAAAATAATGGAAATTGGTAAAGAGTTTAATATCCAACCATATGGAACAGAAGCTTTATCAACTTTAAGAATTGAAATGGGCCATGTTGCTGGATCTGAATTAGACGGGCGTACAATTCCTTATGATAATTCATTAGAGGGATTGGTTAGTAAAAAAAAAGATTTTATTGGAAAAAGATCTTTGAGCAAAATCTCTTATGTTGCTTCGGATAGACAGAAAGTAGTAGGTGTTGTTCCATTAGATAAAAAAACTAGTATTCCAGAAGGATCATATATAGTTAAAGATCCAAAAGTAAATCTTCCAATTCCTAAATTAGGTCATATCTCTGCATCTTGTTGGAGTGTTGAATATGATAATCCTTTTTCATTAGCAATAATAAAAGATGGAAAAAATATGATTGGAAAAAAACTTTTTGCACTATCCCCTTTAAAAAATAAAATTATACCAGTTGAAATTGTTTCTTCACATTATGTTGATCCAAAAGGAGAAAGAGTAAGATCATGAAAAGTATTTCATCTTTAGAAAATATTTATATAAATGGTAAATTTGGTAATTATGAAAAGAAAAATGAAAATGAAATAATAAAAATTAAAGAAATTAAAAATATTTTTATTTGTCAAATAGTGAAATTTAAAAATTCATTTTTTGACACAAAAAATTTAAAAATTGATAATTTAAATTTGCCATCAAACTTAAAATGTACTTTTAATTCTTCTACAAGAATTTTATGGATGGGTCCTGAAAATTATCTTGTTACATCAAATAAATTAGAATTATTAAAAGATATTTTAAGAGAATTTAATGAAAATGATTTTGCAGTTACAGAGCTATCTCATTCAAGAACAATAATAGAAATTGAGGGGACCAATGTAAATGAGGTAATTAAAAAAGGTTCTCCCGTTAATATTAATGACCTTAAAGAAGGAGATTGCTTTAATACAATTTACCATGGGATTGCTATTACAGTTGATTTTTTAAAGGATAATCCAAAAAAAGCTAGAATCTTCTCTTTAAGAAGTTTTGGCCAATCATTTTATCATTCAATAACAGATTCTTCCTTAGAATATGGCTATATAGTTGAATAATTTTCGATCTTGAGTTGTATCTTAATATAAGTAAAGATTAGGGTGTGGAGATAAAGAGAATATTTTTAATTATTTTTATACCATTTTTTTTAAATGGTTGTGCACAATCAGTTACTTCATTGATGGGCCCAGCTATAACTACAGCTTCAACTGGAAATATTTATCAGGCAGGTTTATCATATGGATTTAATTCAGCAGTTGAAATTAAAACCGGTAAAACACCTATGAAACATGTAGTTCATATATTAGAAATTGAAAAAGAAAAAATAGAGAATAAAAATAAATTAGAACCTATAGAAACTACTGATAAACTATTTGTATTAATCAAAAATAATATAGAAAAAACTAGAGTATATTTAAATTTAGATAACTAATTTCAAATTCATATAAACCGAGTTAGGGTCTACTTTATAATGAGCGAAAGGTGGGCATTCTTTAAATCCAGATTTCTCAAATAATTTTCTAGCCGGGAAAAAAAATTCACCTGCTCCTGTTTCAATGCTTAATTTTTTAATTCCCAATTTTTTTGCTTCATCTATAAGGTGATTTATAATTTTTACTCCATATCCTTTTTTTCTAAATTTATCATTAACTCTAATTGATTTGAATTCGCCATGATTTTTTTCTAAAAATTTTAAAGCTCCACATCCAATTAATTCATGATTTTCCCAAAGGCTCCAAAATTTTATGCTATTATCTTTTAAGCCAGCAATATCAAGCACATGAGTACTACCAGCTGGTGAAACTGATTTGAGTTCAATAAAATGTTTGTTTAACAAATTATTAACATCAGGATCGTCAAAATTACCTTCTATAGATTTCATTTTAATAAATTTTCAAGTTTTTCTATTTGTCCAATTTTAAAAATAATAGCATCATCAGGATGAAAGCCATATTGATTTGAAGAGTTTTTAAAACGTTTCGGTGGATCAAATATTGGTTCTAATGATAAAACA
>CACFSO010000002.1 GCA_902568975.1 uncultured Pelagibacteraceae bacterium
TAATCCAAAAAATATAGACTCGCCAACAATGAAATGACCTATATTAAACTCTTCAATTTCTTTAATATTTTTCAGAATCTTGGCACTTTTATAATCAATTCCATGTCCGGCATGTACTTCGATTCCAAGTGAATTTGCATACTTTGAACACTTAATTATTTTAAATAATTCATTTTTATAGCTTTTGCTTGATTTAATTTGTCTTGAAATTTTACCTGTATGAAGTTCTATGCAATCTGCATTTATTATTTTTGCTTTATTAATATCTTTTAAGCTTGGATTTATAAATAAACTGGTTCTTATTTTTTTCTTTTTTAATGAAGAAACTATTTTTTTTATTTTTTTAAAATTTTTATTTAAATTTAAACCACCCTCTGTTGTAATTTCCTGTCTTTTTTCCGGAACTATACAAACAAAATTTGGTTTATTCTTTAAAGCTATTTTTAACATTTCATCATTGGCTGCAATTTCTAAATTTAAAGGAATTCTTATATTTTTAGAAATTAATTTTAAATCATTATCTACTATATGTCTTCTATCTTCTCTTAAATGAATTGTTACAGAATGTGCACCACAATTCATTACATATTTTGCTGCTTTATAAATATCGGGATGATTTTCTCCTCTAGCATTTCTTATAGTTGCTATGTGATCAATATTTATACCTAACCTTTTCATTTTAAGTATCTACTGCCAGGTTTTGATATTGAAATTTTTTTAAGATAAGTTGGTAAATTATTTTTTTTGTAAGTAGGGACTTTTATTTTTAGTTGTGATACAATTTTTTTGTTTTTTATCTTAATTTTTTTTTTATCTGATCTATCTATTAAGCAGGCAAAGCCAACAACTTTACCTTTTAATTTTTTAACTAGCTTTTCACACTCTAAACTTGATTTTCCAGTTGTAATTACATCTTCAACAATTAAAACTCTTGAGTTTTTTTTAATAATAAAACCTCTTCTTAAGGTAAATTTTCCACTTACACGCTCACAAAATATAGTTTCTTTTTTTAATATACTACCAATTTCATATCCTACAATAATTCCACCTACTGCTGGAGATAATATTAAATCGACTTTCTTAAATTTAGATTTAATTTTTTTACTTAATGAAACACAAATTTTTTTAGCTAAGTAGGGAAAGCTTAAAAGTTTAGCGCACTGGATATATTTTGATGAATGTAATCCTGAGGATAATATAAAATGTCCCTCTAATAGAGCGTTAGTTCTTTTTAAAACCGCCAAAGAGTCTTTTAAAGAAAGCATATTTTTTATTTTTATGTCTAATAATTTTGAAATTATATTCTTTTTGTTTTAGCTCACTAATTAATTTTGTAAAGTTTTTCAAATCATGGATTATAAGATTAAATTGAAAATTAATAGTATTTTTAGTCTTTTCTACCATTTCAACACTAGATATATTAACATAATTTGAACCTATCATAGTGGTCACATCACCTAGTCTGCCAGGTTGATCGGGTAATGATATCCATAATGTTGTATTATATTTTTTATTTTTTACAGTTTTAGAATCTTCTCTGTATTGCCAGTATCTTCTTATAGCGGCTCTAGCTTTTCCAGTTTTAGCAGAGGTTAACCAATGTAAAGATGGTGAAACTTTTTTTGATGCAATAATTTTTATAACGTCTCCATTCCTAAGTAATGATTGAAGAGCGCTCTCTTTACCATTAATTTCACAACTAGTGGCAGTATCACCAATTTGTGTATGGACTGCATAAGCAAAATCTATAGGCGTTGCGTCCTTTGGTAATTTTATAACAGAACCTTTGGGTGTAAAACAAAATACATTATCTTGGAACATTTGAAGTTTAGTATATTCATAATAATCCTCCGGATTTTCATTTTTATCAATAATTTCTACAAGATCAGCTAACCAATCATATTCTTTCCATGTAAGTGAGTTAAATTTTTCTGATGATTTATACTTCCAATGAGATGCAATACCTCTTTGAGCAAATTCATGCATAGACATTGTTCTTAATTGAATTTCAATCGGTCTTTTATTTGGTCCAATTATTGCAGTATGTAATGATTGATATTTGTTAATTTTTGGAGATGAAATATAATCTTTAAGTTTACCTGGAATATAATTCCATTTACTATGAAATATACCTAATGCTTTATAACATGAATTAATATCATTTAAAATTATTCTAAATCCAATCACATCAGTAATTTGTTCTAAAGAAGTTCTTTTTTTTTGTACTTTTCTCCAAATTGAAAAAGGTGTTTTTTCTCTACCAAAAATTTTTGAGTCAATTTTATTTATTTTTAAAATTTGTAAAAATTCATCTGAAATAGAATTAAAGTTGATTAAATTATTTTCTTTAATTTGATCTAATCTATCTTTAATCAGTTTTCTAGCTTCAGGGTTAAGTACATTAAATGATAGATCCTCAAGTTCGTCCCTTATTCTATTCATTCCCATTCTATCTGCTAGTGGAGCATAAATTTCCATTGTTTCTTTAGCTTTTTTTATTTGTTTATCCTTATCTTTGACAAATTGAATAGTTCTCATATTGTGAAGTCTGTCAGCTAACTTTACTAAAAGAACACGAATATCTTTAGAGGTAGCTAAAATTAATTTTCTAAAATTCTCAGCTTTAGAATTTGAAATTGCTTGATTTTCGAATTCAGAAATTTTAGTAACACCATCTACTAAATCAGCAACTTCTTTACCAAATTCATCTTGAATAGTCTTATATGTTGCATGAGTGTCCTCAATAGTATCATGCAAAAGACCTGTCGCTATGGTTGCGCTATCTAACTTAAGTTCAGTTAAAATATTTGCTACAGCAACAGGATGTATTATATATGGAGCTCCTTCATCCCTTCTTTGATTTTCATGAGCCCTAAGAGCAAAATCATATGCTTTAGACAAGGTTTCAGGATTTAAAAACTTGTTGTAAGACTTTACTTTATTAATTAAATCATCAGACTTTAACATATTTAATTATAACATTAATTAAACTAGTTTAATACTTCTTAAGTCATCTGCGTTAATTTTGTTTAATAAATTACATATATTTTCACCAGATATAGGATGAACCCAATTTTTTGATATTTCAAATAATGGAATTAATACAAATGGTCTGTTTTTTAGGGCTTTATGAGGTATTTTAAGATCATTAAATTTTGAATTGAATTCCAATATTTGCGCATCATAATCTATGATGTCTATATCGCATATTCTTGGATAATTTTTTTTTGTTTTTGTTCTACCCATTTTCTTTTCAATATTTTTCAGTAAAATTAGCAATGGTAATGGTTTTAAGTAAGTTTCAACTTCGATAACAATGTTATAAAATTTTGGAAAATTTTTATTTGGCCATGAAAAACTCTCATAATATTTTGAACACTTAAGTATTTTAATTTTATTATTTTCTAATAAAAATTTGGTTTTTTCTAAATTTAAAGTTCTATTACCTAAGTTTGATCCAAGACTTAAAATTACTTTTTTAACTTGATTTTCTAAAATATCTTGCTTTTTCACGATTCCAATCTCTAGTTTTTTTGGCATATCTTTTGTCATGGTTTTTTTTACCTTTGGAAATTGCTATTTCAATTTTAGCTTTACCTTTTTTAAAATACATCTTAGTAGGTATTAATGTAAAACCATCTTGATTTACTTTACCAATTAATTTATTTATTTCTTTTTTATTTAATAAAAGTTTACGCTCTGCATAAGGATTATGATTGGAATAGCTGGCTTCTTTATATATCGGAATATGTGAATTAATTAAAAAAATCTCACCTTCTTTATCTATAGCGTAAGATTCTGAAATATTAACTTTCCCAGATCTTACTGATTTGATTTCGGAACCTTTCAAGATAATGCCAGCTTCTACTTTTTCTTGAAAAAAATAATTAAAAGAAGCTTTTCTATTTTGAGAAATGATTTTTAAACCATTATTGGTTTTTTTTTTCATTAATTAAATTAATTTGGCAGATTTTAATGCTTCTTTAACTTTTTCTTTTGTATTCGTTGTAATTTTAACTAAAGGAAGTCTTACTTCATCATCACATAATCCAATTAATTTAGCTCCAAATTTTACTGGACTTGGGTTACTTTCTATGAAAAGTGATTTATGAACAGGTTGCAATATTTTATCAATCTTTTCAGCTTCCTTTATTTCATTTTCTAAATTTGATTTTGAATATTTTTGAAAATCAGAACATAATTTTGGAGCAATATTTGCAGTTACACTTATACATCCTACGCCGCCTCTTTTATTGAATTCATAAGCAGTTCCATCTTCTCCTGACAACTGTATAAAATCATTCCCCATTTTTTGCTTTTGTTGGTCGACTCTGTCTAGATCAGCTGTGGCATCTTTAACTCCTACTATATTTTTTAATTCAAATAATCTTGCCATTGTATCAACTGACATATCGATTACGGAACGAGGAGGAATATTATAAATTATAATTGGTATGCCACAATTATCATTTATTGCTTTATAATGTTGATAAAGACCTTCTTGTGTTGGTTTGTTATAATATGGCGTAACCACAAGTGCTGCATTAGCACCTGCCTTTTCAGCATGCTTGGTTAAAGAGATCGCTTCTGCTGTAGAATTAGAACCCGTTCCGGCTATAACTGGCAATCTTCCGTTTGATTCTTTTATACATAATTCAATTACTTTTTCATGTTCTTCGTGAGTTAATGTTGGGGATTCGCCGGTTGTACCTGCTGGCACCAAACCATTAGTGCCATTTTCCATGTGAAAATTAATTAATTTTATATAATTTTCCTCGTCTAATTTATTATTTTTAAACGGGGTAATTAAAGCTACATTTGAACCTTTAAACATAAATACTTATAACATAAATTGCAGATTGATTTAAAAATATATGTTCTACAAATTTATAAAATTCTTATTATTTAATATAGTCTTTTTTTCTTATATTCAAATAAGTTTTTCAAAGGAATACTTAATTCCAGTAAAAAAACCTACATTAGAGTCTGATATTAAAAAAAAAATTTCTAGCAATTCAATTATACCAATAAAAAAACCTTCTTTGGAAGAGGAGAATAAATTAATTAAAGATATTAAAGTAAAAGAAAAAAAAATATCGAAATTAAAAGGAGTCATTTTACCAAAAAATAAACCTCTTGTTGTAAAAAAAGGACGTAAGAAAATAGCGAACAAATCAAAATTTTATAGTGATAGAGATTTTAAATTTGCAAAAGAAGCAATCCAATTCATGGAAAAAGGAAATTGGAACGATGCAATTAAAGTTGCAAAGAAAGCAAGGGCAAAATCTATAATCGATTTTATTCAATGGAGACACCTTTTAACGCCAGGTAACAGAGCATCATTTTACGATTACAAAATATTTATTGAAACACATAAAAGATATCCAAGAATAAATAGAGTAAAATATCTGGCAGAACACAAACTTTCAACAAAAATTCTAGAACCTGAAAAAATAATTCAATGGTTTAAAAATGAAAAACCATTAAGCGGATATGGAAAAATGATTCTAGGAGAAAGTTTTATATCTATAGGAAATGAAAATAAAGGAATCAAATTAATCAAAGATGGATGGATTAATGCTGATTTATCAAAGAATGAACTAAGATTTTTTAGAAAAAAGTTTAAAAAATATTTGAATACTAACGATTATATCAGAAGAGCTGATTACTTGGCATGGGAAAATAAATATTGGGATTTAAAGAGAATGCTTAGATATTTACCTAAAGATTATCAGTTACTTTATACTGCTAGGCAACTATTAATGAGTAGATCTTATGGAGTCGATAATGCAATAAATAAGATACCAAAAAAAATGATTAATGATTCTGGTTTAAATTATGACAGATTAAAGTGGAGAAGAAAAAGAGGTAGAGTAGATAGTTCTTTGGAAATTTTATTGAATATTAAAAATACAAAAGAATATATGGTGAGACCTGACAAATGGTGGAAAGAAAGATCTATTATAGCCAGATCTTTAATATATAAAAAAAAATATGAAACTGCATATAAATTAACTAGCAGGCATGGAATGTCTGAAGGTCCTAATTTTGCTGAAGCTGAATGGATGAGTGGTTGGATCGCCTTAAGCTTTTTAAAAGATCCAATACTAGCAAAAGAACATTTTCATAAATTTTATGAAAATGTAGGGTATCCAATAAGTTTATCAAGAGGAGCTTATTGGTTAGGAAAAACATATGATGAACTTGGCGATGATGAGTTATCTTTTAAATGGTACAATGAAGGATCAAAATACCTAACTACATATTATGGTCAATTATCACATATGAAAATTTATCCCAATGAAACTTTTGAGTTAGATAAGTTAATGGAATTAGACAAGAATTATGTAGAAAACTTTTATAAAAATAAACTTGTAATTCTCATATATTTATTAGATGAACTAAATAAAGATAAGTATACAAAACATATATTAAGACATTTAGCTAATGACAACGTAAATAATGGTAGTGAAATTCTAGCTGCAAAATTAGCTACAGATATTTCAAGATTCGACTTTGCAATTCAAATTTCAAAAATTGCATCTTATGAAAAAAGATTCCATAATAAATTTAATTATCCAATAATAAGTACTCCTAAGTATGTAAATAAAAGAAAAATTCCAGATTCAGCTTTAATTTTATCAATTATTAGGCAAGAAAGTGAATTTGATACAAGCGCTCACAGTTCTGCGGGAGCAAAAGGGTTAATGCAATTAATGACTTACACTGCTAGAACTGTTTCCAAACAAGCAAAACTAAGATACTCAAAAACAAAACTAACGAAAGATCCTGAGTATAATATTAAACTTGGTTCGCACTATATAGCAGGCTTGTTGTTAGAATATGATGGAGCATACCCATTTGCAATAGCTGCATATAACGCTGGACCTAAAAGAGTAAAGGATTGGAAAAAAATAAATAAAAATCCACAAAAAGGACAAGTGAGTTATGTTGATTGGATTGAATTAATAAAATTTAAAGAAACAAGAAATTATGTTCAAAGAGTATTGGAAAATTTTAATGTTTATAGATACATTTTAGAACAAAAACCAATAAAGCTTAAAAACTTCTTTGAAAACGATCCCTTATATTAATTCATTGTAAAAAATTCTTAGGATAAATAAACCCGACATAACGATTATTAATATTTAAAATTTTCCAAAATAAATTTTTTTCTTTCACATAATCAATAAAGAATTCATTATTATGAAGATCATCCATTAGAAATAAAGTTTGATCATGCATTAACTTTTCTATTGATTTAGTGAAATTTTTTCTTCCATTATAAGATTTATCAGAGTCATAATGAATTAAATCGACTTTATTTATTTTTTTTTTAATTAGTTCAATATTATATTGATCGCCTTCTATAAATAAATTCCAATGAGATTTAAATTCCTCTGGTACAACAATTCCAATATATTTTTCTGGTTTTGGTAAACGGAAATATGGAAAATCACTTGAATATAATGTCCCATAATTATTCTTATATATCGATTTCAAAAAAGCATAACTTGAAAATCCTGCAGCAACACCTGTTTCAAGTATTATTTCGGGCTTCGAGTATCTTGTTAAAAAATAAATTACATCAATAGCACCGCCACCGCCTAGATCGTAATTTATATTCTTTATTATTTTATTTGATTTATTTATGATTTCTTCAGACGCAATTTTTGATTCTTTCCATAACTCGGCATCAATACTATTAAAAAATTCTTCATGATTTACAGAAATTTCTCTTAAAAATTTAATGTAATTATTGTAATTTTTTTGCTTATATCCAAATAGTCTATCAAATATTTTTTTTGTTATGACTACAAAATTTTTATAATTTAACATTGATTTCAAAATATTTATTAAATTAAATTTTTGCATTCTTCGAATTTTTTTATTTTTTGGCGGTGAGGGAGGGATTCGAACCCTCGGTACGTCATTATAACGTACGGAAGTTTAGCAAACTCCTGGTTTAAACCAGCTCACCCACCTCACCTTTATGCTATAGTGTGTAACTTGAAATCATTGAATATTCAATATTTATAAAGTAATTTTGATCAAAATATGAAAAACAAATACTCAATATTTTCATTAATAAAAAATGCTTTATCTTACCATGAAAATTGGCAAAGAGCATGGAGAGATCCAGAACCTAAAAAAGAATATGATGTCATAATTATTGGTGGTGGAGGTCATGGATTAGCTACAGCTTTTTATTTAGCAAAAAAACATTACATAAAAAATATAGCTGTTGTTGAAAAAGGATGGATAGGTGGTGGAAATACTGGAAGAAATACGACTATCATTAGATCAAACTATTTATGGGATGCTAGTGCAGGATTATATGATCACGCTTTAAAAATTTGGGAAGGGTTATCTCAAGAATTAAATTATAACGTCATGTTTAGTCAAAGAGGAGTAATGAACTTAGCTCATAATCTTCAAGATGTAAGAGATTTAAAAAGAAGAACTCACGCCAATAGATTAAATGATATTGATGCAGTTTGGTTAAATACAGAAGAAGTAAAAAAATTCTGTCCAATAATAAACACTTCTCCTAACATTAGGTATCCAGTTTTGGGAGGGACTTTACAAAGAAGAGCTGGAACAGCAAGACATGATGCTGTTGCCTGGGGTTATGCTCGTGGAGCTGATGCTATGGGCGTCGATATTATTCAAAATTGTGAAGTTAAAGGTATAAAAAGAAATGGAGATACTGTTGAAGGTATAGAAACATCTAAAGGATTTATAAAAACGAAAAAAATTGGTGTAGTTGCCGCTGGTCATTCAAGCGTTATAGCAAATATGGTTGATATAAAATTACCTCTTGAGAGTAAACCTTTACAAGCTTTGGTGTCAGAACCAGTTAAGCCAATTATAGATACTGTGGTTATGTCAAATGCAGTTCATGCTTATGTAAGTCAATCTGATAAAGGAGAATTAGTTATTGGTGCAGGAACTGATGCTTATGTTTCATACACACAAAGAGGAAGTCATGACGTTGTTGAAGGAACTCTAAAAGCAATATTAGAGCTCTACCCTATCTTTAGTAGAATGAAAATGTTGAGACAATGGGGTGGTATAGTTGATATTTGCCCAGACGCTAGTCCAATAATTAGTAAAACACATATTAAAGGTTTATATTTTAACTGTGGTTGGGGAACAGGTGGATTTAAAGCTACACCAGGTTCTGGTGATTTATTTGCACATACTATTGCTAATGATGAACCTCATAAATTAAATGCTGATTTTAATATTAATAGATTCGTAAGTGGTGATCTTGTTGATGAGCACGGAGCAGCTGCTGTAGCGCACTAATGTTTTTAATTAATTGTCCATATTGTGGTGAAAGAGATCAAAGCGAATTTTCTGCTGGTGGTGAAGCACACATTGTTAGACCAAAACAACCTACTGAATTAAGTGATGATCAATGGGCAGAATTTTTATTTATGCGAAAAAATATTAAAGGAGTTCAATTAGAAAGATGGAATCATTCTCACGGATGTAGAAAGTGGTTTAATATGGTTAGAGATACATCTAACGATAAAATTCATGCTGTATATAAAATGGGTGAAAAACCCCCTATAAAATAATGACCAAAAATTTAAGAATAGCAAAAAGTAAGTTTATTGATCAAACGTCTAGAATATCTTTTAAATTTGATGGTAAAACTTTATATGGATTGAAAGGTGATACTTTAGCTTCAGCTTTATTAGCAAATAATATCCACCTTGTTGGAAGAAGTTTTAAATATCATCGTCCAAGAGGAATAATGACTTGTGGTTCTGAAGAACCTAATGCCATTGTTCAAATTGGAAATGATCCTTCAATAACAGAACCAAACACAAGAGCAACTGAAATAGAATTATATGAAGGTTTGGAAGCATCAAGTCAAAACTGCTGGCCAAGTGTTAATTTTGACATAGGTGCGATAAATAATTTTTTCTCCCCTCTTATACCGGCGGCATTCTATTACAAAACATTCATGTGGCCTGCTAGGTTTTGGAAAATATATGAATATTTTATAAGACAATCTGCAGGATTAGGTAAATCACCTACAAAACCTGATAAAGATATATACGATCATAGATATTTACACTGTGATGTTTTAGTTGTTGGAGGAGGAATATCGGGAATAATTGCAGCAAAAACATCTGCTAAGAATAATTTGAATACTGTATTAATTGATGACAAAAATAACTTAGGTGGAACTACTCTTTTCCAGCATAATGAATGTTTTAAAATAAATAATTCTTATTCAAATGAATGGTTAAAAAAAGAAATTGAAACATTAAATTCAGTTGAAAATTTAACTATAAAAACAAGAACAACGCTTGCAGCATATCATAGTTACAATTATCTGCTAGCTAAAGAAAATTTAACTGATCATTTAGATTTAAATGAAAAAAAAGGTAAAATTCGTCAAAGACTTTGGAAAATAAGAGCAAAAAAAGTAGTTATAGCTACAGGCTCGATGGAAAGACCATTAATTTTCAACAATAATGATAGACCCGGTATTATTCTCTCATCATCTATCAAAAAATACATAGATTACTATGGGGTCAAATGTGGAGAAAAAGTATCTTTATTTACAAATAATGACACAGTTTATGAAACTGCTATCTCTTTAACTAATAGTGGCGTAAGTGTTAATTCAATAATTGATATAAGAGATAAAACTAATTCGTTAATAGTTAAGCAAGCTGAAAAACTAGGTATTAAAATTCATTGGAAGTCTACAGTTGTTAATACAAAAGGTTATAAAAGAATTAATTCTATTGAAATCATGAAATTAAGTGACGATGGTACCAGTGTTATAGAAAAAAAAATAAAAGAAGAATGTGATTGTTTGGGTATTTCAGGCGGTTGGACGCCAAGGGTTCATTTATTCACTCAGTCTGGTGGAAAACTTAAATTTAGAGATGAAGATAATGTTTTTTTACCAGACAAAACAGAATTAGATCAAATAAGTATTGGATCATGCAATGGTGATTTTGAACTGTATGATGTTATTAAAAATTCATCTAAATTAGTTAATAAGTTTTTAAATATAAATAATAATGATTATGAAAAATTAGAAATTATCTCCTCAAAAGAAATGGATAAAAAAAATATTTGGTTACTTCCATCAGACAAATCTTTAGGTAGAACTAAACCTTTTTTAGACTTTCAAAACGATTCTACAGCTAAAGATGTAAAGTTAGCTTTAAGAGAAGGTTTTAAATCTATTGAGCATGTAAAAAGATATACAACAACAGGTATGGGCACTGACCAAGGAAAATTATCTAATATGCATGCACTTGGAATTATTGCTGAAACAGCTGGAGTTAAAATGGGTGAATTAGGAACAACTACTTTCAGACCACCTTATACACCATTAACATTTGGAGCAATTGTTGGAAGAAATGTTGGAGAATTTTTTGATATTACAAGAAAAACTCCAATCCATGACTGGCATGTAAAAAATAAAGCCGAATTTGAAAACGTTGGCCAGTGGAAAAGAGCATGGTATTACCCAAAAAATAATGAAACCATGTATGATTCTGTTCAAAGAGAAAGTAAAGCAGCTAGAAATAGCGCTGGTATATTGGATGCGTCAACTCTTGGTAAAATAGACATTCAGGGAACAGATGCTTCTGAATTCTTAAATCGTGTTTATACAAATGCTTGGTCTAAATTAGAAATTGGTAAATGTAGATATGGACTTATGCTAAATGAGGATGGAATGGTTTATGATGACGGAGTTACAACAAGATTATCAGAAAATCATTATATTATGACTACAACAACCGGTGGTGCAGCTAACGTCCTTTCTAAATTAGAAGATTACTTACAAACAGAATGGCCTGAATTAGATGTATACTTAACATCTGTAACTGATCAATATGCTACCGTAAGTATCTGCGGACCTAATTCAAAAAAAATTCTATCAAAGCTAATTCCAGATTTAAATTTATCAGATAAAGAATTTCCACATATGTCTTTTAAAAATGCATCAATAAATAATATAAAATGTAAAGTGATGAGAATTAGTTTTACAGGTGAGCATAGTTATGAGATTAATGTACAATCTTCTTATGGAAAATCCGTTTGGGAAAAATGCTTTGAAGCAGGCAAAGAATTTAAAATTACTCCTTATGGAACAGAAACCATGCATTTACTTAGAGCTGAAAAAGGATTTATTATAGCTGGACAAGATACAGACGGAACAATGACCCCCGTAGATTTACAAATGGATTGGATAATTAGCAAAAAGAAATATGATTTTATAGGCAAAAGGTCTTTATATAGAAGCGATACAATAAGAGAAGATAGAAAACAATTGGTAGGACTGCTAACTGATGATCCAAATGAAATTTTAGAGGAAGGTGCGCAGATAGTAGCAGAGACTAGTAAAAAACCAATTGAAATGCTTGGCCATGTAACTTCTAGTTACTTCAGCCCGAATTTAAATAAATCGATTGCTCTTGCAGTAATTAAAAATGGGAAAAATTTAAAAGGTCAAAAAATGTATGTACCGATGAAAAATAAAACAATTAATGTGACTATTACAGACACTGTTTTTTTAGATAAAGAGAATAAAAGGTTAAATGCTTAATTATAATTCTCCAATTGCTGAAGTAAAAAATTACAACGATTTACAAATTTCAGAAATTGAACCTATTCTTAAAATAAATTTAAGAGGGAAAAATAGAGATTTTATGGCCAAAATTGGAAAAGAATTATCAATAATTCCTCCCAGTGATCCTAATATGTCTTCAGGAAATGAAAATTTAAATATTCTTTGGCTTAGTCCTGATGAATGGTTAATTTATTCAAATAATAAAATTGAATTAAAAAATTTAGATTCTTTAGAAAATAAACTTTTTGATGAAATTTCTAAAGTTAATCTTGGTTCGGTTACAAATGTTTCTGATCATTGGATAATGATCAATATAAAAGGTTCAAAAGTTTTTGAATTATTATCATCCGGATGTCCTTTTAATTTTAATGATTTTAAAAACTCTAAAGGTGCTGTAACTCAAACAATAATTAATCATATAGATGTGATTATTCACAATAAAAATATTAATAATTTAAATTTATTTGTAAGAAGATCATTTTCTGAACATTTATGGAGATGGTTGAATGACAGTGCTAGATTTGCCTAATCTTGTTTTAAAATAATAGATTACAATTAAAAAATATGATATTGAAAAAAACCAGTTAATACCTACCCATATCCAAAAGAAAATCTCAAAGCTTGCACTAATGTATTTCGCTATATAAAATACTACTATTGGATTAAGTACATTTCTAAAAAAATTAGAAATCATTGCATTTTCAGACTTTTTTAAAGCCATAAAAAAACCATTGGAAAGAAAAAAAACAGGATAAGCAGGTAAAACAAAGGCAGAGATTTTTAAATATTTTTTTCCATATTCTATTACCTCAGGGTCGCTTGAGAAGATACTTGTAATAAATCCTGCTGAAATAAAAACTATTATTCCTGAAGTCACCATAATAATAAATGCATATTTTATTGCTATAAAATAGGTTTCTTTTATTCTACTAAAATTATTTGCCCCAAAATTTTGTGAAATAATTGATATAATTGCAGTATTAATGCCTAATATAGGAAGTAATACAACCTGTTCGATTCTTGTCCCTGCGCCATAGCCTGCAACCGCATATTCACCTGACTGACCTACATAAGTAAAGATAATAGCAGCAGCTAATGCGTAGCCACAAATTGAAACTGATATTGGCATTGACTGAAAAAAAATATTTTTAAAAAATATATATTTAGGTTTTAAATAAATTTTAGTTATTTCTTTAACTATATTATTGTTTAAGATTTTAAATAAAATTATAATAAACGATATTGATTGTGAAATTATAGTAGCTATACCTATGCCTTTTACTCCCAATGCTGGTATAAATAAAAATCCAAAAATTAGTATTGGATTTAAAATAATATTTAAGAAGAAAGATAAAATTAAAACATTTCTATAAGTCTTTGTGTCTCCTTCTGCATGTAAAAGTGAATTTAATGCTACAACTAAAATAAAAATTATAGAACCTGAGTAAATAACATTAGTATATTCAAGACCTAAAAAAGTAACTTCTTCAGTTGATCCCATTAAATTAAACACTTTTTCAGAAAAAGTAAGTCCAAGGAAAGTAATTATAATTGAAATCAGAATTCCAAAATAAATAATATGAGTAAAATAGTTGATTGTATTACTTTTATTTTTTTCACCTATACTATTGCCTATTAATGAAGTTCCGGCAACAGTAACCCCAATTGAGGTAGCAATAATTATAAAATAAATAGGAAATGATTTACTTAATGCAGATAAAGCTTCTGGTGATATTTTTCCTGCAAAAAAAGTATCTACAATATTATAAAGTGTTTGAAAAAGAGTACCTATCATAGCTGGCACAGCAAGTTTTCTAACTATTTTTGGAACATTATCCTTTAATAAATTCATTTTAAAATTCTTTTTGGAATATGTGCTTCTTTCCGAGTTTTTTTGCAAGAACTATTTGTTTTTGACGCATTCTGAATCTTTCTTTTTGAGAAATTGTTAAACTATCGTGACAATTTGGACATGAAACACCTAACTCATATTTTTTTGATTTTTTATCAATATTTGATATAGGCTTTCTGCAACCACTACACATTGAATAATTACCTTTTTTTAATCCATGCTTTAATGAAATTCTATTATCAAAAACATAACACTCGCCTTTCCACAAGCTTTGATTTTTTTTAATATTTTTTAAATAACTTATAATTCCTCCCTTTAATTGATAAACATTTTTAAAACCTTTTTTTTCTAAATATAAACTAGCTTTTTCACACCTAATTCCACCAGTACAAAACATTGCAATATTTTTTTTTTTATTTAGTTTTTTTAGATAATTAGGAAATTCTCTAAAATTATTTACTTGAGGATTTATAGATCCCTTGAATGTTCCAACATTAAATTCAAATGGTTTTCTTGCGTCTATTAATAATGTATTTTTATTATTAATTAATTTATTCCATTTTGAAGGTTCAATATGATTTTTTAATTTTCTTTTAAAAATTTTAATTCCCATAGGAACTACTTCTTTTTTAATTTTGATCTTACATCTATGGAATGGTTGAAATTGATTTTTAGATAAATTTTGACTATCAAATTTATTAATCTTAAATATTTTTTTTATCTTAGATATTGCTAATTTAAGATTATTTTTTTTTGCAGATATAGTGCCATTTATTCCTTCGTTAGAAACAATTATTGTACCTCTAATTGAATTATTTAAAAAATAATTTTGTAAAATTTTTTTTTTAATTTTAATAGAAACAATTCTTTTAAACTTATAAAATCCAGAAATATAAAACATTACAACTTTCTACATACGGCAAGACCATCTCCAACTGGAAGAATTAAACTTTCAGTTCTTTTGTCTGAATTTACATAAGAATTAAAATTTCTTATATTTATACTAAGTTTATCTTTTTTTTTTTTATTTATAACATCTCCGTGCCACAAAACATTATCAATTACTATTAGACCATTTATTTTAACTAAATCTAAAGATAAATCATAATATTTTTTGTAATTTTCTTTATCGGCATCAATAAAAACAAGATCAAATTTTTCATTATTATTTATTAAATCTTTTAAGCTTTCTAAAGCAGGTTTTATAATTAATTTAATTTTATCTTCTTGGTTTGCCTTTTTAAAAAAATCTTTTGCAACTTTAGAGGTATTCAAATTTTTATCTAATGCAACTAGACTTCCATTTTTGGGTAAAGCTAAAGACATTGTCAAAGCACTCAAACCCGTAAATGTACCAATTTCTAAAACTCTTTCAATTTTAGAAGTTTTTATAATTAAGTGTAAGAAATGACATTGAGATATAGAAATTTGCATTCTTTTAATATCACCTAAATCATTATTATATAAAATTATTTCTTTTTGGATAGGATTTAATTTTATTGAATTATCATTAATATATTTTTCAATTTTTTCATTGATGGCAATGTTCGAACCCATATTATTTAAGTTTCTCTTTTAAAATTTTATTTACTAGTTGTGGATTTGCCTTCCCCCCTGAAACTTTCATTATCTGACCAACAAAAAAACCAAATAATTTTTCTTTTCCTGATTTATATTCCTTTACTTTGTCTTGATTCTCGTTAACAACTTTATCAACTATTTTTTCTAGCTCCTTAGGATCGCTTTCTTGTTTAAGACCCTTTTCTTCAATTATTTTTTGAGGATCTTTATCTCCCTCAGCCATTATTTCAAAAACAGATTTAGCTATTTTTCCTGATATAGTTCCATCTTTGATTAAATTTATCAATTTAGATAGATGTTTTGCTGATATTGGACTTTCTGTAATCTCTAAATTTTTTTCATTTAATAGTGCAAACAACTCTCCCGTAATCCAATTTGTTGAAATTTTAACATCAGAATTTTTAATTACTTCTTCAAAATACTTTGAAGTTTCAATATCTGAAACTAATATATTAGCTTCATAAGCTGAAAGTTTAAATTTTTCTATAAACCTTTTTTTCTTTTCATCAGGAAGTTCAGGTATATTATTTTTTAAATTATTAATAAAATCATCGGTTAACTCCAATGGTAAAAGGTCAGGATCAGGAAAATATCTATAATCATGAGCATCTTCTTTTGATCTCATTGATCTAGTTTCATTTTTCTTAGTATCGAATAATCTGGTTTCTTGATCAATCTTTCCCCCTTCTTCTAAAACATCTACTTGTCTATTTGCCTCATAATCAATAGCCATTTGCATAAATTTTATTGAATTTACATTCTTAATTTCACATCTTGTTCCTAATTTTTTTTCACCTTTTTTTCTTACAGAAACGTTAACATCTGCTCTTAAAGATCCTTCTTGCATGTTTCCATCACAAGTTTCTAAATATCTCATAATAGATCTTATTTTTTTTATATATGCGTTAACCTCTTCTAAAGATCTTAAATCAGGTTTGCTTACTATTTCCATCAATGCAACTCCCGATCTATTTAAATCTACTAAAGTGTTTTGTGGATCTACATCGTGTATGCTTTTACCCGCATCTTGTTCTAAATGAAGTCTTTCTATTCCAACCTTTTTTTCCCCAGAAGGAAGATCTAAAAAAACTGACCCCTCGCCTACTATAGGATTTTTATATTGAGAAATTTGATATCCTTGTGGTAAATCAGGATAAAAATAGTTTTTTCTATCGAATATTGATTTCTTATTTATTTTTGCATTTAATCCAATTCCAGTTTTTATCGCTTGTTTGATGCAAAATTCATTTATAACGGGAAGCATTCCAGGAAAAGCTGAATCGACAAGACTTACTTGGGTGTTTGGTTCAGCACCAAATTTGGTTGATGAACTAGAAAAAAGTTTTGATTCTGATAAAACCTGAGCATGTACTTCTAGGCCAATTACTACTTCATATTTATTATTTTTTCTTATTATTAAATATTCAGAATTATCTTTTGACACTATATCCACCAATCTTTTATTTTACTTTTAAAATTTATTTGTTGTTCCATAAAATATGCAATATTAAATATATTTTGTTCATCAAAAGCTTTACCAATTATCTGCAAACCTAAAGGGTGTCCCTTTGGATCATGACCGGAAGGTATTGATATTGCAGGTAATCCTGCTAAGTTTATTGGTACTGTAAAAATATCATTTAAATACATAGACACAGGATCATCAGTTTTCTCGCCTATTGCAAATGCAGAACTTGGGGTTGAAGGAGTTAATATTGCATCAACTTTCTTATAAACTTCATCAAAGTCATTTTTAATTAACTTTCTAACCTTTTGAGCTTTTAAATAATATGCATCATAGTATCCTGATGAAAGAACATAAGTTCCAATCATAATTCTTCTTTTTACTTCATTACCAAAACCTTCAGACCTTGTTTTTTCGTACATATCAATTAAATTTGTACCTTTGGATCTAAAACCATACTTAACGCCATCATATCTAGCTAAATTTGAAGATGCCTCAGCAGGCGCAACAATATAATAAGCAGGTAATGCATATTTTGTATTTGGAAGTGAAATATCAACTATTTTAGCTCCAGCATCTTTAATTATATTTATTCCTTTCTGCCAAAGATCTTCTATAATTTTTGGCATATCATTCACTCTATACTCTTTAGGTATTCCAATTTTTTTTCCTTTAATTGAACTATTTAAATTTTTTAAATAATTAGATCTTTTGAAATTAACAGAAGTGGAATCTTTTTTATCATATGAGCTCATTACTTCAAATAACAAAGCACAATCTTTTACATCATTAGTCATAGGTCCCGCTTGATCCAATGATGATGCAAAAGCTACTATTCCATATCTTGAGCAACTTCCATATGTTGGTTTAAGTCCTACTGTTCCTGTAAAAGAAGCAGGTTGACGAATTGATCCTCCAGTATCAGTGCCTATGGTTGCTGGAGTCAATCTTCCAGCTAAAGCTGAAGCTGATCCACCGGATGAACCACCTGGAACCAAATTTTTTCCAACAGGGCTTTGAACTTTGCCATAGAAACTTGTTTCATTTGATGATCCCATAGCAAATTCATCACAATTAAGTTTTCCAAGTAAAATACTTCCTTCGTTCCAAAGATTTTCTGTAACAGTAGACTCATAAGTGGGGATAAAATTAGATAAAATTTTACTACCAGCTGTAGTTCTTAAATTTTTAGTACAAAATAAATCTTTTACAGCTAGTGGAATGCCAGGTAATTTTTTTTCATAATTTGGATTTTTATCAAACTCATTTGCTTTTATTAGAGCATTTTCAAAATCAGTAGTAATAAATGTGTTTAATTTTTTTGATTTTTCACATCTTTCGACATATGCTGAAATTATTTCTTTAGAAGAAATTTTTTTTTCTTTAATTTTGCTTACTAATTCTACAAGAGTTAGATCTATAATATCAGACATTAGTCGACTACCTTTGGAACAACAAAAAAATCTTTATTTTTTTCTGGAGAATTTTTTAAAATTTGATCTCTTATGTTTTTTATTTTTATTTCGTCTTTTCTTAGTTGGAGAGTTGTTTCGGCTATTGAAGTCAAAGGTTCTATATTTTCTGTATTCAGCTCGTTTAATTTTTCAATAAATGAAAAAATAGAGTTAAGATCAGCTTCGAGTTTCTTTGCTTTTTTATCATCTAATGAAATTCTAGACAATTTTGATATATGTTTTACTGTTTTAAGATCTATTCCCATATGATAACTAGATAAATTGCAAAGTATCACTTAATAAAGAAAATACAATATGGTCACAATAGAACAGTTAAAGTTAAATATTAATAAAAACTCAAGATTAATTGGTTTAGATATAGGCTCTAAAAGAACCGGCGTATCAATTTGCGATGATAAAAGATTAATTGCGACTCCCTTTAAAGTTATAAATGCTTCTAATTTAGCAACTTTAATATTAGAGCTTAAAAAGATAATAAGCGAAAACGATATTAAAGGAATCGTTGTAGGGAACCCTTTAAATATGGATGGATCACTTAGTAGAACATCACAATCCATAAAAGATAAAATTTTAAATATCTCTAAAGTAATTGATATACCTATCTGCCTTTGGGATGAAAGACTGTCAACAGTTGGTGCTTTTAATATTTCTAGCCAATTAGATATAAATATTAGTAAAAGAACTAAGAATATAGATAAAAATGCTGCTGCATTTATTCTTCAAGGAGCTATCGATTATTTAAATAATTAATTACTTGCCTTAATACTATTTAAAAGCTATAGAGTTGCTTTTAATGGCATCAGCTATAGCAAAAGCTATTAAAATATCACAAAAACATTTATTAGGAATCCAAGATTTATCAATTTCTGATATTAATATAATTTTGTCAGAAGCAAAAAATTTTATTTCTTTAAATAAAAGTAAAAATAAAAAATTAGATCTATTAAGAGGAAAAACTCAAATCAATCTTTTTTTTGAACCTTCAACAAGAACGCAAAGCTCATTTGAGTTAGCGGGAAAAAGGCTTGGTGCCGATGTAATGTCAATGAACATTACTAATTCTGCAATTAAAAAAGGCGAAACTTTAATTGATACTGCTATGACGCTTAATGCTATGCATCCAGATATTATAGTTATTAGACATCAAGACTCAGGTGCATGTAATTTATTATCTCAAAAAGTAAATTGTTCTGTTCTAAATGCTGGAGATGGTAGAAGAGAACATCCGACGCAAGCATTATTAGATGCTTTAACAATAATTGATAGAAAAAAAAAAATTGAAGGATTAAAAATTGCTATTTGTGGAGATATACTTCATTCAAGAGTTGCGCGATCAAATATTTATTTGCTTAACATGTTGGGTGCTGAGATAAATATAATTGCTCCAACAAATTTAATGCCTAAAGATATAGGTAAACTTGGAGTAAACCCTTTTTCAGATATGAAAAAAGGTATTAAAGATTGTGATATAGTAATGATGTTAAGATTACAAAATGAAAGAATGACGAGTTCTTTTCTATCCTCTAATAGAGAATATTATGAATACTATGGTTTAACTCCTGATAAATTGAAATTTGCTAAACATGATGCTTTAATTATGCATCCCGGACCTATGAATAGAGGTATTGAAATAGATACTAATTTAGCTGACGATATAAACAAAAGTGTAATAAAAGAACAAGTTGAACTTGGAGTTGCTGTAAGGATGGCTTGTTTAAAAATATTTTGTGAATAATGAAAAAACAATACTTTCTTAATGCAAATATTGTTGATCCTCATAATTCTATTGAAGAAATAGGAGGTTTAATAATAAATGAAAATGGAAAAATAGAAGCTGTTGGTAAAAAAGTAAACAAAAATAATATACCATCAAGAGAAAAATTTATTGATTTAAATGAAAAATATATTTTTCCAGGATTGGTCGATATGAGAGTTTTTGTTGGTGAACCTGGATATGAGTATAAAGAAAATTTCAAAACCTTGAGTAATGCAGCATTAGCAGGTGGTGTTACTTCAGTGGTAACTATGCCAAATACCGAACCAGTAGTAGATAATGTATCAATCGTGGATTTTTTAAAACGTAGAGGAAGAGATAAATCTAAAATTAATATTTATCCCACTGCTTCTTTAACTAAGAACTTAGAGGGAACAAATATGACGGAATTTGGTTTGCTTAAAAAAAAAGGAATCGTAGCATTTACTGATGGATTAAAAACTATTCAAAATACGAGATTAATGTCTAGAATAATGAAATCCGCACATGATTTGGACTGTTTGATAATGCAACATGCTGAAGATTTTGAATTATCTAAAGGTGGAATGGTGAATGATGGAATTATTTCAACAAAACTTGGATTACAAGGTATTCCTGATATTGCAGAAAAAATAATTATCGAAAGAGATTTATCTCTACTTGAAGATTTTAATTGTAGATATCATATATCGCAAGTTTCTTCTTCTAAATCTATTGAAACTATTGAATATAAAAAACAAAAAGTTAATTTCACTACTGGAGTTTCTATTAACAATCTTTCTTTAAATGAAAATGATATAGGAGAATTCAGAACCTTTTTAAAATTGTCACCTCCTTTAAGAACTGAAGATGACCGTGAATCTTTAATTAAAGGTATTAACAAAGATTTAATCGATGTCATTGTATCAGATCATAAACCTGAGGATGAAGAACAAAAAAGATTAACATTCTATCAAGCTGCTACTGGAGCTTCGGGGGTGGAAACTTTATTGCCATTATCTTTAGAACTATTCCATAACGGATCAATAAAATTAAACAAAATAATTCAATTACTAACTAGCAATCCAGCAAAAATTTTAAAAATTGATAAAGGAAATTTATCTACAGGTAATGATGCTGATTTTTGTATAGTTGATATATATAAACCTTGGATAGTTAAAAAAGAAAAAATAAAATCTAAATCAAAAAATACCTCTATAGATGATAAAAAACTCCAAGGTATTGTAACCAATACTTTTGTTAAGGGTATAGAATTGTTTAAAATTTAATTATGGAAATTTTAATAATCATATTAATATCATATTTAATAGGCTCAATTCCATTTGGTTATATTTTAACTAAATTTTTTTTAAAAAAAGATATTAGAATGATAGGATCTGGTAATACAGGTGCAACAAATGCATTAAGAACTGGGAGTAAATTTATTGGTTATACAACATTAACATTGGATATTGTTAAAGCAGTACTTCCAATATTGTTTATTAAATATAATTATACTGAATACATTTTTATATGCTCATTATCAATATTTATAGGACATGTATTCCCAGTTTGGTTAAATTTTAAAGGAGGAAAAGGTGTTGCAACATATGTTGGTATTTTGTTTGCAATAAACTTTATTTTTGGAATAATATTTGTAATAACTTGGGCAATTACTTTTTTAATATCAAAATTTTCTTCACTATCATCTTTATTTGGAAGTATTTCAATACCAATATATATATGGTTCATAGATATAAATAATATATATTTTTTTATAATTATGTTTGTTCTTATTATTTATACACATCGTGAAAATATTAAACGCTTGAAAAATAAAGAAGAAACTAAGACAAAAATTTATTAATTTGACACTTAAAGTCTTTTGAGTAGTTTCTCTAATTATGAATCTTGTAATAGTTGAAAGTCCTGCAAAAGCAAAGACTATTAATAAATATCTAGGATCAAATTACACTGTGTTAGCAAGTTACGGTCATATTAGAGATTTACCTTCTAAGAACGGCTCAGTAGATCCTGATAATAAATTCAAAATGATATGGGAAATTGATGCGTTTTCAAAAAAATATCTTAAAGAAATTACAGATTCAGCTAAAAATTCAAATAAAATAATTTTAGCAACAGACCCAGATCGAGAAGGTGAAGCAATAGCATGGCATGTGAAGGAGTTTTTAAATGAAAAAAAACTCCTGAAAGATAAAAAAATTGAAAGAGTTGTGTTTAACGAAATAACTAAAAAAGCAGTTACTAATGGAATTGACAATCCTAGAGAGATTGAACCTCACCTAGTTGATGCATACATGGCAAGAAGAGCTTTGGATTATTTAGTGGGTTTTAATATTTCTCCAATTCTATGGACAAAACTACCAGGTTCAAAATCAGCAGGCAGAGTACAATCTGTTGCATTAAGATTATTAACAGAAAGAGAACATGAAATTGAAAAATTTAAACCAGATGAATATTGGACTTTAAATGTTACATTTCAAACTATAGAAAATTCAATAATCCCTTCTACAATTAGTCAATTTGATGGAAATAAAGTAGAAAAATTTTTTTTTAAAAACAAAAAAGATATTAATGAAGCAATAGAAAAAATTAAAAAAAAAAAATATCAAATAACAGATATATCGTCAAAAATTTTTTCCAGAAATCCATTAGGACCATTTACAACATCAACTTTACAACAAACGGCATCTAGCAAATTAGGTTTCGGATCCTCAAGAACTATGCAAATTGCACAAAGACTCTATCAAGGAATAGATATCGATGGAGAAACCGTAGGATTAATAACTTACATGAGAACGGATGGAACAAACATTTCTAAAGATGCGGTTGAAATATTTAGAAATTACATAAAAGAAAAATTTGGTTCAAATTATTTACCAAATAATCAACAAAATTATTCTGGTAAAAAAGCAAAAAATGCTCAAGAGGCACATGAAGCAATAAGACCAACAGAAATAGTAAGAAATCCAGAAAGTATTAAAAAATATTTAAGTTCAGATCAATTTAAATTATATAATTTAATTTGGAATAGAGCTCTATCTTCTCAAATGGAGTCTGCTAAGTTTGATAGAAAAACAATAATAATATCATCTGATGATAAAAAAAATGTTTTTAAATCTTCTGGATCGGTAATTAAATTTGATGGATTTCTAAAATTATCAAATTTAGATGATGAAAGTGAAGAAAACAAAATTCTACCAGATGTAAATATTGGCAATGTTAAATTAAATGAGTTTAATGATGAACAGCATTTTACACAACCTCCACCGAGATACTCTGAAGCTAGTTTAGTAAAAAAATTAGAAGAATTAGGAATTGGAAGACCATCAACTTATGCAAGTATAATATCTGTAATTTCAAATAGAGGATATGCTGATATTAATAATAAAAGATTTTTTCCAACTGATAGAGGTAAATTATTATCTGCATTCTTGGAGAAGCTATTCTCTAAATATGTTGATTATGACTTTACCGCTAAACTAGAAAATCAATTAGATGATATAACATCAGGAAAAGAAAATTGGATAAGTGTTTTAGATAATTTTTGGAAAGATTTTTATTTAAATGTTTCAAATGTTAAAGAAAAAAGAACAAGAGAAGTGCTTGATTTATTGAATGAAAGTCTTGGTTCACTAATTTTTGAAATAAATAAAGATGGTATTATAGATAGAAAATGTAAATTTTGTGATACTGGACAATTAAGTCTAAAGAATAGTTTCAGAGGTGGAGCATTTATTGGTTGTTCGAACTATCCAGATTGTAAATTTACAAGACCTTTATCTAAAATTAAAGCAGCTAACCAATTAAATTTGGCTGAACCAAAACTCTTAGGAAAAAATATCCATGGTATTGAAATTTTTTTAAAAAATGGAAGATTTGGACCTTATTTACAATATGAAAATAAAGAAACTAATTTAGAAAAAAAAAATAAAAAGAAAAAAAATGATAATTTCAAAAATGTTTCTATCCCTAAAGGTATTGATATTGAAAAGATTGACTTAGAAAAAGCAAAATTTCTATGTTCACTACCAATATCATTAGGAAAAAACCCAGAAAATAAGCATGATATAACTTTAAATGTTGGAAGATTTGGACCTTATCTTAAATGTGAAAAAAAATCTGCTAGATTAGAAAATGTAGATGAAATTTTTTCTATAGGTTTAAATAGAGCTGTATCATTAATCGCAGAAGCTAAGCCGGGGCGAATCTCTTCGTCTATTATTAAAGATCTTGGTGAACATCCAGATGATAAAAAAGCTGTAAGAATTATGAAGGGTCAATATGGACCTTATATTAAATATAAATCACTAAACGCAACAATACCGGAGGAAAAGGATCCACAAGATCTTTCAATGGAAGAAGCATTAATATTAATTGAGAAACGAAAAGAATACGATAAAAGTAAAAAGGTTAAAAATAAAAAAAAATGAAACTTATTAAATATACACTTATTTTAATCTTTTTTTATTCTTCGAATGTTGTTAGCACTGAAAAAGATTGTTCTGGTATTGACAAATTAAGTAACGAGTATGCCAAATGTATATCTGACCTAACTAAAAAAAAAGCTAATAAATTAAAAGAAAATGCCATAAAAAAGGGCAATGAAGTTAAAGAAAAAATTACAAGTGATAAAAATAAAAAAAAATTATCTAATTTTAAAAACAAACTAAAAAAATTTGGTGAGAGTAAAACTGGATCAGATTTTTTTAAAAAAAAATGACAGCTGAAGAAAATATCAAAAAACTAAATATAAAATTGCCAAATGCTCCTGAACCTGTTGGATCTTATGTGGCAACTAAAATTTCAGGAAAATTTTTATTTATTTCAGGTCAAATTTCTATTGATGAACAAGGTAAATTAATAAAGGGTAAAATTGGTAAAGATTTAAACATAGAAGATGGTTATGAGGCAGCAAGAAGATGCGCTTTAAATATTATTTCTCAAGCAAAAAAAGCCTGCAATGATGATTTATCATCTATAAAATCATGCATTAAATTAACTGGATATGTTAATTCAACTGATAATTTCACTGATCAACCAAAAATAATAAATGGAGCTTCTGATATAATTTCATTAATTTTTGGAGATAATGGCAAACATACTAGGGCTGCTGTAAGTGTAAATAGTTTACCTTTGGGTGTTGTTGTTGAAGTTGATGCAATTTTTGAAGTTAATTAATTATCTTCCAATAGAAAAGTATTCAATTTTATCCTTTTGCATTTTTGTTGGAGAATAAAGATTTCTGAGGTCGTAGATTTTAAATTTTCTTTTTTTAACAATTTTTTTGAAATTCAATTGCTTAAACTCATTCCATTCAGTATGTATAATAATTAAGTCTCTTTTATAACAAGCTGAACTAATATTTCTATAATATTTTACATTTTTTATTTTATCTAAAATCTTTTTATTACCAGATGGATCAGTATAATTAATACTTGCTCCTTTTTTAGAAAGATAAGGCAACATTTTTACACTCGATGCCTCTCTCATATCATCTGTATTAGGTTTAAAAGTAACACCTAAAAAAGTTATTTTTTTTCCTTTTAGACTCTTTCCTAGTATTTTATGAATTCTTTTAAGCAGAAGTGTCTTTCTTCTTTCATTAGATTTAACAACGTTTTTCACAATTGAGAGGTTTATTTTAAACTTTTCAGCAGTATGAAGTAATGCTTTTGTATCTTTTGGAAAGCAAGAACCTCCATAAGCAGGACCGGCTCTTAAAAATCTTTCGCCAATTCTTTGATCTAAACCCATTCCAATTGAAACATCTTTAACATCTACAGATGATTTTTCACATAAATTAGCAAGTTCATTTATGAAAGATATTTTTGTGGCAAGAAAGGCATTTGAAGCGTATTTTATCATTTCAGCTGTTCTTCTTGATGTATTCAAATATCTTGTAATTTTTTTAATTATTGGCAAATAAAGTGATTTCATTATTTTGTTTGCTTTTGCATTTTTAGTTCCAACAATAACTCTATCTGGATAAATAAAATCTCTAATTGCCTCCCCTTCACGTAAAAATTCTGGATTAGAAATTACATCAAATTTACTTTCATGGTTTTTGCTTTTCATTATTTTTTCTATTTTATCACCAGTAGTCACTGGTACGGTAGATTTAGTTACTACTATTTTATATTTGTTGAGATTTTTTGAAATTGAGTTTGCTGCCTGAAACACATATTTTAAATTGGCAGTTTTAGATTTCTTTTTTGTTGGAGTTCCAACGCATATAAAAATTATATCTGATTTTCTAATCGCAGAACTAACATTTGTTGTAAAAGAAAGTCTTTTTTGATCAAAATTTTTCTTAACAAGCTCTTCTAAGCCAGGTTCGTATATAGGAATTTTTCCAGAGTTAAGTTTATCAATTTTATCTTCATCAATATCAGCGCAAATTACCTTATTTCCAATATCAGAAAAGCATGCACCTGTAACTAAACCAACATAACCCGTTCCTATCATGCAAAGTTTCATAATTTTGAAATTTCCAATGATGACTTTATGTAACCGTTCATAGTTCCACAGTCTAAATATTTTCCTCGAAAATTGTGACCAATAAATAATTCTCCTTCATGTATCAATCTTTTAATAGCATCAGTAATGTGTATTTCTCCGCCTTTGCCTTTTTTCTGATTTTTTAATTTAATAAAAATCTTTTTGGGTAAAATATATCTTCCAATAATCGCAAGGTTAGATGGTGCGTTTTTAATTTCTGGTTTTTCTATTACATCTTTAATAAAAAAATTATTTTTATTTATTTTTTTTTTTAAAGAATAAATACCCCATCTATTTACAGTATTTTTTTTTACTTTCATACTGGCCATTACTGAGCATTTATTTTTTTTATAAATATTTATCATATTTTTAGAACAATTTTTTTTAATTATTAAATCATCAGGTAAAATCATCAGGAAATGTGAATTGCGAATATATTTTTTTGTTTTTAAAACTGCATCTCCAGTTCCCATAGGTTTGTTTTGATATACAAATTTAATCATTTTTCTATATTTTTTTAATTTTTTATATTCGTAAATTAATCTTTTATCTTTCTTTTTTTTAATTATTTTTTTAAAAAATTTATCACTAGTAAAATATTTTCTTATTAATTGTTTTTTTTTAGAAATTATAAAAACGACTTCTTTAATACCTGAATCTATGCATTCATCTAGAATATATTCTATACCTGGCTTGCCATTAATTGGTAAAAGTTCTTTTGGAAATACACTCGTTAAAGGCAAAAGTCTTGTTCCTAGACCTGCTAGTGGAATTATTGCTTGTTTTATCATCAAAATGTTTTAACTGTTATGCTCACTATCATAAATGAAGATTATTAAAAGTATTAATAAATTAAATAAACAAGTTGATTTTAAGGCAAACATAGGATTCGTTCCTACAATGGGTGCTTTACATAAAGGCCATTTATCACTTATTGATTCATCTAAAAAGAAATGTAGCAAAACAATTGTAAGTATTTTTATAAATCCAATACAATTTAATAAAAAAAAAGATTATAAAAATTATCCTAGATCTTTAACAAGAGACTTGAAAATACTTAAAAATAAGAAAATTGACTATGTTTTTTTGCCTACCATAGATCAAATTTATAAAGAGAAATCAAATACTAAAATTAACATTAATAATAAAGACAAAATTTTATGTGCAAAATATAGAAAAGGACATTTTGAAGGAGTTTTAGCTGTAATTAACCAATTTTTAAAAATTATTAAAGCTAGATATATATTTTTAGGTAACAAAGACTATCAACAAATATATTTAATCAGAAAATTTATAAAAAATAAATTCAATACAAAAGTTATTACTTGTAAAACTATTAGAGATACTAATAATTTAGCATATTCATCAAGAAATTTTTTGTTACAAAAGAATGATTTGCTTATAGCATCGAAAATTATTTATAAAATAAAAAAATTTTACAACTCAATAAAGAAAAACTTCAAAAATATTAATAAATTAAATAGTGTTAAAAAAGATATTATTAAAAATAAAATTAAGATCGAATATTTAGAAATTAGAAATAAAAATAATTTATCTAAAAAATATAATAAAAAAAATTTTAAAATTTTTATAGCTTTTTATATAAATACAATAAGATTGATTGATAATTTTTAACTTCCATAGAAAAAGTATGCTCCAATTCCTAAAAATGATAAGAATCCTATAACATCGGTGATTGTAGTAACAAAAACGCTTGAAGCTATAGCTGGATCTATTTTTAATTTTTTTAGTGTTATAGGGACTAAAATACCAAAAAGACCAGCTACTATCATATTTAATACCATTGAAATAGATATAATTAATGAAAGTATTAAGTCTTGAAACCAAAATTGAACTATTATTGCACTAATAATTGCAAAAATTATTCCATTTAAAACTCCAATTGAAAATTCTTTTAAGACATTTTGTGAAAAATTGTTTTTAGTTAGTTCATTAGTTGCAATAGTTCTTATTGTTACAGCTAAAGTTTGCATACCAGCATTTCCACCCATTGAAGCAACTATTGGCATCAACACAGCAAGAGCAACGACTTTTTCAATATCTTCTTGAAAAAAACCTATAACAATTGAAGCAATAACAGCTGTAAAAAGATTCAATAAAAGCCAACTAAATCTTCTTTTTGTTTTTTTTAATACACCGTCCGTAATTTCTTCATCACCAACACCAGCAAGTCTTAATGCATCTTCCTCAGCTTCTTCTTTTAAAACTGTAAGAACATCATCACTTGTAATCATACCTACTAACTTATTATTTTTGTCTACAACGCATGCTGAATTAAGGTTATAATTTTCAAATAAATGACCTACTTGTTCTCTATCCATATTAACTGGTATCGAAAGTTGTGACTCATTCATAATAGAAATCATTTTTGTTTCTCTGGGAGTCCGTAAAACCTTTGAAGATGGAACAGTTCCGATAGGTTTAAATTCATTATCAACTATGAATATTTCTAAAAACTCCTCAGGTAAATCTTTATTTTCTCTTAAATAGTCTATTGTTTGTCCGACTGACCAATTGCTAGGTATCGCTGTAAACTCTCTTTGCATTATTCTAGCAGCTGAATCTTCTGGGTAACTTAAACTTTCCAAAAGAACAAATCTATCTTTTGGAGGCAAAGAACTTAATATTTCATTTTTATTTTTTTCATCTAAGTTTTCTAAAATTTTTATAGAATCGTCTGATTCTAGATTTTTTAAAATATAAACTATAGAGTCTATTGATAAATATCTAATTATTTCAGATTGTATAGATTCATTTACTTCAACAAAAACTTCTGGGTCTATTTTAAAATTATTTAATTTAATTAAATTTTCTCTATCGTCGTGATTAAGATGCTCAATTATATCGGCAGCATCAGCAGGGTGCATTTCATTAAATGAATTAGAAATAAATTCTGCATCATTATTTGCAATTTTATCAGTAACAACCTTGATATATTCCTTATTAAATTCAAAATTGACTTTTTTATCTTTTATTTTTCTTACTAAAGTCATAAAAAACCTTTATTTTAATAAGGCACTATTAATGGATAATTTTTATATTACAATTCTTAAATGAAAATATTGATAAAAAGATCAATAAAACCAGTAATTTATAAAAAAGCTATAGATATACTTGAAAAAAAAGTTGAGAAAATAATCAATAAAAAAGATGAAAAGGAACTTATATGGTTTTTAGAACATCCTTCAATTTATACTGGCGGAACTAGTTTTAAAAAAAATGAAATTTTAGATAGCTCGATAAATATAATAAATAGTAATAGAGGTGGAAAAATTACTTGGCATGGACCCGGTCAACTTGTTTGCTATTTGGTTATTGATTTAGGTAAAAGAGGAAAGGATATTAGAAGATTTATAAAAAAAGTTGAATTATCAATTATTGAAACTTTAAGAAAATATAATATTAAATCAAGAAGTGATAGAAAAAATATTGGAATTTGGTATTCAGAAAATAATAAATTAAAAAAAATTGCTGCAATAGGTTTTAAAATAAAGAGATGGGTTGCTTACCATGGATTTTCAATAAATATAAGTAATGAATTAAATCATTATGATAAAATAATTCCATGTGGAATTAAAGATAGGGAAATTACTAATTTAATTAGTATTAAAAAAATAAATTATAACAAAATTTCTAGTATGCTTGAAAAAAATTTAATTAAAAATTTGAAAATTTAAGTCTTTTAGATTTTAACAGTTTTTTAAAATAATCAGGTAATAAAGCAGAATAAGTATACTTCACTTCATTTATTTTAAATTTTATTTGATATGAATGTAACATTAAATTTTTATTAATACCCTTGTAAGAATTTGATAATTTATATTTTGTATCTCCAAAAATTGGATTTCCTATTGAATATAATTGTTTACGCAACTGATGTTTTCTTCCAGTGATCGGATTTAATTCTAATAAACTAGCCTCAGAATTTTTATCAACTACCTTAAAAATTGTTTTAGCTTTCTCAATTATTTTTTTATCTCCATCATATCTAATTAAATCATCATGCCAAATACCTGAATTTTTACTAATTTCACCTTGGCATATGGCCAAATAGGTTTTATAAACTTTTCTTAATCTAAACAAAGAGGTTAATAACTGTGCGCTCTCTCTATTTTTGGCCATTATAAAAACTCCCGAAGTATCTTTATCTAATCTATGGACTGAAAAAGGCTTTGTTCCTTTAAAAATTTCACTTTTAGTAAAAATATCAACTAAATTTTTTTTTGATTTTGTTCCTCCTTGTACCGATATTCCAGATTCTTTATTTAACACTATAAAGTTATCATTGTTGTCAATTATTTGATTCTCGTTTGACTTAATAATTTCTTTTGAAGGTAAAAACTTAATTTTTTTTTGTGGAATTCTTTCTTTAAATTCTATGTTAAAAATGTTTATCTCATCTTTAGTTTTTATTTTATGAGAGCTTTTAGCCTTCTTTTTGTTAAGTTTAATTTTTCCTGTCCTTAGATATTTCTCAATAAGTCCTTGTGGAATTTTTCCAATTTTAATTCTTAACCATCTATCTAAACGCATGTGATTACACGTTGAATCAACGATGTAAGATTTTTTCATGATCTAAGATTTAAGCTGTAGCTTTTTTTTTCTCTTCCGCTTTAGGTGCTTCTTTGGTTGTATCTTTTTTCTTTTTATCAACTCTTTTTGCTTCAACATCTCTATCGACAAATTCAATTACAGCCATAGGGGCATTATCACCATATCTAAATCCAGCTTTTATTATTCTTGTGTAACCACCTTTTCTATTTTCATATCTTTTAGATAAAGTTTTTCTCACTTTATTAGCTAATATAGAATTCTGGAGCTTAGAATGTAAAAATCTTATGTTTTGAAGAGTATTTTTTTTACCTAATGTTATTATTTTATCTGCTTCTGGTTTTAAAACTTTGGCTTTTGGTAATGTTGTTGTGATTTGTTCATATTTAATTAATGAATTTAACATGTTTTTTATAAGTGCCTTCCTATGATCAGAGGTTCTATTTAATTTTTTGTGACCGTATTTATGTCTCATTAAATAGTTTCCTCTAATTTTTTGGACAATTCAGCTATATTTTCTGGAGGCCAATTTGGAATTTCCATTCCTAAATACAAGGACATTCCTGTTAAAACTTCTTTAATTTCATTTAAAGATTTTCTTCCAAAATTTGGTGTTCTTAACATTTCACCCTCAGATTTTTGCACTAAGTCACCTATATAAATAATATTATCATTTTTTAAACAATTCATTGACCTAACAGATAGCTCGAGTTCATCAACTTTTCTTAAAAGATTTTTGTTGAATTCAGGCTCGGAAGGTTTCTCTTTTACAATAACCTCTTGTGGTTCATCAAAATTAACAAACATCCCAAGTTGGTCTTGGAATATTCTTGCAGAATATGCTATAGCATCCTCAGCTGAAATTGAGCCATTCGTTTCAACTTCCATAGTTAGTTTGTCATAATCTAATGCCTTGCCTTCCCTTGCTGTACTCACTGAATAAGAAACTTTTTTAACTGGACTAAATAAAGAATCTATTGGAATTAAGCCTAAAGGAGGTTCATCAGGTTTATTAAGTTCTGCGGAAACATATCCTTTTCCATTACCTACAGTCATTTCCATATGAAAATTAGTATTTTCATCTAAATTGCAGATGACTAAATCTGGATTTAAGATTTCAATGTCAGATAATGGAGTGATATTAGATGCTTTAATTTCTCCTGGACCTTTTGCATCAAGAATTAATTTTTTTACTCCTTCGGATGAACTCTTAAGAGCTAGTGATTTAACATTCAATACTATATCAGTTACATCCTCTCTAATGCCTTTTATAGATGTGAATTCATGTAAAACTCCATCAATTTGAATTGCTGTAACTGCTGATCCTCTTATTGAAGATAGCAATATTCTTCTTAAAGAATTTCCTAATGTTAATCCGTATCCTTTTTCTAACGGCTCTGCAGTAACTTTTGCATAAGTTTTATCATCATTGGATTGGATATCTAACCTTCCGGGTTTAATTAAAGATTTCCAATTTTTTATATTTACTTCGTTAGTTTCCATTATACTCTCCTTTTTTTTGGTGGTCTTGTTCCATTATGTGGTATTGGTGTAGTATCTTTTATCGAAATAATTTTAAAACCTCTTGCTTGTAATGCTCGAAGTGCAGTTTCTCTACCTGAACCTGGTCCTTTTATTTCGACAGACAATACTTTCATGCCTGCTTCTAAAGCTTTTGAAGCAGCCGAGTCAGCTGCAACTTGTGCAGCATAAGGCGTAGATTTTCTTGATCCTTTAAATCCTTTTTGGCCAGCTGAAGCCCAAGATACTACATTTCCATTTGTATCAGCTATTGAAACTATAGTATTATTAAAGGTTGACTGAACATAAGCTATACCATTTGTTATATTTTTTTTAGTCTTTTTTTTTTTAGAATAAGAACTTTTTTTTATAGTTTTAGCTTTTTCTTTTAATTCATCTTTATTTTCTAATTTTTTTTCAACTTTTTTATCTTTTGTCATAATTATTTTTTAAGAGGTGTAAGTTTTTTACCAGCTATAGCTATTGCTTTACCTTTTCTAGTTCTAGCATTGCATCGAGTTCGTTGACCTCTTACAGGGAGTTTTTTTCTATGCCTAGATCCTCTATACGTAGCTAAATCAATTAATCTTTTTATACTTAAAGAATTCTCTCTTCTTAAATCACCTTCAACTGTAAAATTTTTATCTATATATTCTCTTATTTTTAAAATTTGATCATCAGTTAACTCATTGACTCTTTTTGATTTTGGTATCTCAAGAGCATTGCAAATTTGCTTTGAAAATTTTTGACCAATTCCAAAAATATATGTCAAGCCAACTTGAACTATCTTGTTTTGAGGAATGTTTACACCTGCTATACGAGCCATATTTTTAGGATAAAATTTAGCCTTTTATATAAGAAGATCTTTTAAAGTCAACTTCTTAAACATTAAGAATTTCCTCTATTTTTCCTGATATTTCATCAATTTTTAAAGTACCATCAATCTTAATAAAATTAGGATTGGATTTATAATAGTCTAAAACTGGCTTAGTTACTTCCATGTAGGTATCGTATCTTTTAACAATTGTTTTATCATTATCATCTGCTCTTTTTTTAAAATACTCTGTCCCACATTTATGATTTATTAAATCTTCTTTGTTTGTAAATTCATTTAATATTTCGTTACATTTTTGACATAAAATTCTTCCTGATATTCTTTTTAAAATATTATCTTTAGATACATCGAGATATAAAATTTTATCAATTTTTTGATTTGCGTTTTCAAGAATTTTTTCCAGCTTTTTAACCTGACTTATATTTCTTGGATATCCATCAAAGATTATTCTATTTTTATAATTCTCGTTATTTATTATTTTAATAATTAGGTCTTCTACTATTTCATCAGTAACAAATTCACCTTGATCAATCAATTTTGATATTTTTTCACTAAGTTCTGTTTTTTTTGTTATTTCATCTCTTAATAAATCACCTGTTGATAACTGAAAATAATTATACTTCTTAACAATATGCTTTGCTTGAGTTCCCTTACCTGCCCCTGGTGGACCGAACAGAATTATATTCACAATCTATCTTCCAAATTTTGTTTTTTTAATTAATTGCTCATATTGAGAACTCATTAATTTAGTTTGAATTTGGGTTACAGTATCTATGGCTACTACAACAACGATTAAAATTGATGTGCCTCCTAAGTAAAAAGGAATAGGATAATTTGCAATTAAAAATTCAGGCATAAGACATACGAGAGTTAAATATAATGCACCAATCGTTGTTAATTTAGTAAGTATATTATCTATGTAAATTGCAGTACTATCTCCGGGTCGTATCCCAGGTATAAAACCACCATATTTCCTCAAATTTTCTGCTGTCTCATTTGGATTAAATACGATTGATGTATAAAAAAAAGTAAAAAAAATTATTCCTGATGCGTATAAAATCATATACAGAGGTTGTCCTTGTGAAAAATAAGAAGTTATATTTAATAAAGTCTCATTTTCAGAAATATTAAAGTTTGAAAAAGTAACTGGTAAAAGCAATAGTGCAGATGCAAAAATGGCTGGTATAACTCCTGCAGAATTTATTTTAAGTGGTAAATGAGAGGAGTCTCCTCCATACATTTTGTTACCCATTTGTCTTTTAGGATAATTTATTAATATTTTTCTTAATGCTCTCTCCATAAATACTATAAACATTATTGTTATAATAAGTAGTACAAAAATTCCTATTATTAGAAATGTTGAAATTGCACCAGTTCTTCCTAATTCAAATGTAGTAACTAAAGCTCTAGGTATTTCAGCTACAATTCCAGAAAATATTATTAATGAGATTCCATTTCCAATGCCTCTCTGTGTTATTTGCTCTCCTAGCCACATTAAAAATATAGTTCCGGCAACAATAGTTGTTACTGTTGATATTTTAAAAAATATACCAGGATTAATCACTAAGTTAGCTGAAGACTCTAAACCTATTGCCAAACCATATCCCTGTATTGTTGCTAGAAAAACTGTTCCATATCTAGTTATTTGAGTAATTTTTTGTCTACCTATTTCACCTTGAGCTTTTAAATTTTTAAAATAATCAGAAACACCCGTTAAAAGTTGAACAATAATTGATGAAGATATGTAAGGCATTATACCTAATGCAAAAATTGCCATTCTGCTTATTGCTCCACCAGCAAATACATTAAACATACCCAATAAACCTTTTTGATTACCTTCCATTAATTGTTGTAATTGATCAGGTTCTATTCCTGGTAAAGGTACAAATGTACCCAACCTATAGATAGATAAAATAAATATTGTAAAAATTATTCTATTTCTTAAATCATTTGAATGTAAAGATTCACTCATAAAGATTATATACTCTTTTTCAAAATAATATTTCCACCAAATTTTTCTAGTTTGTTTTTTGCAGATTTAGATATGTAATTTGTTTCGATGTTTACCTTCTCTTTAAGATCACCAGAGCCTAAGATTTTAATTTTTTTATATTTTTTTGAAACTATATTTAATTTTTTTAATAAATTTAAATCAATCTTTTCTTCTTTATTAATTTTTTTATTTTCCAAAAATTTTTGGATTTTTTCTAAATTTATAATTGCGATATTATTTTTATTTTTAGACAAAGAATTAAAGCCTCTTTTAGGTAATCTTCTAAATAATGGCATTTGACCACCTTCAAAACTTTTAATTGCAACTCCCGATCTTGACTTTTGTCCTTTTACACCTCTTCCTGAAGTTTTTCCTTTTCCAGAACCTATGCCTCTTCCAACTCGAAGTTTTTTTATTTTAATCTTATTTGTTCTATTTAAAATAGTCATTATCCTCTCTTCTCAATTATTTCGGATATTTTTTTATTTCTAAGCATAGAAATATTTTTTGGTGAATTTTGATTTTTTAAAGCTTTCATACAGGCTCTTATTACATTATGTGGATTTGCAGATCCTAATGATTTTGCAACTATATCTTTAATTCCTAATACCTCGCAAACTGCTCTTATTGGGCCGCCAGCAATAATACCGGTTCCTTTTGGAGCAGATCTAAGTTTTATTTTTCCTGAACCATCTTTACCATAAATGTCATGGTGTATTGTTCTGCCTTCTCTAAGAGGTATTTGTATTAATTTACGTCTGGCTAACTCATTTGCTTTTTTTATAGCATCTGGTACTTGCTTTGCTTTAGCGTGAGCAACCCCAATTTTACCATTTTGATTTCCAACTACAACTAGAGCTGAAAAGCCAAATCTTCTACCACCTTTAACAACTTTTGTTATTCTGTTGATATGAACTAATTTTTCAAGATAATCATTATTTTTTTCCATAGCCTAAAAATCCATCCCATTCTTTCTTAAAGTTTCTGCAAAAATTTTTATCCTTCCGTGGTAACTGTAAAAACCTCTATCAAAATATATTTTTTTTATTTTTTTTTCTAGTGCATTTTTTGCTAGTTTTTCTGCAACTGCAACTGATAATTCTGTTTTATTTTTTTTATTTAAAGACTTTATTTCTTTTTGTGTAGAAGAAGCAGATGCTAATGTTATATTTTTAATATCATCGATTATTTGTGCTGAAATATTCTTTGAAGATCTTGAAATAGTTAATCTAAATCTGTCACTATTAGAAACTTTCTTAAGTTTATTTCTAGTTCTAAATTTTCTCCTATCTAAAGCTTTTAATTTCATTACTTTTTCTTTCCTTCTTTTCTAAGTATGTATTGACCTTGTTCTTTTATACCTTTACCTTTGTATGGTTCGGGTGGACGTAAAGATTTTATTTTTGATGTTATCATACCAACATCGTGTTTATCAGAACCGAAAATTTTTATAATTGTTTGCTTTTCTACAGTTACTTTTATATTTTCAGGAATATCAAAATTAACATCGTGACTGAAGCCTAATTGAAGGTTCAATTGTTTACCTTTCAAAGTTGCTCTATATCCTACTCCAACAAGTTCTAAAATTTTAGTATATCCTACACTAGTTCCAATTATTGCATTATTTACTAAACTTCTATTCATTCCCCAAAGTCTCTTGGTAGAAGCATCAATTTTTTTTGGTTTAATTGAAACTTCTTTACCTTCCTTAACATTTAAATCAAAAATATTTGTATCTATATTTAATGATTTTTTACCAAGTGGTCCTTCCACATTTAAAATATTTCCGTTAAGTATAACCTTAACTTTTTCAGGAATTGAAATATTTATTTTACCAATTTTAGACATTAAAATACCTTACAAATGATTTCTCCACCAACTTTTTGCTTTCTTGCATCAATGTCAGTCATTACACCTTTTGGTGTTGATATTATAGCAATCCCAAGACCATTATTTATTTTAGGTAAACTTTCGGCACTTGAAAAAATTCTTCTACCAGGTTTTGAAATTCTTTGAATAGAATTTATAACTGGATTACCAGAGTTATATTTTAGGTCTATTTCTAAATTGATTTTATTTTTTTCAGTTATTAATTGATAATTAATTATATATCCCTCAGATTTTAAAACTTCAGCTATTTTTGTTTTAAATTTAGATGTAGGTAAAATAACTTTTTTATGATGTCTTAATTGAGCATTTTTTATTCTTGCTATCATATCCCCTATTGGGTCATTTAAACTCATAATTTTCCTTTCTACCAGCTAGCCTTTACCATTCCTGGAATTTTTCCCTCTAAACCTAGTTGGCGCAAAGCTATTCGTGATATTCTTAATTTTCTATAAACTCCGTGTGGTCTTCCAGTAATTCTACATCTATTCATTACACGTGTCTTAGATGAATTTCTTGGTAGCTTTGATAATTTTTGCTGTGCATTAAATCTTTCTTCTAAAGATAATTTTTTATTCATAATTATATCTTTTAGTTTTTTTCTTTTTAAATAATACCTGTCAGAAAGTTTAATTCTTTTATCATTTTTGTTTATTGAGCTTAGTTTCGCCATGTTAATTACCTTTTCTTTCCCTAAATGGAAAATTTAGTTTTTTTAATAACTCTAAACTATGAGTTTTATCGTGACTTTTAATTACTATCGTAATATCTAAACCTTTAATTTTATCAACTTTATCAAAATTAACTTCCGGAAAAATTATATGTTCTTTTACTCCGAATGTATAATTGCCAAATTTATCAAATCCATCTAGTGACAAACCTCTAAAATCTTTAATTCTAGGAAGTGCGATATTTACCAATCTATCAATAAACTCATACATTTTATTTTTTCTGAGAGTTACCTTTAATCCAGCATTCGTATTTTTTCTTGTTTTGAAATTTGATATCGACTTTTTAAATTTTGTGATGACTGGTTTTTGTCCTGTTATTTTACCTAAATCCTCTTCACATGATTTTATTACCTTGGAATCATTACCATCAAGTCCAAGACCCATGTTTAAAACTATTTTAAGTATTTTCGGACCCATATATATATTTTTATATCCAAACTTCTCTTTTAGAGATTTTTGAATTTCATTATTTATCAGCTCTTTTATTCTAGGTATCATTATTTTTTAGCTTCAATTTTCTTTGTTTTTTTTTCATCTATTTTTGCAACATTAGAAATATGAATAAAATTTTCTTTTGAAATTATTCCTCCCTTTTTTTCTTTTGTTGTTTTGATGTGTTTTTTTACCATATTTATTCCTTTTACTTTTACTCTATTGTTTGTTCTTTGAATTTCAATTATTTCACCCTCTTTTTTTTTATCTTTCCCGCTCAAAATTAATACTTTAGTTCCCTTTTTAATCATTTTATAAAACCTCTGGGGCTAGTGAAATTATTTTCATTTGTCCACGATTTCGCAATTCCCTCGTAACAGGACCAAAAATTCTAGTACCTATTGGTTCACCTTTTTCATCTGTCAATACTGCAGCATTATTGTCAAATTTCACTTTTGAACCATCATTTCTATGTATTCCTTTTTTAACTCTAACAACAACAGCTTTATAAACAGAGCCCTTTTTTACTTTTCCTTTTGGGATGGCTTCTTTTACTGCTACAACAATTGTATCGCCTATACTCGCATATCTTCTTTTTGAGCCTCCAAGAACTTTGATACATTCTATTTTTTTTGCTCCAGTGTTATCTGCTACATATAATTCTGTTTGAACCTGTATCATTTTTTTTCTCCTAAAACTTGGAATTTTTTTGTTTTTGAAAAAGGTCTGCTTTCAATTATTGATACCTTGTCACCATTTTTGTATTGATTTTTCTCATCATGAGCACTGTAATTTTTTCTTGCTTTGATAATTTTTTTTAAAACTGGGTGTTGATATTTACGCTCAACCATAACTGTAATTGTTTTATTTGGCTTATCGCTGACAACTATACCTGTTAAAATTTTTTTAGGCATTATTATCCTTGGAAAATGTTTTAAGTCTAGCAATTGTTTTTTTTATTTCTCTTATTTTAGATGGGTTTTTGATTTGACTATTAATCTTCTGAAATCTAAAATTAAAAAGATCCTTTTTAAGCTTATCTATATCTTTGATAGCCTGACTCTTTGTAAGTTTTTTTATATCTTTTTTTTTCATTTTATATTCTCTTAATAAATTTACATTTAATAGGAAGTTTTGCTGATGCTTTGTAAAGTGCTTCTCTAGCAATTTGCTCTGTAACACCATCTACTTCAAATAATATTCTTCCAGGTTTAACTCTGCATGCCCAAAACTCAGGAGCACCTTTTCCTTTACCCATTCTTACCTCTGTAGGTTTTTTTGATACTGGAATGTTTGGAAACATTCTTGTCCAAACTCTTCCTTGTCTTTTCATGTGTCTTGTTAAAGCTACTCTTGCTGCTTCGATTTGTTTTCCAATAACTCTGTCTGGCTGTATAGCTTTAAGCCCATAAGCTCCATAATTCATAAGATTGCATCTTGAAGCCTTTCCATGAATTCTTCCTTTGTGAGCTTTTCTGTATTTTGTTCTAGTAGGTTGTAACATAACTATCTTTTATTTGTTTCTTGATTAAATTCTTTTGTAAAAATTTCTCCTTTATAAATCCAAACTTTTATTCCAATAATTCCATATGTGGTAAGCGCCTCTGCCTCTGCATAATCAATATCCGCTCTTAAAGTATGGGAAGGTATACTTCCGTCTCTTAACCATTCGGTTCTTGCAATTTCGTTTCCACCTAATCTACCGCTTATAGATACCTTTATACCTTTTGCACCTAGTCTTAACGCAGATTGCATAGCTCTTTTCATTGCTCTTCTATATGAAACTCTTTTAACTAACTGTTGTGCAATATTTTCTGCAACTAAATAACTGTTAGTTTCAGGTTTTTTTACTTCTTTAATATTTAAAACTACCTCGTTTGTAGTTAAATTTGATAGTTTGCCTTTAATTTTTTCTATATCGCTACCTTTTTTACCAATAACAAAACCAGGTCTAGAAGTATAAATTGTAACAAAGCATTTTTTTGATGTTCTTTCTATCATTACCTTTGAAACACCTGAATTAATTACATTTTTTTTTATAAATTCTCTAATTTTAAAATCTTCAATTAAGTAATTACCAAAATCTTTCTTTTTAGCATACCATACGGAGTCCCAACCTCTATTAATGCCTAATCTTAAACCTACCGGATTAACTTTTTGACCCATGTTTTTCCTCTTGTTTTTGTTTTTCAGTTAATATTATTGTAAGATTTGAATAAGGTTTCATTATAGGAGCGGCCCTTCCTTTAGCTCTTGGTCTAAATCTTTTCATAACAATTTGTTTTCCACAATAAGCTTCTTTTATAAATAATTTATCAATATCATATTGAAAGTTATTTTCAGCATTAGCTATAGCTGATGAAATTGTTTTTTTTATATCTTTAGATATTCTCTTATCTGAAAAAGATAAATCTCTAATTGCTATATCTGCCTTTTTTCCAACTATGGATTTTAATAAAGGCTTAAGTTTTCTAGTACTAGATCTAACGCTTTTATTTATTGATTTAACTAATTTTATATCTTCTTCTTTTTTTTTATTTTTCATATCTATTTTTTACTTTCACTTTTAGTTGCTCCTTCTTCAGCTTTTGCTTTTTTATCAGCAGGAGTGTGGCCAAAAAATTGTCTACTAGGTGCAAATTCTCCAAATTTATGACCTACCATATCTTCAGATACTGTAATTGGTATAAATTTTTTACCATTATAGATTAAAAAGCTGACACCAACAAAATCAGGAATGATTGTTGATTTTCTTGACCATGTTTTGATTGGTTTTCTTTGTGGATCATTTTTTTGTTTATCAACTTTTTTGATCAAACTTTCTTCAACAAATGGTCCTTTCCAAACTGATCTTGCCATATCTAAACTCTTTTCTTCTTTCTTCTTCTAATAATGAATTTATCTGTTCTTTTATTATCTCTTGTTTTTAATCCTTTTGCTGATTGCCCTTTTGGAGAAACTGGATGTCTACCTCCTGCTGATTTACCTTCTCCACCACCATGAGGGTGATCTACTGGATTCATTACAACTCCTCTTGTATGAGGTCTTCTTCCAAGCCATCTTGATCTTCCAGCTTTTCCTATTTTTATATTTTTTTGATCAGGATTAGATAAAACTCCAATTGTGGCTAATGATCGTGAATCAATTTTTCTAACTTCTCCTGATGTCATTTTAATTATTGAGTAATTACCATCAATTCCAGAAATTGTAACAGAAGATCCAGCGGCTCTTGCAATTTTTCCTCCTCCGCCAGGTTGTAGTTCAACATTGTGAATATTTATTCCAACGGGTATATCTTTAAGTGGCAAACAATTTCCAATCTTTATTTCAGAGTTAGAGCCGTTTTGAATTTTGTCACCAATTTTTATTTTTTGTGGTGCTAGGTAATAAAATCTTTTGCCATCTTCAAATTTAACAAGCATAATATGGCATGATCTATTAGGGTCATATTCCACACGTTCAATTTCACCAACCATATCAAATTTTTTTCTATAAAAATCTATATTTCTATATTTGTGTTTATGCCCACCACCATGGTTTCTTGATGTAATTCTTCCAAGGTTATTCCGTCCTTTTGAAGCATAATTTTTAGAAGTAAGTGATTTATATGGCTTACCCTTCCAAAGATTTTCTCTATTTATCAGAACAGTTCCTCTTGTAGATTTTGTATATGGTTTAAAAGTTTTTAGGGTCATCTGTTAAATACCTGTTGTAAGGTCAATATTTTGGCCTTTTTTTAAGGTTATTATTGCTTTTTTATATCCTTTTATTGAAACCTTTCTTCCTCTTGTTATCTTTATTTTTCTTTTTTTATTAATAATATTAATTTTAGTAACATTTACTTTAAAAATTTTCTCTATACTTTTTTTAAGATTTTTTTTATTAGCTTTTTTTGGAACTTTAAAAACAATCTTGTTAAGTGAAGATAAATTTGTAGATTTTTCAGTTATTACAGGAAATAAAATTTTATCAAATAAATGTACTTTATTCATTATGAATATCTCTTTTCTAATTCTTTAATTGCAGTTTCTGTAAAAATTAATTTTTTATATTTAACAATATCAAAAGCACTAAAATGGTTTATGTCTGTAACTTTAACATTTGGTATATTTCTTATTGATCTATGTATTTTTTCTTTTGAAGATTTATCTAATATAAATAATGAATTAATTGCTTGAAATTTTTTTAAAATAATATTCATTTCTTTAGTTTTATTAATCTCTTTCTTAAAATCATCAAATACAATTAAATTATTTAATTTATTTTTCTCAGTTATCAAAGATGAAATGCTTTTCTTTTTTTCACTTTTATTTAATTTTCTAATTTTATAGTTTGATTGACCTTTAGGACCATGTGCAACACCACCACCAACAAAAATTGGTGCTTTTCTGCTAGCATGTCGTGCATTTCCTGTTCCTTTTTGTGCATAAATTTTTGCAGTTGAGCCAATTATTTCATTTTTTTGTTTAGTTTTACTTTTCCTTGATTTGTAATTTGCATTTGTTTTATATAATACATTGCTAACTAATTGTTTATTCACTTTTGATAAAAAAATTTTATCTAAAACTTCAATTGATTCTTTTTTTCCATCAATATTTATTTTTTCAATTTTCATTTATTTTTTCTTTTTGTCTGGTATTTTTTTTTGTTTTTCAAGAACTTCGATTTTTTCAGGTATTGTAAGTTTTTGAATATTTTTGGCTGATTTTTTGACTAAGATTTTTGAGTTTTTAGATCCAGGTATAGAACCTTTTAAGTATAACAAGTTATTTTCTGTATCTGTTTTGATTATCTCTAAATTTTGAATAGTTCTTAATTTATTGCCCATTTGCCCTGCCATTTTTTTTCCTTTGAAAACTTTTCCTGGGTCTTGTCTTTGACCAGTAGACCCATGAGACCTATGAGAGACAGAAACGCCATGGGAAGCTCTTAAACCGCTAAAATTATGCCTTTTCATAACTCCTGCAAAACCTTTTCCAATAGTTTTTGATTTTACATCAACAAATTTTATATCTTTAAAAATCTCTAAACCTAATTCATTACCTTCTTTATAGTTATCTAAACTTTTGACTTTAAATTCTTTTAAAATCTTTTTAGCTTCAGTTTTTCTTTTAGAAAAATAACCCTTCATTGCTTTATTTAATTTTGAATTTTTTATATTTTCAAAGCCTATTTGAATTGCTTGATATCCTCTTTTTTCCTTATTTATTAACTGAATTATTCTTCCTTTCTCCATTTTAATAATAGTAACTGGAACTGATTGACCGGTTTTATAAAACTCTCTTGACATACCAATTTTCTTTCCAATTAAAGCAATCTCGGTCATAATTAAATTTTTATCTCCACATCAACTCCGGATGCTAGATCTAACTTCATTAATGCTTCTACTGTTTGTGGAGTTGGTTCTATTATATCTATCAATCTTTTATGTGTTCTAGTTTCAAATTGTTCTCTACTTTTTTTATCAATATGAGGAGATCTTAATACAGTATATCTCTCTATTTTAGTTGGTAATGGAATTGGACCTTTAATATTTGCACCAGTTCTTTTAACTGTATTAACGATTTCCTCAGTAGATTGATCTAAAACTTTATTATCATATGCTCTCAATTTTATTCTAATATTTTGTTTTTCCATAATTAACCTGTCTTCTTGGTAACCTCATCTTGTACATTTTGTGGTACTTTATCGTAATGATCAAAAAACATAGAATATTGAGCTCTGCCTTGTGACATAGATCTTAAACTATTTATATAACCAAACATATTCGCTAATGGCACCATTGCTGTAATGACTGTAGCGTTACCTCTTTGCTCTTGTGTATTAATTTGACCTCTTCTGCTATTTAAGTCTCCAATCACATCACCCATATAATCTTCGGGTGTTACTACCTCAACTCTCATAACTGGTTCAAGTAATTTTAAGGTTCCTCTTGAACAAGCTTCTTTAAAACATTGTCTGGAAGCAAGTTCAAATGCAAGTACGCTAGAGTCAACATCGTGATGTAATCCATCAAGAATGGTTACCTTATAATCAATTATAGGAAATCCAGCTAAAATTCCACCATCTGCTATTGTTTCAATTCCTTTTTCTACTCCTGGAATAAATTCTTTAGGAATTGAACCACCTTTAATTTTACTTTCAACTTCTCTACCTTTTCCAGGTTCTAAGGGTTCTACAGATAATTTCACTCTTGCAAATTGACCAGCTCCTCCGCTTTGTTTTTTATGTGTATAGTCAAATTCTGCTGAACTTAAAATTGTTTCACGATATGCTACTTGTGGAGCTCCTATATTAGCTTCTACCTTAAATTCTCTTTTCATTCTATCTACAATTATATCCAAATGTAATTCACCCATCCCTTTAATAATTGTTTGTCCCGATTCTTCATCTGTAGTTACTCGAAATGATGGATCTTCTTTAGCTAATCTTCCTAGTGCTTCGCCCATCTTCTCCTGATCACCTTTAGTTTTAGGTTCTACTGCTATCTCTATTACTGGATCAGGAAATTCCATTGGTTCTAACAAAACAGGAAATTCTTCATTTGAAAGTGTATGACCAGTTATAGTATTTTTTAATCCAGCTAAAGCTACTATATCTCCTGTATTAGCTTCTTTAATATCTTCTCTAGAGTTGGCATGCATTAACAACATTCGGCCGACTCTTTCTTCTTTATCTTTTGATGTATTATAAATTCCTGTGCCTGACTTGATTGTTCCTGAATATATTCTGATAAATGTTAAAGAACCAACAAAAGGATCGTTTGCAACCTTAAATGCAAGAGCAGAAAAGGGAGCTTTATCATCAAACTTCATCTCTAATTCTTCATCTGATCCTGGCTTGGTACCATTTATAGATCCAATATCTTGTGGACTTGGAAGATAATCTACAACTGCATCTAATAATGGTTGAACACCTTTATTTTTAAATGCTGATCCTGTTAAAACTGGTACAAAATCAAATTTTAAACAACCTTTTCTTATACAGTTTTTAAGATCATTTTCAGAAATATCCTTACCATTTAGATAGTCTTCCATTAATTTTTCATCTTGCTCAACTGCTAATTCTACTAATTCTTGACGGTATTTCTTTGCATTTTCTTTTAAATCTTCGGGAATATCAGTGATTTCGAATTCTGCACCTAAGGTTTCATCTTTCCAAACTACTGCTTTCATTTTAATTAGGTCAACCACTCCCTTCAAAGAAGACTCGATACCAATGGGAATCTGAGTGACCAAGGGTTTAGCACCTAATCTTTCTTTGATCATATCTACACACATTAAAAAATTTGCACCAGTTCTATCTAATTTATTTATGAAACAAATTCTTGGTACTTTATATTTATCAGCTTGTCTCCAAACTGTTTCAGATTGTGGTTCTACACCAGCAACACCATCAAACACTGCAACAGCTCCATCAAGTACTTTTAATGATCTCTCTACTTCAATTGTAAAATCTACATGCCCAGGTGTATCTATAATATTAATTCTATGATCTCTCCAAAAACAAGTTGTAGCTGCAGAAGTAATCGTAATTCCTCTCTCTTGCTCTTGCTCCATCCAATCCATTGTTGCAGCACCATCATGTACTTCACCAATTTTATGACTTTTGCCGGTATAATATAATATTCTTTCAGTGGTTGTGGTTTTGCCTGCATCTATATGAGCCATGATCCCAATATTTCTATATTTATTTAAATTATGAGTTCTTGGCATAATATTTTACCATCTAAAATGTGCAAAAGCTTTATTTGACTCTGCCATTCTGTGTGTATCCTCTTTTTTTTTAATTGCTGAACCTCTGTTTTGATAAGCATCATAAATTTCATTAAAAATCTTATCAGACATTTTCTTATCTTTTCGTTTTCTTGAAGCGTCAATTAACCATCTTAAAGCTAAAGCTTGAGATCTTTTTTGTTTTACTTCTACGGGAACTTGATAGGTTGCACCTCCAACTCTCCTAGATCTTACTTCTACGGTAGGTTTAATATTATTTATAGCTTCATTAAAAATATTTATTGGTTCTTCTTTTGATTTAGTTTTTATTTTATCAATAGCATCATAAACAATTTTTTCAGCTATTGTTTTTTTACCATCATACATTATAGAATTAATCAATTTTGGAATTATTAAAGATTTATATTTTGGATCAACAATAGGAATTTTTTTTGGAGCTCTTCTTTTTCTTGACATTTTTATTTACCTTTTTTTGCTCCATACTTGGATCTCTGTTGTTTTCTTGAGGTTACACCCTGTGTATCTAAATTACCTCTTAGAATATGATATCTAACGCCAGGTAAATCTTTAACACGTCCTCCTCTAATCAATACCACTGAGTGTTCCTGCAAATTATGTCCTTCGCCTGGAATATATGAAGTTACCTCGTGACCATTTGACAGTCTAACTCTTGCTACCTTTCTTAGTGCTGAATTTGGTTTTTTTGGAGTTGTCGTATAAACTTTTACGCATACTCCTCTTTTTTGTGGAGATTTTTCTAGTGCTGGGACCTTATCTCTTGATTTAGGTCTTTTTCTTTTTTTTTTCAACAATTGGTTAATAGTAGGCATAATTTTATAATTTATTTTTTTAGTGAAATTGACTGTCTGAATTGTTATGGCAGCGTTTAGTACTAAAGTACTACATTCCAACCAAAAAATATCGCCAAATTACTACAGAAATCATAATTGTCAAATTATAATGATCTAATGATTAAGTAAAATTGCTATTGATTTACTTGACTTTCTGAGACTTCTAAGTTTTGTTGTTCTGATAAATACTTTTGATCGTCTTTTATTGCTTTTTTGTTCCAAGAATTTTTAATATTACCTGTTCCTGCTGGAACTAATCTGCCAACAATTACATTTTCTTTTAATCCATGTAATTTATCAACTTTTCCTCTTATTGCAGCGTCAGTAAGTACACGTGTAGTTTCCTGGAAAGAAGCAGCAGAAATAAATGACTCGGTTTGCAAAGAGGCTTTAGTTATACCCATCATTACTCTTTCTCCAATTGCTAATTTTTTTCCTTCAGTTTTTAATGCCTCATTAATTTCTTCAAATTTTAATTTATCTATAATTTCTCCTGGTAAAAGTTTGGAGTCCCCAGATTCTTTTACTTCAATTTTTTTTAACATTTGCCTTAGTATAACTTCAATATGTTTGTCGTTTATAATTACTCCTTGTAATCTATAAACTTCTTGAACTTGGTTAACAAAATATTCAGTTAATTCCTCGATTCCCAAAATTCTCAAAATATCATGTGGTAATGGTTGGCCATCTAATAAATATTCTCCTTTTTTAATTTTTTCTCCTTGATTAAAATTGATATGTTTGCCCTTTGGTATTAAGTATGTTGAAGTTTCACCTTTATCTGATTCTATTGTAACTCTTTGTTTTCCTCTTACTTCTTTACCAAAAATTACTTTCCCGTCATTTTCAGCAATTATTGCACTATCTTTAGCTTTTCTTGCTTCAAACAGTTCAGCTACTCTTGGCAAACCACCTGTTATATCTTTTGTCTTTGATGTTTCTTTAGGAAGTCTTGCAATTACATCTCCTGCAAAAATTTTTTGACCATCTTTAACTGATAAGATTGAGTCAGGAACTAAATAATACCTAGCCTCATTATCATCTGCTTTTTTTATTACATTTCCTTTTTCATCTCTTAATGTAATTCTTGGTTTTAAATCTGTATTTTTAGATTGTGTCTTCCAATCGATAACTGTTTTAGTTGAAATTCCAGTAGCATCATCCATAGTTTCAGCCAATGAAACTCCATCTATTAAATCAACATAATTTACTATACCACTTGTTTCAGCAATTACTGGTGTTGTATACGGATCCCATTCACAAATTTTAGTATTTTTTTTAATCTTATCTCCGTTTTTTTTAAATAATTTAGATCCATATGGAATTTTATATATTGCTAATTGTAATCCATTATCATCTTCGATTAATAATTGAGTATTTCTACCCATAACAACTAAATTTTTTTTTGAATCTTCAATTAAATTAGTATTAACTATTTTTAAAATACCTTCTGAATTAGTAACTATTTGAGAATCTTGTTTTATAGATGCTGTTCCACCAACGTGGAAAGTTCTCATGGTTAACTGAGTTCCTGGCTCGCCAATAGATTGTGCTGAGATCATTCCTATAGCTTCCCCTACATTTACCATAATTCCTCTTGATAAATCTCTTCCATAGCAAGTAGAACACACTCCTTCTTTTAGACTACACATGATTACTGAAAAAACATTTATCACTTTAACTCCAGCAGCATCGATTTTTTCACATGCTGCTTCATCTATCATTGATAATTTCTTAATTATTACTTCGCCTGTAATAGGATTTTTAATGTCTGAGGCCGCAACCCTGCCTAAAGATCTTTCTGATAGACTAACTATTACATTTCCACCTTCAATTATTTCAGACAATTTAATATGTCCAGGATTTTCACATTTTTTACTTGTAATTGTTAAGTCTTGAGCCACATCACATAATCTTCTTGTCAAATAACCAGAATTTGCAGTTTTTAAAGCTGTATCTGCTAAACCTTTTCTAGCACCATGTGTAGAATTGAAATATTCCAATGCTGTCAAGCCTTCTTTAAAATTTGATGTTATCGGAGATTCTATAATTTCTCCAGATGGTTTTGCTATTAGTCCTCTCATTCCTGCTAGCTGTTTCATTTGTGCAGCTGATCCTCTTGCTCCACTATCAGCCATCATAAATACTGAGTTAATTTTTAAACCATCTTTTGTTACCTCCGTTGCAGAAATTCTTTTCATCATCTCATTCGCAACCTTATCTGTACATTTAGACCACGCATCTACAACTTTATTATATTTTTCACCTCTAGTAATTAAGCCTTCGGAATATTGGTTTTCATATTCAGAGATTAGTTTCTTCGTTTCTTCAATTAATTGTTGTTTATTATCAGGTATTACAAGATCATCTTTTCCAAAAGAAATTCCTGCTTTAAAAGCATGTTTAAAACCTAAATCTTTAAGTTTATCGCAAAATATTACCGTATTTTTCTGTCCAGAGAATCTAAAAACGTGATCAATTATCTCCGAAACTACTTTTTTCGGAAGCAATCTATCTATAAGAGAAAATTTATTATTGATATTTTTAGGAATTAAATTTGCCAATAAAAATCTTCCGGCTGTACTTATATGTTTTTCAAACTTTTTTTCCCCATTTTCGTCTATAGTTTCAAATCTGGATACTATTCTTGAATGAACCTTTATTTGTCCAATTTCTAAAGCATGTTCTATTTCAGATGTATTAACAAAATATCCATCTATTTTATCCTTTTGATATGGTTGTTGTGAAAGATAATATATTCCTAATATCATGTCTTGGCTTGGTACTATTATTGGTTTACCATTTGATGGACTAAGAATATTATTTGTGGACATCATTAATACCCTTGCTTCTAATTGAGCTTCTAAACTTAATGGAATATGAACAGCCATTTGATCTCCATCAAAATCAGCATTAAAAGCTGCACAAGTTAAAGGGTGTAATTCTATTGCATCACCTTCTATAAGTTTAGGTTCAAACGCTTGAACTCCTAGCCTATGAAGAGTTGGAGCTCTATTCAATAATACAGGATGTTCTCTTACTATTAATTCTAAAGCATCCCAAACTTCATTTTTTTCTTTTTCAACTAATTTTTTTGCTTGTTTGATGGTAGATGCTAGTCCTAATTTATTTAATCTTGCGTATAAAAAAGGCTTAAATAATTCTAAAGCCATTTTTTTTGGAAGACCGCATTCATGTAATTTAAGATCAGGGCCAACTACAATTACTGATCTACCAGAATAATCTACTCTTTTACCTAGCAAGTTTTGTCTAAATCTACCTTGTTTTCCTTTTAGCATTTCTGCTAATGATTTAAGTGGTCTTTTTCCAGTACCTGTAATTACCCTGCCTCTTCTACCATTATCAAATAATGCATCAACCGACTCTTGCAGCATTCTTTTTTCATTTCTAACTATTATGTCGGGTGCTTTTAAATCTATTAATCTTTTTAACCTGTTGTTTCTATTTATTACTCTTCTATAAAGATCATTTAGATCTGAAGTTGCAAATCTACCTCCATCTAATGGAACTAAAGGTCTTAATTCAGGTGGAATTACTGGGATAGTTGTTAATATCATCCACTCTGGTTTATTACCAGTTTCTATAAAAGACTCTACTAATTTGAGTCTTTTAATTGCTCTTTCTTCGGCCACTTTGGATTTTGTCTCCTTAATTGCCTTAGTAAGATTTGCTTTTTCTTCTTCTAGATTTATTGATTTTAAAATTTCTAATATAGCTTCAGCACCTATTCCAGCAGTAAAAGATTCTTCTCCATATTGATCTTGGTATTTAATTAAATCTTCTTCATTTAAAAGTTGATTTTTCTTTAAACCAGTTAATCCTGGCTCAATTACAATAAAATTTTCAAAGTAAAGAACTCTTTCAACTTCTTTAAGTTTCATATCAATTGCCAAAGAAATTCTACTAGGTAATGATTTTAAAAACCATATATGTGCGACAGGAGTTGCTAAATTAATATGACCCATTCTTTCTCTTCGAACATTTGATTTGGTAACTTCTACACCACATTTTTCACATATAATGCCTCTGAATTTCATTCTTTTATATTTTCCACATAAACACTCGTAGTCTTTGATTGGACCAAAAATCCTTGCGCAAAAAAGACCATCTTTTTCTGGTCTAAAAGTTCTATAGTTAATAGTTTCTGGTTTTTTTATTTCCCCGTATGTCCATGATTTAATTTTTTCTGGACTAGCTAAAGTAATTTTTATGCTATTAAAATTTTGAGCTTCTGAAATTTCAGAGCTTTTAAATAATTCAGTTAATTCTTTTTTCATATTTAATTTAATTCCACATTTAAAGCTAAAGATTTTATTTCTTTAACTAGTACATTAAATGACTCTGGTATACCTGACTCAAAGTTTTCTTCGCCTTTAACTATAGTTTCGTAAACTTTAACACGGCCAGCTACATCATCTGATTTAACTGTCAAAATTTCTTGCAATGTATATGAGGCACCATAAGCTTCCAATGCCCACACTTCCATTTCTCCAAATCTTTGTCCACCCAATTGTGCTTTTCCACCTAATGGTTGTTGAGTTACTAAACTGTAAGGACCAGTAGATCTAGCGTGAATTTTATCCTCAACTAAATGATGTAATTTCAACATATATATAGTTCCAACAGTCACTGGACGATCAAATTTCTCTCCAGTCCTACCGTCCCATAGAAAAGTTTGACCCGAGCTAGGTAAATTTGCTAATTCAAGCATTTTTGTTACATCTTCTTCTTTAGCTCCATCAAAAACAGGTGTAGAAATTGGCACTCCATTTTTAATATTTTCACACAAATCTTTAAACTCTACATTAGATAAATTATCAATTTTTTCCTGGTAAGCTTCTTTGCTGTATATAGATTTTAAAAAAGAACTTATTTTTTCCGTTTTTTCTATTTTTTTTTGATTTTCATTAACTAATTTTTTTAATTTTTCGCCTAATTCTGTACATGACCAACCTATATGAGTTTCTAAAATCTGCCCAACATTCATTCTACTTGGTACTCCTAATGGATTTAATACTATATCGACTGGTTTACCATTTTCTTGGTATGGCATATCTTCCACAGGTACAATTTTACTCACTACCCCTTTATTTCCATGTCTTCCTGACATTTTATCTCCTGGTCTCAACCTTCTTTTAATTGCAACAAAAACTTTAACCATTTTCATTACACTTGGTAACAAGTCATCTCCCTGTCTTATTTTTAAAACCTTATCTTCAAATCTTTCTTCAATATCTTTTTTTGCTGAATTATATTGGTCTTTTAATTGAGAAAGTGCTGCAGATTTTTTATCGTTATTAAATGATATTTTAAATATATCAGAAACACTTAAACTAGAAATTTTTTCTTCGTCAAGTTTTGTTCCTGTGTTAATTTCTTTTATTTTTTTATCTAACGTTATTCCAGATAATATTAATGATGCACTTTGTTTAATACTTCTCTCTAAAATCTCCTCTTCGACATTTTTATCTTGTTGAACACTTTCTATTTCAGCTCTTTCAATAGTTATTGATCTTTCATCTTTTTCAACTCCGTGTCTATTAAAAACTCTTACATCTACTACAATACCTCCGCTTCCACTTGGCATTTTAAGTGATGTATCGGTAACATCAATTGCCTTTTCTCCAAATATTGATCTTAAAAGTTTTTCCTCTGGGCCTGAAGCTGAATCTCCTTTAGGAGTAACTTTTCCAACTAAAATATCGCCTTGTTTAACCTCAGCCCCTATATATACAACTCCGGACTCATCTAGATTTTTTAAAGCTTCTTCATTAACATTAGGAATATCTCTTGTTATATCTTCCTCACCTAATTTTGTATCCCTTGCCATTATTTCATATTCTTCAATATGAATTGAAGTAAAAACATCATCAGTTACACATCTTTCAGAAATTAATATTGAATCTTCAAAATTATATCCTTGCCATGGCATAAATGCCACTGTCACATTTTTCCCTAAAGCTAGCTCTCCTATTTTTGTTGAAGGACCGTCAGCAATTATATCTCCTGATTTTACTTTATCACCCACTCTAACAAGTGGCTTTTGATTTATGCAAGTATTTTGATTTGACCTTTTAAACTTTTGTAAATTATAAATATCTACACCTGACTTAGTGTAATCTTTTTCATCAGTAGCCTTAATAACAATTCTTTTTCCATCAATTTTATCAACTACCCCATCCCTTTTGGCAACTATTGTAACTCCGGAATCAAGAGCTACATCACTTTCAATTCCAGTTCCTACCAAAGGAGCTTCTGGTTTAAGTAAAGGAACAGCCTGTCTCATCATATTAGAGCCCATTAAAGCCCTGTTAGCATCATCATTTTCCAAGAATGGAATTAATGAAGCAGCAACAGATACTAACTGTTTTGGGGATACGTCAATATAATCAATATTTTCTGGTTTTGACAAAATAAAATTTAAATTTTGTCTGCAAGAAACCAACTGTTCTTTAAATTTACCATTTTTATCAATAACAGAATTTGCCTGGGCTATTGTGTATTTTGTTTCTTCCATCGCTGAAAGATATTCTATTTTATCTTGAACAATTCCATTTTGAACTTTTTTATATGGACTTTCAATAAATCCATATTTATTAATCTTTGAATAGGTTGATAAACTATTAATCAAACCTATGTTTGGTCCTTCAGGAGTTTCTATTGGGCAAATTCTACCATAATGCGTTGGGTGTACATCTCTTACTTCAAAACCAGCTCGTTCTCTTGTAAGTCCTCCTGGTCCAAGTGCAGAAACTCTCCTTTTATGAGTAATTTCAGAAAGAGGATTTGTTTGATCCATAAATTGAGAAAGTTGAGATGTAGCAAAAAAATCCTTAAGTGATACCGTTAGAGGTTTAGCATTTATTAAATCCTGAGGCATTGCAGACTCAATATCTAAAGTTGTCATTTTTTCTTTAATAGATCTTTCCATTCTATAGACGCCAATCCTAGCTTGATTTTCTACCAATTCTCCAACTGATCTTACTCTTCTATTTCCTAGATGATCAATATCATCAACTTCATCCTTTCCATCTCTAAGATCTAACATTTTTTTAATTATTGAAATAATATCGTCGTTTCTTAGTATTGTTATCTTATCTGAGCAATCCATTTCTAATCTTGAGTTCATCTTAACTCTACCAACGTCTGAAAGGTCGTATCTATCGGAGCTGAAAAACAAATTATTGAAAATTTGAGTAGCTATATCTATAGTTGGCGGCTCTCCTGGTCTTAATACTTTATAAATTTCAGTTATAGCATCATTTTTACTTTCATTTTTATCATTTATTATTGTTTGTAAAAGATAAGGACCTTTGTTAATTGAATTAGTTTTTGAAATTTCTATGGTGCTAACATCGAAATTAATTATTTTTTCCAAAATAGATTGATTAATCTCTGTACCAATTTTAAAAATTTCATCTCCAATAGATATGTCTTTGTGTAAAAATTTTCCATAAAGTGATTCATTTGATAAAAATATTTCTTTAAGTCCATCATTTGAAAGTTTTTTTGCAGTTACATAATTAATTTTTTCACCTAATTTAACCACTATTTTTTTGGTTTTTACATCAATAACTTCTTCGGAGAAATTTTTAGATCTATAGTTTTCTGGATCAAATTTTGTTTTCCATTTTTTTTCTTTTGGATCAAATTGATAATTTTCTTTTTCATAAAACTCATTTACAATATCATTTTTTGAATATCCAAGAGCTAATAGTAAAGTACTTACAAAAATTTTCTTTTTTCTGTCTATTCTAAAATATAGAAAATCTTTTACATCAAATTCAAAATCTAACCAGGATCCCCGGTTTGGTATAACACGACAATTGAAAAGTAATTTCCCACTTGCATGAGATTTTCCTTTATCATGATCAAAAAAAACACCCGGACTTCTGTGCATTTGGTTAACCACAACTCTTTGAACTCCATTGGTTATAAATGTTCCGCTATTAGTCATCATGGGCACTTCTCCCATATAAACTTCTTGTTCTTTTGCTGATAATATATCTTTAGTATTATTTTCTTGATTAATTTCATAAACTACTAATCTAAGATTGCATTTCAGTGCTGCTGAGTATGTTAATCCTCTAGCGATACATTCCTCAACATCGAATTTTGGTTTTTCTAATCTATAAGACAAGTATTCTAGTGTGGCTTTATCATTTACATCTTCAATAGGAAAAATACTTTTAAAAACCCTGTCAAAACCTTTTATCATGTGTTGCTCAAGGTCTTGTTTATATTCTGTCAACTCTTTATAAGAATTTTTTTGTACCTCTATAAGATTTGGAATTGATAAACTTTCCTTAAGTTTTCCAAAATTTTTTCTTATATTTTTTTTTTCAGTAAAAGATAATTGCATCTATAGCGCCAATCTATTTAAGATCAGCTATTAATTTTTTTAAAATTTACTTAAGTTCTACTTTTGCGCCAGCTGCTTCGAGTTTTTTCTTAATCTCTTCAGCTTCTTTTTTATTAACACCTGTTTTTAATTCTTTTGGAGCGCCTTCAACTAAATCTTTCGCTTCTTTTAAGCCAAGTGATGTAACTGCTCTTACTTCTTTAATAACATTTATTTTTTTTTCACCTGATGAAGCTAATACAATAGTAAATTCGTCTTTTTCCTCCGCTGGAGCTGCTGCTCCTGCAGCTGCTGCTGGAGCTACTGCTGCTGCTGCTGTTACTCCCCATTTTTCTTCTAATTGTTTAGATAGTTCAGCCGCTTCAACTACGGTCAAACTTGATAAGTCTTCGATAATTTTATTTAGATCAGCCATAATAATTTTTGTTCCTGGTTATTTTTTTGATTTTTCGAGCGCTAAAATAGCGATTTTTGAAGCTGGTGCAAGTAAAATACTTGCTATTTTTTGAGCCGGTGATCTCAAAATTCCCACAATTTTAGCTCTAGCTTCATCTAAAGATGGAAGTAATGCCACATTTTTTACTGCTGCGACATCTAGGATGTCATTTCCCATGATTCCACCTAATATTTTCAAATTTTGATTCTCCTTTGAAAAATTAGTTAATATTTTAGCAGAAGATATGGCATCCTTAGAAAGGGCAACTGCTGTTGGGCCGGAAAATAAATCCGATAAATCTTTGCATTTGGTATCTTCTAAAGCAATTTTAGTTATTCTATTTTTAGTAACTTTAAATTGAATGCCATGTTCTCTCATTTTATTTCTTAATTCATCTAATTGCTTAACTGTCAATCCTTGATAATGTGCAACTATAACAGCCTCTGAATTATCAAAATGACTCTTCATTTCTTTAATATATTCTTGTTTTTTTTCTTTATTCATAATTTTAAATACTTTTTGATAATTTAAGTTTGTAAGAAACTCCCATTGTTGAAGTTATATAGGCATTTTTAATTAGTTCCCCTTTAACTGTAATGTTTGATTTTTCTCTTTCAATTGTTTCAATTACAGAATTAAAATTTTTAATAAGTTTTTCATCAGAGAAAGATTTTTTACCTATGCTTAAACCGATATTTCCATCCTTGTCATTTTTCAATTCAACTTGTCCAGATTTAGAGTTTGTAACAGCTTTTTGCAGATCATCAGTAACTGTTCCGAGTTTTGGATTAGGCATTAGTCCTTTAGGTCCCAAAATTTTTCCTAATTTTGATAACTTTACCATCATAGAGGGTGTGCAAATTAATTTCTCAAAGTTTAGATCTCCATTCTTAATTTTTTCTATAAAATCATCAGATCCAACAATATCAGCTCCTGCATCTTTTGCAGTTTTACTTTTAGAGTCTTCGCATACAACAGCAACTTTAATTTTTTTACCACTTCCAGATGGCAAATTAACAACTGTTCTTAAATTTATTTCATTTTTTTTTTGTTTATTATTTATTTGAAAACTTAAATCAATAGACTCATCAAATTTAGTAGTTGAGTTTTTTTTAACTTCAGGAATAAGTTTTTCAATAGCTTCAGGTTTTAAATCTTTTGTTTTTTCAGGAAGTTTTTTGTATCTTTTAGATGCCATTATTCCTTAACCTCAATTCCCATTGATCTTGCTGACCCCGCTATAATTTTAGATGCTTGTTCAATATCATGGGCATTTAAATCTTTCATTTTCTTTTTTGCTATTTCTTCAACTTGTTTTTTTGTTATTGAGGCTACAATATTTCTACCTGGTTCTTGAGATCCACTTTTTAATTTAGCAGCCTCCTTAATAAAATGAGATGCAGGAGGAGATTTAATTACAAAGTCAAATTTTTTATCTTTATATACTGTGATTATCACTGGTACTGGTTTACCCATAAATGCTTTTGTTTTTTCATTAAAAGCTTTACAGAAATCCATTATATTGATTCCTCTTTGTCCTAAAGCAGGTCCAACTGGTGGTGCTGGATTTGCCTGACCACCATTTATTTGTAACTTTACATAACCACTAATTTCTTTTTTTGCCATTAGCTTGCTTTCTCCACTTGATTATATTCTAACTCAACAGGTGTTGGTCTACCGAATATTGAGACTGAAACTTTTAATCTAGATTTTTCTTCATCTATATCCTCAACCAAACCACTAAATGATGCAAAAGGTCCATCTATAACCTGAACTTTTTCACCAATGTTGTATTCTATACCAGATTTTGGTTGGACTACACCATCTTTAATTTGTCCTAAAATTCTTTCTATCTCATTATCTGATACAGGAACAGGTGATCCTTTAGATCCCAAGAAGCCACTAACTTTTTTTATATTTTTAATCATATGATATATATCATTATCCATTTCACTCTTGATTAGTACATATCCTGGAAAATATTTTTTTTTTCTTTGTACTCTTTTTCCTCTTTTAACCTCTGTGATATCATGAGTAGGTACTATTATTTCCTCTATTTTTTCTGATATATTTGCTTTTTCAGCCTCTTCTTTTATTAATTGAGCTACTTTGTTTTCAAAACTTGAATGTGATTGAACTATATACCAATTTTTCATTAAAAACTCAGCCTAAGTATTAATTCTAAAAAGAATTTTAAAAATTGGTCTAAAAGCAAAAAAAAGAGGGAAGCTATTATTGCCATAGCAACAACCATTAATGTCCCTTGTAAAGTTTCTTTACCTGTTGGCCAAGTAACTTTAAAAGCTTCTTGTTTTACCTCTTGTATAAATTTTAAAGGGTTTTTCATATTTTTTCATTTCATTTATTTGGCAGGAGCGGAGGGAATCGAACCCCCAACCTCCGGTTTTGGAGACCGGCGCTCTACCAATTGAGCTACACTCCTATTTGGAGTTTACTCTAAAATCTTAGTTACTACTCCAGCTCCTACAGTTTTTCCACCTTCTCTAATAGCAAAATTTAATTTCTCACTCATTGCAATTGGAGTTATTAATTTAACTGTAAACTTAGCATCATCACCTGGCATAACCATTTCCGTACCAGATGGTAACTCTACTTCTCCTGTTACATCAGTAGTCCTAAAATAAAATTGTGGTCTATACTTAGTAAAAAAAGGCGTATGTCTTCCACCTTCCTCTTTTTTAAGTACATAAGCTTGGGCTTCAAATTTAGTATGTGGAGTAACAGAACCTGGTTTAGCTAAAACCTGTCCTCTTTCAACATCAGTTCTCTCTACTCCTCGCAATAAAGCTCCTATATTGTCACCTGCTTCACCTGTATCTAATATTTTTCTAAACATTTCTACTCCAGTACAAACAGTTTTTTTGGTATCTCTAATTCCAACTATTTCAATTTCTTCTCCTGTTTTTACAACTCCTTGTTCGACTCTACCCGTAACCACTGTACCCCTTCCAGAAATTGAAAAAACATCTTCAACAGGCATTAGAAAAGGTTTATCTTTTGGTCTATCAGGTTGAGGAATATGTTCATCTATAGCCTTAACAAGTTCTAAGATAGAATTTTTTCCTATTTCATCATCTTTTCCCTCTACAGCTGCTAAAGCAGATCCTTTTATTATAGGAGTCTTGTCTCCTGGGAATTTGTATGAAGTTAGTAATTCTTTTATTTCTTCTTCAACAAGATCTATTAGTTCTTTATCTTGAACTTGATCAACTTTATTCAAATAAACAACAATTGCTGGTACACCTACTTGCCTCGCTAAAAGTATATGTTCTCTTGTTTGTGGCATTGGGCCATCAGCGGCATTAACTACTAATATTGCACCATCCATTTGAGCTGCGCCTGTAATCATATTTTTTACATAATCAGCATGACCAGGGCAGTCTACATGAGCGTAATGTCTTTTTTCACTTTCATATTCGACATGGGCGGTTGCTATGGTTATTCCTCTTTCTTTTTCTTCTGGAGCTTTATCAATTTGATCATAAGCTACAAATTGTGCGCCACCTTTCTCAGCTAAAACTTTTGTTATAGCTGCGGTTAAAGTTGTTTTACCGTGATCCACGTGTCCAATTGTACCAACATTGGCGTGTGGTTTACTTCTATTAAATTTTTCTTTCGACATTACTTTTATTACCTCATTTTAATATTTTTATTTTCTTGGAGCGGGTGATGGGAATCGAACCCACGCAACCAGCTTGGAAGGCTAGTGTTCTACCACTGAACTACACCCGCATACCCAAGTGCGCACTCCAATTTATTATTTAAAAAATTATTGAATGGTGGAGGGGGAAGGATTCGAACCTTCGAAGACCGAAGTCAACGGGTTTACAGCCCGCCCCATTTGACCGCTTTGGTACCCCTCCAACTAAGTCGGGGAAGCGTCCCCTTGTTCAATAAAGCTTTAAACAACATGCGTTTTATATATTTTTATTGCATAATTGCAATAATAGAAATAGCGGGAAAAGAGCCAAAAAAACGTATAAAAACCATTATTAATTATGAATAAATCATCTTTTTTTATAGTTGGAAAACATGCTGTGCTAGAAGCGTTAAAAAATCCTAAAAGAAAAGTATTAAGAGTTTTTTTAACAGAAGAAAGTAAAAAAAATATCCACAGATTTAGTCCAAATAACAATTTATTAAAAAATATAAAAATTTTTTATAAAACAAAAAAAGAGATGGATAAATTTTCTAAAAATGAAGGAATTTTACATCAAGGTTTTATTGCTGAAATAGAACACTTGGAAAATATAGATATAAAAGAGTATATAAAAAAAAAAGATAATTTAAATTTTGTTTGTTTAGATAATGTATCAGATCCAAGAAATATTGGATCAATAATAAGAAGTGCAGCTTGTTTTAAAATTGATGGAATAATTGTTAAAGATAGACATTTCCCTAGAGAAAGTAAAATAATGTACAAGTCTGCAAGTGGTGGTTTTGAACATATAAATATTTTTAAAGTTTCAAATATAAATACTATTTTAAAATACTTAAGAGAAAAAAATTTTTGGGTTTATGGATTTGATGCTCAAAGTGATAAAGATTTTACAAAAGTTAAATGGGAAGGAAAAAATGTACTTTTATTTGGATCTGAAGGATTTGGTATAAAAAAACATACTGAAAAATATACAGATTTTTTAGTAAAAATTGATATAAACAAAAAAATTGAAAGTTTAAATATATCAAATAGTGCATCGATTGTTTTTCATCATATAAATCAACAAAAAAAAACATCTTGATAATATAAAAATTCCTATTAAAAAACATTTAAGCCCTTGTAGCTCAGCTGGTAGAGCAATTGATTTGTAATCAATAGGTCCGCGGTTCGAATCCGTGCGGGGGCACCATTATTAATTTACTTCTTTTCTTAACTGCTCGATTTTAATTTTTTTTTGAAGACTGCTATTAGTATCATAAAGCAATTTAAATTTAATTTTATTATTTGTTTTAATAAAAATTGATTTTGCATTTCTTACTTCAAAATTATCGGCAACAGCACTTATTGGTCTTTTTTTAATATTTAGATTGATAATTTTTATTTTTGATTTTTCACTTATTATTTTGCCTCTCCAACGTCTTGGTCTAAATGGACTTATTGGACTAATTGAAATTTTTTTTGAATTTAAATTTAAAATAGGTCCATGAACTGACATATTGTATGCTGTGCTACCAGCTGGAGTGGATATAATAACGCCATCAGAAATTAGTTTTTTTATTATGACCTTAGATCCATTTATAATTGATAATGATGCAGTTTGACGACTTTGTCTAAGTATAGATACTTCATTAATAGCAATGGATTTTTTAATCTTACCTAATTTATTTTTTACTAACATTTCTAATGGAGATATTGAAATAATTTTTGCTTTTGATAAATTTTTGATCGTATTCTTATTAGAAAATTTATTCATGAGAAATCCATAACTTCCAGAATTTATTCCATAAAAAGGTTTATTATACTTTTGAAATTTTTTTAATATTTTAAGCATAAATCCATCACCACCAACAACAATTATCAAATTTGATTTTAAAATAGAAAATGTTTCTATTTTTCTTTCAATAAAATTTTTAATCTTTTTCGATAAATTATTATTGTCAAAAACTATAAAAGGTTTAATCATTTTTATGGTGCCCTCGGCCAGACTCGAACTGGCACTCCCAAAAGGGCAAGGATTTTAAGTCCTTTGTGTCTACCAATTTCACCACGAGGGCATTAAAGCTTTTTTTAGATATTTTTTATCAAGATTGCAATCTTTATATCCACGTTTTACTATATTTAAATATCGTTCAGTTGGAAACTTGAATGGGGATTTCTTTACCATTGTATAGGTCATGACTTTTTTACCATAATATAAAAAATAATATTTTTTATATAGAATTGGAAAATCTTCATAAATATCTAATTTTTTTTCATCGCTTTTTGAAATTTTAAAAAGACCACCTGGAACAATTGAATTTATTTTTGATTCAATATCAGCTGCTCTATATTTACTTCTAAAAGTTAATTTGAAATCTTTTAAATTAATTTTTTTTAGAAAAATACTGTCTTTACATCTTCGCTTCATTTGAAAATGATTAAGATTGCTGCCGTACGCAAAATAAAGCATTAATCTCTCTCAATTATTTCTATTTTTTTTTCTTTAACAAACGCAAGTATTTGAGAATTACAATTATTAATTTTTGACTTATCTTTAGATCTTATAACTATTGAAACTCCAACCTTTCCTTGTCTAAAAAAAGGATAACTGCCTATATCGACATCAATATTTTTATTCTGTACCTCCTTTAAAGGTTTTGAAATTTCGCTTTCTAAAGTTCTCAAGCTAATCGTTAAACTCAATATTGGATCTCCTCCTACAAGTTTATTGTTTATTGATGGCAACATTGACTCCAAAATTGATGGAACACCAGGTAAACAAAAAACGTTCTCAACATAAAATCCAGGTGCACCACTTGAAGGGTTTAATATTAATTTAGCATTTGATGGCATCCAAGTCATTCTTTGCCTGCCCTCATTAAATTCACTAGGTTGATAATATTTCTCTAATATTTTAAAAGCTTCTTCATTAATTTCGTATTTCAATCTAAATGCTTTAGATACAGACTCTGATGTTATATCATCATGTGTTGGTCCAATTCCTCCAGAGGTAAAGACATAATCAAATCTTTTTCTTAAATCATTAATAGTTTTTACTATTATTTCTTCAACATCGGGTATAGATCTAACTTCTTGAACTTTTATCCCTATAGAATTTAACCATTTTGAAATAGTACTTGTATTTAAATCCTTAGTTCTTCCAGATAATATTTCATTACCTATTATTATTATTCCTGCAATTATTTCTTTTTTATTTTTCATTAACAAATATAAATAAATAATAATGAAATTTACAAGTTCTTTAATTAAAGGCAAATTTATAAAGAGATATAAAAGATTTTTTGTTGATATTGGGTTAAAAAAACAAATTATTACTGCTCACTGCCCTAATACTGGTTCTATGATGGGTTTATTGAATAAAGGTAACGATGTATGGATAACAAAAAATAATGACCCAAAACGTAAATTAAAATACACATTAGAGATAATAAAAGTAAAGAGTTCTTTAATTGGAGTAAACACTCATAGGGCTAATAGAATTGTAGAGCATGGTTTAAAAAATAAACTAATTAAAGAATTTAATAAAGTTAATATTATAAAACCAGAATTTAAGTTTAACCAAGATACTAGGTTTGACTTTTTATGTGACAAAAAAATAATTGAAGTTAAAAATGTTACTCTATGTAGAAATAAAAATATTGCTGAATTTCCAGATGCTATTACCTCAAGAGGTTCAAAACACTTAAAAAATTTGATTAATTCTATAAAAAAAGGATTTCAACCTTATGTCTTATTTTTAACTCAAATTCAAAATATAAAATATTTTAAAATAGCTAAAGATATAGATATTGATTATTATAAAAATTATCTTGAAGCGAAAAATGCTGGAGTTAAATTTTTAGTATATATATGTAGTATTAGTCCAAAAGAAATTAGAATTGATAAAAAAATAAAAATATTAGATGAAAAATAATTACTCAGAGAAATTCGAAAAAATGAGAGTTGCTGGTAAATTGGCAGCTCAAACTTTAGATATGCTAACTGAATTTATTAAACCAGGAATTACAACTGAAAAGATTGATAGATTAAGTTATGAATTTATTCGAGATAATGGTGGATACTCTGCTCCTTTATTCTACAGGGGGTTTAAAAAATCATTATGTACATCTTTAAATCACGTTGTTTGTCATGGTGTTCCATCCGAAAGAATTTTATCAGAGGGAGATGCATTAAATGTTGATGTCACAGCAATTATAAATGAATATTATGGCGACACGAGTAGAATGTTTGTTGTTGGTGAAGTATCTATAAAGGCAAAAAATTTAATTGATACGACATACGAATCAATGAATAAAGCTATTAAAATTTTAAAACCTGGAATTAAACTCGGTGATATAGGTTATGAAATCCAATCTTATGTTGAAAATAAAGGTTACTCTGTTGTGAGAGATTTTTGTGGTCATGGTATAAGTAACGTTTTCCATGAAGCTCCAAATATTCTTCATTATGGGAAAAAAAATAGCGGTACTGAACTTAAGCCTGGTATGACATTTACTATTGAACCAATGATTAATGATGGAAAATATGACGTTAAAATTTTAAATGATGGTTGGACAGCAGTTACAAAAGATAAATCACTATCAGCACAATTTGAACACACTGTAGGTATAACAGAAAATGGATATGAAATTTTTACAGAATCTGATAAAGGTTTTATAAAGCCTCCGTATAACTAATGATATCTCGTTACTCAAGAAAAGAACTCACTGAAATTTGGTCCGAAGAAAATAAATATAAAATCTGGTTAGATATTGAAGTTGCAGCTGCGCAAGCAATGGAAAAATATAAAATAATACCCAGGGGAGTATCTGGTATTGTTAAAAAAAAAGGTAAAATAAAAGTAAAAAGAATTCAAAATATTGAGTCAAAAGTTAAGCATGACATTATTGCTTTTTTGACTTCTATTAGTGAACAAGCGGGAATAAAAGCAAGATATTTACATCAAGGAATGACATCTTCTGATGTTTTAGATACAAGTTTTAATATTCAATTAGTACAATCAGGAAAAATTTTATTAGAAGATATTAATAAAATTTTAAATATTCTCAAAAAAAAGGCAAAAAAATATAAATTCACTCCTTGTATTGGTAGAAGTCACGGTATTCATGCTGAACCATTAACTTTTGGTTTAAAATTAGCATCATATTATGCAGAATTTAGAAGAAATAAAAGAAGATTACAAAGTGCAATTCATGAAGTTGCCACATGCGCAATTTCTGGAGCTGTAGGAACGTTTGCTAATATTGATCCAAGAGTAGAAATTTTTGTTGCTAAAAAACTTAAATTAAGACCAGAGACTATATCAACTCAAATAATACCAAGAGATAGACATGCATATTATTTTTCAGTATTAGGAATCATAGCGGGCTCGATTGAAAGGCTTGCTACAGAAATCAGACATTTGCAAAGAACAGAGATTTATGAACTTCAAGAATTTTTTTCAAAAGAGCAAAAAGGATCATCTGCAATGCCTCATAAAAAGAACCCCATCCTTTCAGAAAACCTAACTGGCTTATCAAGAATGGTAAGAAGTTATGTGATACCTGCTCTTGAAAATATAGCGCTCTGGCATGAGCGAGATATTTCACATTCAAGTGTTGAAAGAAATATAGGTCCAGATGCAAATATAACTTTAGATTTTGCTTTGAACAGATTGGTTAATGTTTTAGATAAAATGATTATTTATCCTAAAAAAATGTTATCTAACATCAATACAACTCAAGGAATTATTTTTTCTCAAGAATTAATGTTGGAACTTACCAAAACAAATTTAAGCAGAGAGAAATCATACAAAATAGTACAATTGCATGCCAAAAAATGTATTTCACAAAATTTAAATCTATTTGAAGTTGTAAAAAAAGATAAAAATATAACCAATAGAATTTCTTTGAATAAATTAAAAAAAATATTTAACTACTCTTCACATTTTAAACGTGTAAATTTTATTTTTAAAAGAGTATTTAAATAATGAAAAAAGGTAAAAAGCTCTACGAAGGTAAAGCAAAAATTATTTTTGCTACAATAGATAAAAATACCGTTATTCAACATTTCAAAGACGATGCAACTGCATTTAATAACCAAAAAAAATCAAATATAGAAGGAAAAGGAATTTTAAATAATAGAATTTCAGAACATTTGTTAAAATCACTTGCAGAAATTGGAATTAGAAATCATCTTATTAAAAGATTAAATATGAGAGAACAGTTAGTTGAATTTGTAAATATTATACCAATTGAGTTTGTAATAAGAAACATAGCAACAGGTTCTTTAACTAAAAGATTGGGAATTGAAGAAGGAACTATTTTAGATAAACCATTAATTGAGTATTGTTTAAAAAATGATCAACTTGGTGATCCAATTGTTTCTCGTGAACATATATTAAATTTTAATTGGCTGAATATAATTGAATTAGATCTAATAAATAAACAATGTTTAAGAATTAATGATTTTCTTCAAGGCTTATTTAGAGCTGTCGGAATTAAATTAGTTGATTTTAAAGTAGAATTTGGAAAAACAAAATTAAATGAAAAGATAATATTAGCAGACGAAATAAGCCCTGACACATGTAGGTTATGGGATCAACAAACAGAAAAAAAATTAGACAAAGATAGATTTAGAAAAAATTTAGGTTATGTGGTTGATGCTTATCAAGAGGTCGCTAAAAGACTTGGAATTCTTCACGAACAATCAAATATAAGGCCGGTAAAATTCTCAAAACCAACAGCAGTTAAAATCAAAAGAAATAAATGAAAATAAAAGTAATTGTTACTCTAAAAGAAGGAGTGCTTGATCCTCAAGGTAAAGCTATACAACAAACTTTGAATGGAATGAATTTTTCTGATGTAAAGGAAGTAAGACAAGGAAAATATTTTGATATTGAGGTTGATACAAAAGATGAAAAAAAAGCAAAAACTAAAGTTGAAGAAATGTGTAAACATCTTTTAGCCAACCTAGTAATTGAAGATTATAAAATTCTATAAATATTAATGAAGTCATCAGTAATAATTTTTCCTGGATCCAATTGTGATAGAGATATGGATGTAGCTTTAAAAAAGTTTGGTTTTAAAAATCAAATGGTTTGGCATAACGATGCTGAAATTCCAAAAAGCGATTTAATTGTTCTTCCTGGTGGATTTTCTTATGGTGATTATTTAAGATGTGGAAGTATTGCTGCAAAATCAAAAATAATTAAATCTGTTGTTGAGTTTGCAAATACAGGTGGCTTAGTATTAGGTATATGTAATGGATTTCAAATACTTACAGAAACAGGTTTGTTAACAGGAATCCTCCAGCAAAATAAATATCAAAAATTTATATGTAAAAATGTTCATGTTAAAATAAATGATAAAGAAAATAAGTATTTTAAAAATATTAAAAAAGAAATCCTAAGCTTGCATATAGCTCACAATGAAGGAAATTATTTTTGTTCGGAAAATGAATTGAAATTTTTAAAAGATAATAATCTAATTGCGGTCACATATTGTAGCAAAAATGGTAATGAAAGTGAAGAATACAACCCTAATGGCACATTAAAAAATATCGCTGGAATATTTAATAAAGATAAAAACATTCTAGGAATGATGCCTCACCCTGAAAGAATGATAGACAAATATCTTTCAAGTAATGATGGTAGTTTTTTCTTTGAAAACCTATTTGAAAATTTAAAATAATGAAAGTTAACGAAAAAATTGCAATAGATCATGGTCTTAAAAAAGAAGAATTTAATAAAATTTGTGATCTATTAAAAAGAACACCAAACTTAACTGAGCTTGGAATTTTTTCTGCTATGTGGAATGAACATTGTTCCTATAAATCATCAAAAGTTCATTTAAAAAAGCTTAACACTAAAGGAAAAAAAGTAATTCAAGGTCCAGGAGAGAATGCTGGAGTAATTGATATCGAAGATGAAGATGCAATAGTTTTTAAAATTGAAAGCCACAATCATCCTTCATTTATTGAACCTTATCAAGGAGCTGCAACTGGGGTTGGTGGTATAATGAGAGATGTTTTTACAATGGGAGCAAGACCCATTGCAAATTTAAATTCTATTCATTTTGGATCACCAAGACATCCTAAAACAAAAAATTTATTAAGAGGTGTAGTTAAAGGTATAGGAGGATATGGAAATTGTATAGGTATACCAACTGTTGGTGGACAAACAAGCTTTGATGAGTCTTATAACGGAAATATTTTAGTTAATGCAATGACACTTGGGTTAGTTAATAAAAATAAAATTTTTTATTCAAAAGCTGCTGGAATAAACAAGCCAGTAATTTATGTTGGTTCAAAAACTGGTCGTGATGGAATACATGGCGCTAGTATGGCTTCTGCAATTTTTGATGACAAAATAGAAGAAAAAAAACCAACTGTACAAGTAGGTGATCCTTTTACAGAAAAATTGTTACTAGAAGCTTGTTTAGAACTAATGTCAGGAAAATCCATTATATCCATTCAAGATATGGGAGCAGCAGGATTAACATCTTCAAGTATTGAAATGGCATCAAAAGGTAATTTAGGTATTGAGTTAAATCTAAATAAAGTTCCTTGTCGTGAAAAAAAAATGTCACCTTATGAAATTATGCTTTCAGAAAGTCAAGAAAGAATGTTAATTGTTTTAGAAAATGGAAAAGAAACTGAAGCAAAAAAGATTTTTGATAAGTGGAATTTAGATTTTGCTATTATTGGAAAAACTACTGATACAAAAAAAATAGAACTATTTTTTGATAATAAAAAAGTTGCAGAAATTCCAATAAATATATTAGCTGAAAATGCTCCTGTATATAATCGAAAGTGGAAAAAAACTAAACTTCCTCAAAAAATAAAATTTAATAAAATTATTTATAAAAAATTAAAAATTACTGAAGTTCTTAAAAAAATTTTAGGATTACCAAATATTTCTTGCAAAGAATGGATCTGGCAACAATATGATCATACTGTAATGGGAGACACTATTCAAAAACCAGGCTCAGACTCTGGAGTAATAAGAGTTCATGGAACCAATAAAGCAGTTGCAACATCTGTAGATTCTTCAGCAACTTATTGTTATGCTCATCCTCTTACTGGTGGAAAGCAAGTTGTGTGTGAAAGTTGGAGAAACTTAATTTCATGCGGATCTAAGCCAATTGCAATAACCAACTGTTTAAACTTTGGAAACCCTGAAAAAGAAAAAAATATGGGTGAGTTTGTTGAATGCGTTGAAGGAATTAATGAAGCAAGTAAATTCTTGGATTACCCTGTAGTTTCAGGAAATGTATCTTTTTACAATGAAACAAAAGATAAAGGTATTAAACCTACTCCTACTATTGGCGGAGTTGGTTTAATTAAAAATTACGAAAAAATGATTACTATGAACTTTAAAAAAAATGAAAATTTAATTTTAGTTGTTGGAAAAACTGAAGGTCATATTGATCAAAGTGTTTTTGCAATTAATATTTTAAGTGAAAAAAAAGGCCCACCGCCAGTAATAAATTTATTTAATGAAAAAAATAATGGAGAAACTGTTCTGAAATTAATTAATGGAGGTTTTATCGAATCGGCTCATGATGTATCCTTGGGTGGAATAATCACAGCTGTTTCAAAAATGGCAATAAAGGGCAAAAAGGGATTTAAACTAAACAAGCTTAAAGTTTTAATAAACAAATTTGATTATTATTTTGGTGAAGATCAAGGAAGATATATAATTGAAATTGAACAAAAAAACCTGTCAAAAGTACAAAAAATTTTGAAAGATAATTCGGTTCATTATGATGAAATTGGAAATGTTACAGAAAATAAGGTAATATTTGATAAAGAACCAATTCTGCATATTGACGATTTAATTGAATTTAATAAACATTGGTTAGAAAATTATATGGATAATTAATATGGCAATGGATTTAAAAGAAATTGAAAAATTAATTAAAGAAGCTATGCCGGATGCAAAGATAGAAATTCAAGATTTAGCAGGTGATGGTAATCATTATTCAGCAACTGTTACATCATCTACATTTGCAGGAAAAAGTAAAATAGAACAACACAAAATGGTATATAATTCATTAAAGGGAAAAATGGGAAATGAATTACATGCGCTAGCAATAAAAACAAAGGAATAATATGGATCAACAAATAAATGATTTAATAAGCAAAGAGATAGAAGTAAATGAAGTTTGTCTTTTTATGAAAGGAACGCCTGATGCTCCTCAATGTGGATTTTCAATGGCTGTTTCAAATATGTTGAAAGTTTTAGAGGTAAATTTTAAAGGTGTTAATGTTTTAGAAAATGAAAAACTACGACAAGGCATAAAAGAATTTAGTGATTGGCCAACAATACCTCAACTATATATTAAAAAAGAATTTGTAGGTGGTTGTGATATTGTAAAAGAAATGTATGAGAATGGTGAACTTAAAAAAGTTCTTGAAGATAAAGGAATTAATTTTAAAAAATAATTATCTAGAATAATATTCAATCACAAGATTTGGTTCCATAACCACAGGATAAGGAACTTCTTCAAACTTTGGTATTCTTATAAATTTTACTTTTTTGTTTTTTTCATCAACCTGTAAATACTCTGGCACTTCTCTTTCTTTGTTAGCTAAAGCTATATCTATTAACGCTAATTTTTTAGATTTATCTCTAATCTCAATGGAATCATCTTCTTTAACTTGATAGCTAGAAATATTAACTTTTTTACCGTTAACTCTAACGTGTCCGTGATTAATTAGCTGTCTGGAAGAAAAAATTGTATTTGATAATTTAGATCTATATATAACTGCATCAAGTCTTCTCTCTAATAATCCTATTAAATTTTCTGCACTATCACCTTTTTTCATTATAGCTTTTTTATACATGTTTCTAAATTGTCTTTCATTCATATTTCCATAATAAGATTTAAGTTTTTGTTTAGCTTGTAATTGAATTCCATAATCAGAAGGTTTGGAAGTTTTAGTTTGTCCGTGCTGTCCTGGTGGATATGCTCTTGTGTTAAAAGGGCTTTTTGGTCTTCCCCACAGATTCACTCTAAGCCTTCTATCAACTTTATGTTTAGAGTTTAATCTTTTTGTCATTTAATAAAACGTTTTATAAACTTAAGATCAATTTTGTCAATCAGCCTTTTTTTTTGGCTAAACTAGCAAATACACTTGATAAAATACGAGTTTCTTTTTCTGATAAATCCATTTTATAAAATATACTCCTCAAGTTTTCCAGCATTTTGGGTTTTTTTTCCTTTGGTTTAAAAAAATTGATTTCCTCAAGGTGTTTTATACAAAGATTAGTCATTGCTTGAATATTTTTTTTTGATGCAGGTTTAATTTTCTTTGATTTAGAATATTTAGATTTTTTAATATTTAATAATTGAAAAACTGTGTTAGCCACAATTATCAAGCTATGAGATAAATTTAACGATTTAAATTTATAATTACTGGGTATCTGTAATACATAATTTGAAAAACTTATTTCATTATTTGACAATCCTGATGCTTCGGGTCCAAATAAAAAAGCAATTTTTTTATCAAAATTAATTTTATTTAATTCGTTTAACTTAATATGTTTAACATTTTTATTTCTAAATCTAGAAGTTGTTGAAATTAAATAATCTATGTTTTTTATGGCAGGCTCTAAACTCTCATAAATCTTACTTTTTTTTATAATTTCTTGAGCTCCTACAGAGGTAGCTATTATTTTATCATTTGGAAAACTGGGCTTTGGATTAATTACAATTAATTTAGAGAAATTAAAATTTTTCATTGCTCTAGCACATGCTCCAATATTTTCTGATAATTGAGGTTTATGTAAAATAAAAGAAATATTATTAAACATTAAAGGCTAGCTGGTGCTTTATCTTTAAATAGTTTGTAATCTAAACTATCAACAAGTGCTTTAAATGATGCATCAATTATGTTTGCTGATACTCCGATAGTAAACCAGTTTTTGCCTTTTGAATCTGTACTTTCAATTGAAACTCTTGTCACTGCTTCAGTTCCAGTATTAAGAATTCTAACTTTATAATCCACCAATTTTAAATCTTTTAAATATTGTGAATATTTAGCAAGTTTATCTACGTTCTTTCTAATTGCATTATCTAGTGCATGCACAGGTCCATTACCCTCTCCTTCACAAAGAATTAACTTTTTATCAACTTCTAATTTTGCTTTAGCAGAAGAAATAATTTCTCCTGAACTATTTTTTTTTACACTAACATCATATTCTTTAATTGAAATATATCTTGGAATTTCTCCCATTATTCTTCTTGCTAGTAGTTCAAAAGATGCGTCTGCACCGTCGTAACTGTATCCGATAAATTCTCTATCTTTAACTTCTTCTAAAAGTTTTTTTATTTTTGGATCATCTTGTTTAAAATCTATTCCAATAGAATTTAATCTTGAAACTATATTTGATTTTCCAGATTGATCTGAAACAATAATATTTCTAACATTTCCTACAATTTCAGGATTTATATGTTCATAAGTTTTTGGATCCTTTTGTACTGCTGAAACATGCAGCCCACCTTTATGAGAGAAAGCAGCAGCACCAACATAAGGCAAATGTTGATTGGGCTTTCTGTTTAATATTTCATCAAGTAATCTTGAACACTGTGTTAATTTACTAATATTTTCCTTTTTGATATTTATTTCATAATTTTTTGAGTATGTTTGTTTTAAGTGTAAAGTTGGAATTACTGACATTAAATTTGCATTACCACATCTTTCACCTAATCCATTAATTGTTCCTTGTATTTGTCTTGCTCCTGACAAAACTGCTGCTAGAGAGTTTGCGACTGCATTTCCTGTATCATTATGTGCGTGTATACCTAAATTTTTTCCTGGTACATTTTTAATTACTTCATTTACTATTTCAGAAACTTCATTAGGCAAAGTTCCTCCATTTGTATCACAAAGCACAATCCATCTTGCACCATTGTCATATGCTGATTTAATGCATGAAAGTGCGTATTCTTTATTATTTTTAAAACCATCAAAAAAATGTTCAGCATCAAACATAAATTCTTTTTTTTCTTTAATAAAAAGTTTTGTGCTTTCAGAGATATTTTCTAAATTTTCCTCATTTGATATTCCTAATGCTACACCAACATGAAAATCCCATGATTTACCTACTAAACATACAGCTTGGGTATTACTATTCAGTATAGAAGATAGTCCTGGATCATTATCAGCACTTCTGCCTGTTTTTTTTGTCATACCGAAAGCTGTCATTATTGAATTATTTAATTTAATTTTTTTTTGAAAAAATTCAGTATCAGTAGGATTGGCTCCTGGCCATCCTCCTTCAATATAATCTACACCTAAATCATCTAAAGCTTTGGCTATTTTTAGTTTATCATCTATTGAAAAATCTACACCCTGAGTCTGAGCACCATCTCTAAGTGTAGTGTCAAATATATGTATTTTTTCTTTACTCATTTAAATTTCCACAGGGTTTTATCATCTTTATCTTCAATTAAAACTCCTTTATCTAATAATTCATTCCTAATTTTATCTGCTTTTTTATAATCTTTATTTTTTCTAGCATTATTTCTTTCATTAATTTTTTTCATAATTTCCTCTTCAGAAATATTTAATTTACTTTTTTTAAATTTATTCCAAGAATCTTTGTTTTCACATAACAAACCAATAAAATTGCATGCTGACATAAATATTTGTTTATCTTTATCGTTACCATTTTGAGATTTTTCAAATAATTTATGAAGATTAGCAATATAACCTGGTGTATTTAAATCATCATATAAAGGAGATAAATATTCATCAGGAATTAAAACTCGTTTTTTAATCTCTGTAAAACTTTCGTACCATTTATTAATAGTTTTTTCACATTCTAATAAAAGTTTATCATTCCAATCTAATGGTTGTTTATAATGAGAACTTATAAGAGCTAATCTCAAAACTTGTCCACTTACTTTATTTTTAAAATCACCAATTTTTAAAATATTTCCTTGGGATTTTGACATTTTTTCATTTGAAATTGTTATAAATCCATTATGTACCCAAAAATTTGCAAAAGTTTCATTTTCATTAGCACATCTTGATTGTGCAATTTCATTTTCATGATGTGGAAAAATTAAATCTTTTCCTCCTCCATGAATATCAAATTTATCACCTAAGTATTTCTTTGACATAACTGAACATTCGAGATGCCAACCAGGTCTTCCTTTTCCCCATGGAGATTCCCACGAAGGTTCATTTTCGGTTGATGGTTTCCATAATACAAAATCTGCTGGATTATTTTTATTATCAGAGATCTCTACTCTTGCTCCTGCAATTAATTCATCTAATTTTTTATTTGATAATTTTCCATAATCTTTAAATTTTTTTACTTCAAAATAAACATGTTTATTTTTTTCATATGCAAATTTATTTTTAATAAGCTTATTAATCATTTCAATCATTAATGAAATGTTTTCTGTAGCTTTTGGTTCGTGTGTTGGATTTTCACAATTCAAATATTTACAATCTTCGTGAAAAATATTTGTAATATTTTTTGTAAGATCATTTATTGTAATTTTTTTTTCAATTGAGGAAGCTATTATTTTATCATCAATATCTGTAATATTTCTTACATATGTAACTGAGTTATTACCATATTTGCATTTTAAAACGTTGAACAAAATATCAAAAACAACTAAAGGTCTTGCATTGCCAATATGAGGATTCTCATAAACTGTTGGACCACAAACGTACATACCAATTTTTTTTGGATTTATTGGTGTAAATTTTTCTTTCTTCCTGAAAAGGCTATTAGTTAAAAAAATATCTTTATCCATTATTCTAGAAATATACTTTAATTGATGATTTGTGAATCCCTAAGATTACTTAGGTATCTTGCAAACTGGAATGGGGTCCATCTTATGCAGGTTTGCTTTTCTTATTTTAATATATTTATCTCTATTTATTGAGCTTTCATTATCCATTGCTTCTTCTAGTTCTCTATATGTAAGACCAAGCTGACCTTCATCTGTTCTACCATCATCCCATAAACCGTCAGTCGGTGGTGCTTCAATTATTTCTTTCAAAATATTTAGTTCTCTTCCTAATTCCCAAACTTCGGTTTTGTTGCAATCTGCTATTGGTGATATATCTACTCCACCATCTCCGTACTTTGTATAAAATCCAACTCCAAAATCTTCAACTTTATTTCCTGTTCCTACAACTATTCCATTATTTGCTGCTGCAACCTGGTAAAGTGTTGACATTCTTAATCTTGCTCTAGAATTTGCCATACCATGCTCATTATTAAAATTTGAAAGTGTTTTTTCAAAGGTGCTGAAAAGATCATCTAATTCAATTGTAAATCCATTTACATTTTTAAAATTTTTTTTTAACCATTCTTGGTGTTTCAAACTTAGATCATGTTGAAAACTTTTTTGTTTAATAGGCATTGAAATTGCAATTGTTTTTAAACCTGTCATTGCACTTAAAGTACTAGACACTGATGAGTCTATACCACCAGAGATTCCTATAACTAAAGATTCAGCTTTTTTTGGCATTAAATTTACATAATTTAATATCCAATTTTTTATAAATAGAACTTTTTTACTTACTTCCATAACTTAAATATACTTTATAGAATTTATTTATAAAGCTTAAGAAACAGCTCTAATGCCGCTTTTCGCATAAATAGAATTTTTTTTAATTTCATCGGAAATTAAAAAAGCTAATTCTAAAGCTTGGTTAGCATTTAACCTTGGATCACAATGAGTATGATATCTGCTAGATAAATCTGTATCAGATATCTTTTGAGCTCCACCTGTGCATTCTGTTACATTTTGTCCTGTCATTTCAATATGTAATCCACCAGCATATGAACCTTCACTTTGATGAACTTCAAATACATTTTTTACTTCATTTAAAACATTATTGAAAGGTCTGGTTTTAAAACCTGTAGCAGACTTAATTGTATTACCATGCATAGGATCACAAGACCAAATAACATTTAATCCTTCTTTTTTAATTCCTTTTATAAGTTTTGGTAAAAATTTTCCTACTTTGTCATGTCCAAATCTTGAAATTAATGTAATTTTTCCTTTTTCATTTTTAGGATTAATTACTTCACATATTTTTGCAATTTCTTCCGGTTTAGAAGTTGGTCCACATTTTATGCCTATTGGATTTTCTATTCCTCTGCAAAACTCTACATGCCCACCATCTAACTGTCTAGTTCTGTCTCCTATCCAAACAAAATGGGCCGATGTGTCATGGTATTCACCTGTTGTAGAATCTATTCTTGTCATGCTTTCTTCAAATGGTAATAATAAAGCTTCGTGGGAAGTCCAAAAATTTACTGTTTTCAATCTTCTATTAAACTCAGATGTTATTCCACATGCATCCATAAAAGCTAATGCATCTGCAATTTTATCTTCTAGTTCTTTAAATTTTTTAGCTTGAGGGCTTTTTTTTATATAGCCCAAATTCCAAAGATGAACTTTTTTTAAATCTGCAAATCCTCCATGACAAAAAGCTCTTATAAGGTTTAATGTTGAAGCTGCTTGTGAATAAGCTTTAAATAATCTTTTAGGATCAGGTTTTCTTGCTTTTTCACTAAACTCTATTCCATTTATATTGTCACCTAAATAACTTGGAAGCTCAATATCTCCACTTACTTCGGTTGGTGAACTTCTTGGTTTTGAGAATTGTCCCGCAACCCTTCCGAGTTTAACCACAGGTAAAGACGCGGAGTAAGTCAAAACTAATGACATTTGTAGCATAACTTTAAAATAATCTCTTATATTGTCAGGATTAAATTCAACAAAACTTTCTGCGCAGTCTCCACCTTGTAATAAAAAAGCTTTGCCATCGACAACATCCGCAAGTTGCTGTTTTAAATGTCTAGTTTCTCCAGCAAAAACCAAAGGAGGAAAAGTTTTAATTTTGTTAAGAACCATATTAAGTTCTTTTTCGTCCTGATAACTTGGAATATGCTTAACTGGATAATTCCTCCAACTATTTGTTTTCCATTTTTTCATAATTCAACTAATAGTATATATACCAAGTAAAAAAATTTTAAAGCTATAGAATTATTTTTGATACGATAATTCCCAATTTTTCTCTAAAAAAAACATTTACTTTTCTTAGATTTTTAGAAATATCAAAGTTTTGATATAGATTTATCAATTTTTCATTACCTTTGGTACCTATAAAATCAACCGCATAAGGAGTAAAAGTTAAATTTAAATGTTTTGAGATATATAAAGATCTATCCATATGAAATGCGGATGTTATTAATATATCGTTATTTTTGTTAATATTAAGTTTTTCAAATTCTCTCAGGGCCTCAATTGTGTTTCTGGCTGTTGAAACAAATATTACTCTATTTAAATCAAATCCAATATTTTGATAAAAAATTCTAGCTATATCAGATTCATTTTTTTTTGTTTTGTGCATATATCCAGACCCTCCTAAAAAAATAATTTTTGAATTTTTTTTCTCTAAAGCCAATTTAACTGAAGCTATAAGTCTATCTGTATGTCCTGCTAAAACAACAATATTTTGATACTCAGGTAAGTTTTTTTTATTTGAATATTTTTTTTCTATACTATTAATTAAAAAATTTCCTAAAGGTAGAAAAGTTATAATAAAAAAAATTATTGAAAAAAAGATTAAAATTTTTTTAATTATATTTTTTTTATAAAAAAAATTTAATATCATCAATAAAATAATAGAAAAAAATACAAAATTTGCGATATTTATTAAAGGAGCTAGTATTTTAGACAAGTAAAAGTACAAAATTATTCCACAGTTACAGATTTTGCCAAATTTCTTGGTTTATCTATATCATATCCTTTTTTATTTGCTGAATGATAAGCTAATTTTTGCAAGGGTATAGTTATTAAAAAAGGCAATAAATCTTCTGAAGTATTTTCTACTTCAATTTTTTCCCAAATATTTTCTGAATGTACTTCATCTTTGTTTTTATTGGTGATTAATAAAACTTTAGCTCCTCGTGCTATAACTTCTTGCATATTAGACATTGTTTTTTTGTAATAATGATCTCTAGGAGCTAATACTACAACTGGCATTCCTTCTTCAATTAAAGCAAGAGGACCATGTTTCATTTCACCGGCTGGATATCCTTCTGCATGAACATAAGCTAACTCTTTTAATTTCAAAGCTCCCTCTAAAGCAATTGGAAATGAATATCCTCTACCTAAAAACATACAACCTTTAATATTTACAAAGGAACTGCAAACTAATTGAATTTTGCTTTCAGTTTCTAGCGAAAGTTTAACTAATTTAGATAAGGACAAAAGTGAATTTATTTTTTCTAAGTATTTTTTTTTATTTATATCTTTTCTCATATAAGAAAGTTTAAGACACAATATATACAAAACTAACATTTGACCTAAAAAAGCTTTAGTTGAAGCAACACCGATTTCTGGGCCACAATGAATAGGAAGTACAAATTTTGATTCTCTAGCAATCGAGCTTTCAACAACGTTCACAACGCTACAAGTTTTCATATTATTTTTATTACATAGATCTAAAGCAGCATAAGTGTCTGCTGTTTCTCCAGATTGAGAAACAAAAATATACATGGTATCTTTTTTAAAGTTATTCTTTCTGTATCTAAATTCAGATGCAATATCTACATTTACATTTAAAGTAGTTATTTGTTCAAACCAGTATTTAGCCATTAAACAAGAGTGGTATGCAGTCCCGCATCCTATTAATAATATTGAGTTAATTTCCTCACTTTTCCAAGGAAAATTGAAAATATTTATATTACTATTAATTTTATCTATATATTCGTTTACACAATTTTTTATTGTCAGCGGTTGTTCTTCTATTTCTTTAGCCATGTAATGTTTGTATTCTCCTTTATCATAATTATTTTCTGTAGAAGATAATTGTAAAATTTTTTTGTTAATTTTTTTTCCATTACTATCAAAAAATTCTATTTGATCTTTTTTAATAATGCAGAATTCACCGTCATTTAAATAGGAAATTTTATTAGTCATACTTTTTAGAGCGTAAGAATCTGAACCAAGATAATTTTCATTTGGTCCATAACCAACTGCGAGTGGAGAGCCTCTTCTAGCTCCTATAATTAAATCGGGTTGATCTTTAAATATTATACCAAGAGCAAAACTTCCATGAAGTTTTTTTAACATTTTTAAAATTGATTTTTTTAAATTATTTTTTTTTAAATACTCGGTAATTAAGTGAACAATTACTTCTGTATCAGTTTGTGATTTAAAAATATGGCCTTTTTTTATTAAATACTTTTTCAATATAGTAGAATTTTCAATTATACCATTATGAACTACAGAAACTTTTTCTGAAGAGTGTGGATGAGCATTAATAGTGCTTGGTATACCATGTGTTGCCCATCTTACATGACCTATTCCGATTGTTCCTTTTAAGTTTGTTTGTGATAAATTTTTTTCTAGAGTATCAACTCTACCTTCGCATTTTACTTCATTTATAAAACCATTGTTTAAAGTTGCGATACCAGCTGAATCATAACCTCTGTATTCTAATTTTTTTAAAGAATTTATTATAGTTGAGGTTACTTGTTTATTGCTAGTTATGCCAACTATTCCACACATTTTATTTTTTAGTTTTATAGTTTTTAATTTCAATCTGAGAATTTCTTGTTAACGCTAAAGATTTTTTTCTCACATTTTTTGTTATAACTGAACCTGCTCCAATGATACTATTTTCATTTAATGTAACAGGAGCAACTAAAGATGAATTTGAACCAACAAATACACCATTTTTAATTTTAGTTTTATTTTTTTTTACTCCATCATAATTACAAGTAATCGTCCCAGCTCCTATATTAACATTTTCTCCTACCTGGGTATCACCAACATATGATAAGTGATTTATCTTTGATCTTTTTCCAATTTTGCTTTTTTTGACTTCAACAAAATTTCCAACTTTTGAACCTAATTTTAAAACTGTTCCTGGTCTTAATCTTGCGTATGGTCCAACGCTAACATTGTTTTCTATTTTTGTATCTTCTAAATGTGAAAATGAATGAATTATTACATTATTGCTAATTTTTACTTTTTTCCCAATAACTACAAACGGTTCGATCGATACATCTTTTCCAATCTTGGTATCTTTTGAAAAAAAGACCGTTTCAGGAGCAATCATTTTTACTCCTTTTTTTATAAATTTTTTTCTTAAATTTTCTTGTAAATTTATTTGTTTCATCTATTAAATTACTTATAGTTTAGTAAACATGTTCTTTAATTCACAAATTGTTTCTTAAAAAAACTTTTAAATGACTCAAAAACTAACGATATTATTTGATCTTGACGGAACTTTGGCAGATACAGCTCCAGATCTCATGATGGCACATAATCATGTAATGAAAAAATTCGGATATAATACGAAAAGTACAGAGGAAATAAGAAGCTATTTAGGTCAAGGAGCGGCTGTAATGATTGGTAGATCTATCTGGGGTCAAGCAAAAAAAGAATTATCGAAAATTAACGACCCGAAAATAAAAAATGAAATGATAAAAGAATTTCTTAATTTCTATGAAAAAAATATAGTTGTTAAAAGCAAGCTTATTAAAGGAGTTTACGAATTTTTAAAATGGGCTAAGTCAAAAAATATTTCAATGGCCGTTTGTACAAACAAACAAGAACATTTAGCTATCGATTTCTTAAAAAAAATAAAAATTTATGATTTTTTTGAATATGTTGCGGGAAGAAATACATTTGATTATTGCAAACCAGACCCAAGACATCTAACAAATACAATAGAAATAATGAATGGAAATATAAAAAAAAGTTTAATGATTGGTGACAGTGAGAATGATGCGGACGCAGCAAAATCTGCTGGAATCCCTATGGTACTTCTTGAAGATGGATATACTGAAAAAAAAATTGATCAAATTCATCATGATCATTTAATTAAAGACTTTATAGGTATGGAAAAAATAATTTCTTTATATTTGAATGATTGATCTTAATCTTTTTATTGCTTTAGTAAGTTATTATTTTGTTATGTATGTAACTCCAGGACCAAATAATGCTATGGTTCTTACCTCAGGTTTAAAATTTGGCTTTTTAAAAACAATTCCTCACATGTCAGGAATTACAATTGGCCATATTTTGCAATTAATTTTAGTTTGTTTTGGTTTAGGTAAAATATTTCAAATGTTTCCTGAAATTCAAAATTTACTTAAAATAATTTGTGCAATATATTTGTTATATCTTGGATACAAAATTATTGGTTCTTTCAGTAAAATTAAAGAGGACGATTCAAGACCATTGAAATTTCATGAAGCTGCATTATTTCAAATTGTAAATCCAAAAGCCTGGACTATCTCTAGTATGGCAGCTTCGGGTTTTTTACCTAAAGATGGAAATTTAATTTTTTCAATATTTTTTATAGCTATTGTCGCACTGATTGTGTGTCCATTGTCTATATCTCCATGGGCAGCATTTGGTTCTGCGATAAGAAATTTGGTTAAGAATAATAAAATAAAAGCATTAATTGAGTATTTTTTAGCATTTTTGCTTTTAGTAACTGCCATTTTGATTGTAATACAAAAATAAATTATTATTACTATTAAAAAATTTAAGGAGATATTTTGATTTTACATAAAGTAAGAGTTTATCCTTCTAAAATAAAATTAGACAAAAAAAAACAGCTTGCTTGGAAAATTGCTGAAATGGCAAGTGATAATGCAAAATTGAACAAGGATTCAATTGAAATGGCAATTAATAGAATTATAGATAATGCTTCTGTTGCTTTGGCTTCATTAAATAGAAAATCAGTTATATCATCAAGAGAAATGGCTTTAAAACATCCAAGAAAAAAAGGTGCTACCTTGTTTGGAGTAAGTCCAAAACTAAAATTTGACTGCGAATGGGCCGCTTGGTCAAATAGCACTGCTGTAAGAGAGCTTGATTTTCATGATACATTTTTAGCAGAGGATTACAGTCATCCTGGAGATAATATTCCTCCTTTATTAGCCGTTGCAGAACAAAAAAAAAGAAATGGTTTGGATTTATTAAGAGGAATAATTACAGCATACGAAGTTCAAGTAAACTTAGTTAAAGGTATTTGTTTACATAAACATAAAGTAGATCATATAGCTCATTTAGGTCCTAGTGTTGCAGCAGGAATAGGTTCAATGTTAAAATTAAAAACAGAGATTATATACCAGTCTATACAACAAGCATTACACACAACAATTTCGACTAGACAGTCACGAAAAGGTGAAATTTCAAGTTGGAAAGCATTTGCTCCCGCACATGCAGCCAAATTATCTATTGAAGCCGTAGATAGAGCAATGAGAGGTGAAGGTGCGCCAAGTCCTATTTATGAAGGAGAAGATAGTGTAATTGCAAGAATACTAGATGGTAAAAAAGCTTTATACAAAGTTCCTCTTCCAAAGAAGAATGAGAAAAAAAAAGCAATTTTAGAAACTTATACAAAAGAATATTCTGCCGAATATCAAGCTCAAGCATTGATAGATATCGCTATCAAATTAAACAAAAAAATTAATAATTTAAATCAAATTAAAAAAATAGACATATACACAAGTCATCATACACATTATGTGATTGGGACAGGAGCAAACGACCCACAAAAAATGGATCCAAATGCTAGCAGAGAAACTCTAGATCATTCTATAATGTACATTTTTGCAGTGGCGCTTGAGGATGGAGGTTGGCATCATATAAAATCTTATACAAAAAAAAGAGCAAGAAAAAAAAGTACAATTAAAATTTGGCATTCTATTAAAACTCATGAAGATAAAAGATGGACAAAAAAATATCATGATCCAAATCCAAAAAAAAAATGTTTCGGTGCAAAAGTTATAGTCCATTTAAAAAATGGTAAAAGATTTATAGAAAATTTAAATAGAGCTGATGCTCATCCTTATGGTTTAAGACCATTTAAAAGAAAAAATTATATAAATAAATTTTTAAAATTAACTAAGAATTTAATATCAAAAAAAGAAAGTGATAGATTTATAAAAAATGTTCAACAATTAAAAAAACTTAAAGCTGGTCAATTACATAGAATAAATATAGAAGTGAAAAAATCAAATTTGAAGAGAAATAAGAAAATTGGAATATTTTAATGCATTTTGTAAAAAAAAAACCTAAAGAAAAAAGATTAGATTTTGATAAAAAACTAAAAAAAAATAAAATATTAAGAGTTCCGGGAGCTTATAACCCATTAACTGCAAAACTTATTGAAGAAATAGGTTATGATGCAGTTTATGTATCTGGTGGAGTTATGTCTAATGACCTTGGTTATCCTGATATTGGTTTAACAACACTTAAAGATGTAAGTAATAGATCCATGCAAATTGCTAGAATTACGAACTTGCCAACTATTGTTGATATAGATACTGGATTTAGATCATGTAAAAAAACAATAAGAACTTTTGAAAAAATTGGTGTTACTGCAGTTCATATAGAAGATCAAATAAGTAAAAAAAGATGTGGTCATTTAGAAAATAAAGAATTAATCCCTACAAAAAAAATGGTAAAAAAAATTACAGAATGCGTAAAGGCAAAAAAAGATAAAAATTTTAAAATTATAGCAAGATCAGATGCAAGAAATGTTGAAGGATTGGAAAAAATGATTGAAAGATGCAAATCCTATATAGATGCAGGAGCTGAAATTATTTTCCCAGAAGCTTTAAAAGATGAAAAAGAATTTGAATTGGTAAGAAAAAAACTTAAATCTTATTTATTAGCTAATATGACAGAATTTGGTAAATCAAAACTTCTTAATTTTAAAAAATTGGAAAATCTTGGGTACAATATAGTAATATACCCTGTTACAACTCAAAGATTAGCAATGAAAAATGTAGAAGATGGACTGCGCGCTATTTTTGTTGATGGACACCAAAACAATATTATTGATAAAATGCAAACAAGAAAAAGATTGTATGACTTGGTTGATTATGAAAAGTACAATTCATTAGATGAAAAAATATATAATTTTAGTACTGATGGACATGAATAATGAGTGATGAAATAAAAAAAGGATTATTGGGAATTGTAGTTGATGAAACAACTATTTCCCAAGTTATGCCTGACATAAATTCTCTAACTTATAGGGGCTACGCGGTACAAGATCTTTGTGAAAAATGTAATTTCGAAGAAGTTGCATACTTGGTTTTGAATGGAGATCTCCCAAAAAAAAATCAGCTTAAAAAGTTCAAAAAACAATTAGAAGAAAATAGAAATATAACAGTAAATCTTAGAGAAATTGTTAAACATATGCCTAAAAAATCACACCCGATGGACGTTGCTAGAACTGTTGTAAGCGTATTAGGTTTAGAGGATAAAGAAACTGACAACAATTCACCTCAAGCAAATATGAGAAAAACTATAAGAATATTTGCAAAAACTCCTACTGCAATAGCTGCTTTCTTTAGAGCTAGAAAAGGTAAAAAAATAATAACCCCAAAGAAAAAATTATCATTCTCTGAAAATTTTTTCCATATGTGCTTTGGAAAAGTACCCAGTAAAGAAATAGTAAAAGCTTTTGATGTTTCTCTGATTCTTTACGCTGAACATAGTTTTAATGTTTCAACATTTACAGCACGAACTATTACGAGTAGTTTATCTGATATACATGGAGCAATTACTGGAGCAATAGCTAGTTTAAAAGGTCCTTTGCATGGAGGCGCTAATGAAGAAGTTATGCATATGATGAATAAGATAAAAAGTCCAATTAATGCCTATAAATGGATTAATAATGCCCTTGATAAAAAAGAAGTAGTAATGGGATTTGGTCACAGAGTTTATAAAAAAGGCGATTCAAGAGTTCCAACAATGGAAAAGTATTTTAAAAAAGTAGCCGAAATAAATAAAGATAAAAAATTTAAAAAAATCTACGACATTGTTAAAAAAGTAATGATTGATAAAAAAAACATCCATCCTAATGTTGATTATCCTACTGGTCCCACCTACCATTTAATGGGCTTTGATACAGACTTTTTTACCCCAATTTTCGTTATTTCTAGAATTACTGGATGGGCAGCTCATATTATGGAACAGCATGCTGCAAATAAATTAATTAGACCATTATCTAAATATAGTGGCCCAGAACATCGAAAAGTGATGCTTCTAAATCAAAGATAATTTAATTTTAGGAAAAAGCTTCTGTCCAAGAACCTTGAGTAGATGCTTTAGAATACTCCGTTGCCCTACCTTCAAAAAAGTTCATATGTTCTACAGCATTTAACATTGTATCAAGCCAAGTAAGAGGATTTTTTTCTATTTCATAAATTGGCTCTAAACCTAATTGTACCAATCTTCTATTTCCAATAAATCTTATATAGTCTTTAACTTCTTTTGCGGTTAATCCTTCCATCGGACCCATTTCAAAAGCTAAATCTATAAATGCATCTTCATGATGAACAATAGTTCTGCAAGCTTCGTAAAGCTCTTTTTTAAGTTGTGGTGTCCAAATTTCAGGGTTTTCTTGAATAAATTCTTTAAACAATCTAATCATAGAGTTACAATGCAAAGTTTCATCTCTTACTGACCAAGTAACAATCTGTCCCATTCCTTTCATTTTATTAAATCTTGGAAAGTTTAATAGAATTGCGAAGCTTGCAAACAATTGTAGACCTTCTGTAAAAGCACTAAACACCGCCATTGTTTTTGCAATATCTGCTTTTGAATTTACATTAAAGGCTTGCATATAATCATATTTATCTTTCATCTCTTTATACTTCATAAAAGCTGAATATTCTGATTCAGGCATTCCAATTGTATCAAGCAAATGAGAGTAAGCTGCGATATGAACCGTTTCCATAGAAGCAAATGCTGTCATCATCATTAAAACTTCTGTTGGTTTAAATACAGTTGTGTAATGCCTTAGATAGCAATTATTAACTTCTACATCGGCCTGAGTAAAAAATCTAAAAATTTGTGTTAGTAAATTTTTTTCAGCTTGAGATAAATTTTTCTGCCAATCTCTAACGTCATCACCTAAAGGAACTTCTTCGGGTAACCAATGAATTCTTTGTTGTGTTAACCAGGCATCATAACACCACGGATATCTAAAAGGTTTATAAACAGGATTTTCAACCAAAAGACCTTTTTTATTTGGAGAAATAATTTCTGTTTTTTTATTTTTTACTACTATTGACATGATAAACACTCTTCGTAATCAGTTTCTTCACTTTGTTGTTGTTTAGATTTGTAAACATTAGCAGTAACATCTGTTAATTTTGCATCATTAACATTTTCCGCTCTTTGGATAGATTTGGATCTACAATAGTAAAGGCTTTTAAGTCCCTTTTTCCAAGCTTGAAAATGAATTTGATGCAAGTCCCTTTTATGAATATCTGCAGGTATAAATATATTAACAGATTGAGCTTGTGATATATGTGGTGTTCTGTCTGCTCCTAGTTCAACAATCCATTTCTGATCTAATTCAAAAGCTGTTTTAAAAACATCTTTTTCTTCTTTCTTTAAAAAATCCAAATGAGAAACTGAACCTTGGTTAGTTGTTATGCTAGACCAAATTTCATCATCATTTTTTCCATATTTATCAAGTATCTTTGTTAAATATTTATTTCTAACATTGAACGATCCTGAAAGAGTTTTATGGGTATAACTATTAGCAGCAATTGGTTCAATTCCTGGCGATGTTCCTCCACATATTATAGAAATTGATGCTGTTGGAGCTATAGCTGTTTTATTTGAAAATCTTTCGTTAATACCATAATCGGCTGCATCTGGACAAGGTCCTCTTTCTTCTGCTAAATCCATAGATGCTTTATCAACTTGTTTTTGAATATGTTCAAATATTTTTTTATTCCATACTTTGCTCATAACAGATTCAAATGGTATCATTTTTTGTTGAAAGTACGAGTGAAGTCCCATAACTCCTAAACCAACACTTCTTTCTCTTAAAGCAGAATAAGTGGCATCACTAAAAGATTCGGGAGCTTTTTCAATAAAATCAGTTAAGACATTATCTAAAAATCTCATAACATCAGAAATAAAATTTTCATCATCTTTCCACTCGTCATACTTTTCAAGATTTAATGATGATAAACAACAAACGGCAGTTCTATCATTTCCTTCTTTATCAACACCAGTGGGTAAAGTAATTTCACTACACAAATTAGATGTTTTAACAGTAAGTCCAGCTAGTTTATGATGTTGTGGTATCATTCTATTAACTGTATCTATAAATATTATATACGGTTCCCCAGTCTCTATTCTTGCTGTTAGTAATCTAATCCATAAGTTTCTTGCAGACACAGCTGATTGTATAGAGCCATCTTTAGGACTTTTTAATGCCCATTGTTCATCTAATTCAACAGCTCTCATAAAAGCATCTGTAACTAGAACTCCATGGTGTAGATTTAATGATTTTCTATTTGGATCTCCACCAGTAGGCCTTCTCATTTCTATAAATTCTTCTATTTCAGGATGATCTATAGGTAAATAACAAGCAGCAGAACCTCTTCTTAGTGAGCCCTGGCTTATAGCCATAGTTAAAGAATCCATAACTTTTATAAAAGGAATAATTCCTGAAGTCTTTCCCACTCTTCCAATTTTTTCTCCAATTGATCTTAAATTTCCCCAATAACTTCCGATACCTCCTCCTTTTGCCGCAAGCCAAACATTTTCACTCCATAGATCTAATATTCCATTTAAACTATCACCTGCTTCATTTAGAAAACAAGAAATAGGTAATCCTCTCTTAGTTCCTCCATTTGACAAAACTGGTGTTGCAGGCATAAACCAAAGATTGCTAATATAATTGTAAAGTCTTTGTGCATGTAAGTTATCATCTGCATAATGACTAGCAACTCTCGCAAAAAGATCTTGGAATGACTCGTTTGCACCCAAATATCTATCACTTAAAGTTGCTTTTCCAAACTCAGTAAGATTTATATCTTTTGATCTATCAATTTTAATTGTTATTCCTTTTGAATTTTGAAACAATTCGGTTTCATTATTTAAAGAAAACAAATCAATTCTTTTTTCCTTATTTTGAGCCTTTGTAATAGGTGAAAATTCTGAGACAGCTTTCTTGATCGCTTGTGACAATAATTTATTCATTTAACTCCCTAAACTTTTGTAAGACAACTAGATGTTGTGTGTAGATTTTCTTAATATACAATATAAATAAGAAATCAATAGAACATTTATAGAACTTTGAAAAAATTATCAATAAAAAAATAAAAAAAATGTACATATATTCACATGGATAGTTCAATAAAAATTGACCCTTTGGGGTTTAGAGAATACGACGCCCGATGGTTGTATCCAAAAAACATAAACAATCAAGGTATAAAGAATGTTGGTAGAGGATTTGGCACTCAAATAATAAAAAAAAATAAAAATCCGAGAGTCACAGTTGGTCACGACTATAGATCTTATAGTGAGGAGGTAAAAAAAAATTTTATAAAAGGGCTTATATCAACAGGATGTAATGTAGAAGACATAGGTCTATGCTTATCACCAACCATTTACTTTTCACAATTTGATTTAAATACAGATGCTGTAGCGATGATAACAGCAAGTCACAATGAAAATGGATGGACTGGCATAAAGATGGGAATTGAAAAAGGTCTAACACATTGCTTTGAAGAAATGAAAGAGCTTAAAGAGATAGTATTAAATAAAAAATTTACAGAAGGAGAAGGAAGTTATAAAAAAATAAAAAATTACAACATTAAATATATAAATCACTTATCAAAAAATAAAATAAATAAAAAAATTAAAGCTGTTGTTGCATGTGGAAATGGAACGGCAGGTATTTTTGCACCCACTATATTAAAAAACATAGGATGTGAAGTTATTGAGTTAGATTGTAATTTAGATTTCAACTTTCCAAAATATAATCCCAATCCTGAAGATATGAAGATGTTAAATGAAATCAGTAAGGTTGTTAAAAATAATAATGCAGATATTGGATTTGGTTTTGATGGGGATGGAGACAGAGTTGGTATAATTGATAACAATGGTAATGAAATATTTGCTGATAAAATAGGATTATTGATTGCAAGAAATATTTCATATCAAAATAAAAATTCAAAGTTTATTGTTGATATCAAATCAACTGGATTATTTACAAATGATAAAATTTTAAAAAAAAATAATTGTGAAACAATATACTGGAAAACGGGTCACTCATATATAAAAAGGAAAGTTAAAGAAGAAAATGCTATAGCTGGATTTGAAAAAAGTGGACATTTTTTTTTCAACGAACCACTTGGATATGGATATGATGACGGAATTAATTCTGCTATTCAGATATGTTATTTATTAGATAATGAAAATATAAAAATTAGTGATTTAATAAACAATTTACCTAAAACTTTTCAAAGTCCTACTATGGCACCTTTTTGTAACGATAATGAAAAATATTTGGTAATTGATGAATTAAAATTAAAGATAAACAATTTAAAAAAAAATAATACAAGGATTGATGGATTGTTAATTAAGGATATATTAACTGTGAATGGAATCAGATTTAGCTTAGAAGATGATTCTTGGGGATTAATAAGGGCATCATCCAACAAACCTTCTCTAGTAGTAGTCACTGAGAGTCCTACCTCAGATAATAGAAAAAAAGAGATTTTTTATTTTATAGATATGTTATTAAAAGAAACTGGTAAAGTTGGAAAATATGATCAAAAAATATAATTAAAAACTTAAATATCTATATAAAAATATAGTTCCAACAATATATAAAAAAATACCAAACATATTCTGTACTTTTGACTTATTAATCTTATGTACTGTATTTGCTCCTATCCTTGCCATAAACATAGTTATAGGAATAAATATTAAGAAAGCAGGTATATTTATAAAACCTAGACTCATAGGTAAGTTGGCTTTTAAAAGAGATCCGGAAGTTAAGAAACCTATAGCTCCAAAACAAGCAATTATAAAACCTATAGCTGCAGCACTTCCAATTGCTTTATTTATTGGATAACCAAAATACCTTAAAACTGGTACATTCATAACTGCTCCACCTATACCCATGGGGGCAGAAATAAAACCTGAAATAAAACCAAAAATAACTCTAGGTAATAATTTGAAATTTGATTTTAATTTTTTTTCTCTATTTGTATTTAGAAGATAGCTTCCAAGAAAATAAACAATTATAGTAAAAAAAAGCAAAAGCGATTTTGTATCTAATAGAGAGGCAAAAATAGTTCCAAATAAGACTCCTATAATAACAAAAATTCCATAATTTTTGATTATTTTTATATCTACTGAATCATGTTTGTTATGAGTTAAAACTGAAGATATGGCAGTAGGAATAATAATTGAAAAAGAAGTTCCAACAGATAGATGCATTAAATAAGCTCTATCTATATTAACACTTTCAAAAATAAAAAATAGAAATGGAACAGTTATAAGTCCTCCACCAATACCAAATAATCCAGCAAAGAATCCCACAGGAAAAGCTGTGATTATCATTAATAAAATGTAATAAAGAAAATCGTTTGTTAAAACTGTATTAATCAATTTAACCTACTGAATGTGCTTGAGGAGCAAATTTTACTTTATCCATGATATGATCAATTTTTTGGACATCGGCATTTCTCACGCACATATTTTCACTTAAATATCTTTTCCAAAAACTTGAACCGGTTTGTCCATGAAACAAACCTAAGGTGTGTCTCATTATTTGGTTCATTCTGGTGCCTTTCTTAATTTCTTTTTTTAAATAAATAACCAATTCTTTAATTACTTCCTCTCTAGATGGAACATTTGTATTATTAAAAATATTATTTTCTATATCAGCTAACATATATGGAGAATGATAAATGGATCTTCCAATCATAACACCATCCACTTTGTTTAAATGATTTTTGATTTCATCTATTGTGGTAATTCCGCCATTAATAATAATTTCTAGATCTTTAAATTCTTCTTTTAATTTATATACCATTCCATATTTTAATGGAGGAATATTTAAGTTTTGTTTAGGTGTAAATTTACCAAGCATAGCTTTTCTAGCATGAATAATAAAAGTTTTTACACCTGTAGTTTTAAAAAGACTAATTAAGTTTGATAAGTTATCATAGTCTTCAATATCATCGTATCCAATTCTAGTTTTAACAGTCACAGGTATTTTTGTTTTCGATTGCATCTCAGATAAACATTCGGCAACAAGTTTTGGTTCTTTTAATAAACATGCACCAAATCTATTTTTTTGAACTTTTTTACTTGGACAACCTAAATTTAAATTTATTTCATCATATCCAAATTCTTCACCTAATTTGGAAGCATTTGATAGTAATTTTGGAGAAGATCCACCTATTTGAAGCGCCACTGGTTTTTCTTTTACATTAAACGATAATAATTTTTTTTTATCTCCTCTATCAATGGCTTCAGAAACAATCATTTCTGTGTATAAAAGTACATTTTTACTTATTAATCTTAAAAAGTATCTTTCGTGTTTATCAGTACAATCCATCATAGGAGCAACTGAAATTTTTCTGTTCATTACTTAACTATTATATTATTTTTTTATTTATTTGAAGCTTACGAATCTTCTTTTTGAGTTTCGCTTGATTCTTCTTCTTTTAAATCTTCAATTGAAACATTTTCATTTTCTTCTAAATCGGTATTTTCAGTGTTAATCTCGGATGATAATGGATCTTTTATTTCATTTTCCAATTCGACCAAATCTTCTTTTGTTATTTGTATTTTTTCAGGTATTTTTCTTGCTCTTTTTGAAGGTAATATAGGAACTCCACTTTTCGAAGTTTCTCCTTTGTATAAATTTTCAAAATCGTCACCAATAGACTCGTCGTCTTCAATTGTGTCATCTACCTGCTCTACATGTTTTCTAAGTTTGTAGACTGCACTTTCAGTTAAATCAGAAACTTTAACTTTTTCATCAGCAATTTCTCTTAATGCTATAACTGTATTTTTATCATTGTCTCTATCTACTGAGGGTTCTAAACCTGAATTAAGCTGTGCAGCTCTTTCTTTTGCAACTAAAACTAACTCGTAAGGACTATCAACCTTGTCTATACAATCTTCAACTGTAACTCTTGCCATGGCTGCTGTTTATACTTTCTTTAATTAAAATCAAGACTTTTTTATAATTTTATCGGGTTTAATTTATTTCTAATAATAAAAAGCGAAATAATACTTAAAGAAATATATACACTTGAAACTATAGCAATTGCTTCAATGCTAAAACCATTGTCTATTAAAATGCCGAATAAAGCAGTACCAAAAGCAGTTCCAAATACCATTAAAGCATGTGTTAACGCCTTTATTGATCCTATAAATTTTACTCCATATATTTCAGCCCAAGTTGATGATCCCAGTACATTTGCAAATCCATTTGAAATTCCAATTAAACCTAAAAAAACAAATGAAAAAATAGCACTATCAAAAAAAATAATTACAAGTGCGGCAAGTAACAACGGGATATTCATATATATTAATAATTTTCTACTTGTAAATTTATCAATCAAAAACCCAGAAGCAAACAATGTTAAAACTGAAAGTATGGAATAAGACATAAAAGATTGAGCTATTACATATGGTCCCCAATTTTTTGATGAAAGTATAAAAGATTGAAAAACAAAAACTCCTGTAGCTATCCATGGCATTGCTAGCATATTTGCAGTAATTATATAAAATCTATAATCTTTAAGAACTTCTATTCTTTTCCAATTCTTTATATTATCGTCTTTTAAATTATATTTATCATTTAATTCTCTAGATTCTAATTTTAAATCTTTTATTAATAAAAAAGAAATTATCGGAAGAAATATTATAATTACAATTGAAATTGATAACCAAATATTCTGCCAGATTGTTAAAGATAACAAATAAATAATCAGTACAGGCATAACAAATTCAGCAGTTGATAAGCCTAACCAACTTATGCTTAAAGCCTTTCCCCTAGATTGTAAAAAATATCTTGAAATCGTTGTACTTGATGTATGAGTCATTAAACCTTGACCAGAAAGTCTCATTAAAAAGATTCCAATGAATAAAATTACTACAGTTGAAACTTTTGAAAATAAAAATGAAGATAAAGCAAACAATACACTTACAAATAATGCAAATTTAAAAGCATTAACATCATCTATTTTTTTACCTATCCAAATTAAAATTAAGCTACTTAATAATGTTGCTGATGCATATATTGAGCCAAATTGTCCATGACTAATTTGTAGCTCTCCTCTTATACTAGAGTTAAAAAGTCCTAAAAAAAAACTCTGTCCAAAGCTAGAAAAAAATGTAAATATAAAACCAAATAAAATTATTTTTAAACTTAAACTTTTAAACATTTTTTAATATGAGTTGTAATGTTGCGTTCATAGGTCTTGGTGTAATGGGGTATCCAATGGCTGGTTATATATCAAAAGCAGGACATAATGTAACTGTTTTTAATAGAACTGTATCTAAAGCAGAAAAATGGATTTCAGAATATAAAGGTTCTAAAGCTGATACTCCCGCAAAAGCTACCGAAGGCGCGGACTATATATTTACATGTGTTGGAAATGATAATGATCTTAGAGAAGTAACTTTTGGAGATAATGGAATTTTTAAAACTATTAAAAAAGGGGCAGTTTATATTGATAACACCACTGCTTCGGCAACAATTGCTAGAGAGATATATGATTATGCTAAAAAAAATGGTTTTGGATTTTTAGATGCACCTGTATCAGGTGGTCAAGCTGGAGCTGAGAATGGTGCTCTAACAGTAATGATAGGTGGTGATCAAAAAGATTTTGATAAAGCTAAAGATAAAATAGATTGTTACAGCAAAAAAATGAAGCTTCTTGGCAAATCTGGATCAGGTCAATTAGCTAAAATGGTTAATCAAATATGTATTGGAGGACTTGTTCAAGCTCTATCTGAGGCTATTAATTTTGGAATGAATGCAGGTCTTAAAATGGAAGATGTAATTGAAGTTATATCAAAAGGTGCTGCTCAATCTTGGCAAATGGAAAATAGATACAAAACAATGATTGATGATAAATTTGAATTTGGTTTTGCTGTAGATTGGATGAGAAAAGATTTAAAAATTGCACTTGAAGAAGCTAAAAAAAACAATTCTCCTCTACCTATAACCGAAGTAATAGATAAATACTATGCCGAGGTTCAAGATATGGGTGGAAATAGATGGGATACTTCAAGTTTAATTAGGAGATTTAGAAAGTAATTTCGTATGCAACCGGCATACTACGAAGATTTTAAGGAAATTAAAAAAAAAATTTGGTCCATGCTAGATGATGCAGTGACTAATAGAGGTTCTCAATTTAGAATTCCTGTATTTATTTGTGGAGATCAATCTGACTTTGATGGAAGAATAGTTGTCTTAAGAAAATCTGATCAAACAAAGAATATATTACAATTTCACAGTGATATAAGATCAGATAAAATTCCTAAATTAAAAAATAATAAAAATGCTTCAATGCTATTTTATGATAAGGATGAAAAAATCCAAGTAAGATTAAAAGTTGAATGTGCTATTAATCATAATAATGAAATAACAAAAGAGTCCTGGTCAAAAACAGGACACATAAGTCGAAAATGTTATTTAGTTGATAATGGACCTGGTACCGAATCCCCTGCTCCAACATCTGGATTAAAACCTGAATTTGATAATTTTGAATTTACTATGGATCAAAGTGAAGAAGGTTATAAAAATTTTACTGTTATTCAATGTAAAATAAAAAGTATTGAATGGCTTTACTTAGCTGCCAAAGGTCATCGAAGAGCTAGATTTGACTTAATAAACAATAAAGAAAACTGGTTAGTTCCTTAAGTATGATAAAATTTATTTTTTATTTATCTCTCATAATTTTTGGAATGTTTGTTATGAGATTTGGCATAATCCAAATAAGACAATACAAGCAAGGTAAAACTAAAATTAAAAAGAAATTACCTGAACAAATTGCTTTTATAATATTTTTTGTAATAATCTTAGGATTAATTATTTATTCGGTTAATGATTTGCTTTTTAATTGAGGGTTATTTTTTCATTTTTTTATTTTATAAATTTTGAGTATTTCTTCCAGTTTTCTTGATAACGAATTGCATTTTTCTCAACAGCTTGAATCTCTTCATTTGTAAGCTTTCTAATAACTTTTCCAGGAGCTCCTACAACTAGAGAGTTATCTGGAATTTCTTTATTTTCAGTAATTAAAGATTTTGCTCCAATGATACAGTTCTTTCCAATTTTTACATTGTTAAGAATGACTGCACCTATTCCTATTAAGCTGTTATCTCCAATAGTGCATCCGTGAAGCATAACAAGATGCCCAATAGTTACATTCTTTCCAACTTTTAAAGGATACCCAGGATCGGTATGTAATACACTGCCATCTTGAACATTCGAACCTTCGCCTATATGAATATTTTCAATGTCTCCTCTTAGGGTTGCATTAAACCAAACACTTGTATTTTTTTCTAATGTTACATCTCCTATTACAACAGCATTAGGTGCGACCCAATTTTCGCCTAAATTTTTTGGTTTTTTATTTTCCAAATCGTACAACATACTTTATATAATACTTAACATGGCTCTTACAAAAACTCCAATATGTGATTTTGGAAAAAAAGCTGAAAATTTTAAGTTAAGATCAACAGATGGTAAAGTTATTTCGCTAGAAGATATAAAGGGTGAAAATGGAACTTTAATAATGTTTATATGTAATCATTGCCCTTATGTAAAAGCGGTAATTAAAGATATTGTTCAAGATTGTGATAAATTAAAACATAATGGAATAAATTCAGTGGCTATTTGTTCTAATGATGTAAAAAACTATCCAGAAGACTCTTTTGAAAATATGGCTATTTTTTCAAAAAATCATAAATTTGCTTTCCCTTATCTTTATGACGAAACACAAAAAGTGGCTAAAGAATATGGGGCAGTATGTACTCCAGATTTTTTTGGTTATAATAAAAATTTAGAACTACAATACAGAGGAAGAATTAGAGAATTAAAGGATTTAAAACCTGTAACCAGCGGTGATAGCGATTTATTTATAGCAATGAGACAAATTGCTGAATCCGGAAATGGTCCAAAAAATCAAATACCAAGTATGGGCTGCAATATAAAGTGGTTTAATTAAATTTAATGCATTTAGTAATAACGAGATCTTATCCTCCAGAAGTAGGAGGCATGCAAAGTTTAATGTGGGGCCTAACAAGGTATTTATCAAAATACAAATTGATAAAAGTATTTGCTAATCTTCATGAAGGACATGAAAGTTTTGATAAAAAGGTATCTTTTTCTATAGAAAGAGTGGGTGGAGTAAAATTCATCCGAAAATATAGAAAATCGTATTTAATAAATGATTATTTAAAAAAAAATCATAAAATTGAATGTATTATAGGTGATCATTGGAAAAGTTTAGAATTAATTAAATCGAAAAAAAAAAAAATTTGTTTAATTCATTCAAAAGAAATAAATCATAAAAAAAATTCAAGATTAAATTTAAGATCTATTAATGTCTTGAATAACGTAGATCATGTAGTTGCAAATTCGAATTATACTAAAAATCTAGCTATAGAAATTGGAGTTAAACCTGAAAAAATAATTGTAATCAATCCAGGAATCGATCGTATAAAAAAATTAAATACAAAAAGCTTACTCGAAGCTGAAAATTTTCTTAAAAATAAACATCCAAGATTAATTACCATATCTAGATTTGATAAAAGAAAAAATCATGAAAAAGTAATTATGTCTTTAAAAAATTTAAAACAAATTTATCCAAATATTATCTATATATGTGTAGGATATGGTGATGAAGAAGAAAATATAAAAAAATTAGTTAAAGAATTAGATTTAAATGAGCAAGTTTTATTTTTTAAAAATATTTCTCAAGATTTAAAAAATGCAATAATGGCTAAGTCTCATGTATTTGTTATGCCTTCAATAATTTATAAAAAATCGGTTGAAGGATTTGGCATAGGATACATTGAGGCTGCACAATACAGTTTACCATCGATTGGTGGCAAAGATGGAGGTGCTTCAGATGCTATTATTAACAATAAAACTGGATTTATCTGTGATGGAAATAAATTAGAAGAAATTTATTCAAGTCTAGATTTAATTTTAAAAAATAATTCATTTAACAAGCTTGGAAAAAATGCAAAAGAATATGTAAAAAAGTTCGAATGGGAAAATATAATAAACGAATATTTAAAAATTATTTAAAATTTTAGCTACTTTGAAGAAAAATAAATATTTTGATAATATGAAACTGCTTTTATTCCAGATTGATCCGTGTCTGTCATTAATGCTATGCCACTAATTTTCTCTACATCTAGTTGATGAAGTCGTTTAAAGTGATCTTTAACATTAGCTTTGACTGAGACCCATTCATTAAAATTACTTTTTGTAGAAGATAGAACATAATCAATTGAACTTTTAGTATAAGGACTTCTCCAATTGTCATTAACTGAAAAATTACTAGAAAACACATAATTAATTGCTTTGTTTGAAAGTGCTGTATAACCTGTTTTCTTTACGACAAAGACTCTGGCAGCAAAATCATGGCCTTTTTTTCCTTTTTCATCTATTCCTTTTAGGTCCTTTTCAACCTTCCATGTAATGTTAATAAATGGAGTTTTGTTTAAATCTACTTCTATTTCTTTTCCTAGTCCCGAGCCAACACCTTCAGCTTCAGCTCTTAAAAAATTTCCGTTTTCATTACTGCCTAATGAATAACTTGTTAATTTCTTAACTTTTCTTACTTTAAGGTCCTTTAGTCCACTTTCGGTAAACTCAAAAACATCTATTTTTTCGGAAAAGACTAAGTTTGTTCCCAAAAAAAATATAACTATAAATTTAAAAAAGATCTTTAACATCACTCACCGTATAGACAAAGTTTAAAACTTTTCAATAAATATTTTAAATAACAAAATTTAGTCACTATTTTAACAATCTAAATTCATTATTTATCATTACTAATTTAATTATGAAGTCTATAACTATTTTTTTATTACTCTTATATTGGTCAATAATTTTTTTAGCTCCAGTAGTTGGTAATGAAATGAAGCTTTTAAATATAAAAAACTCAGTTTTGCCTATAAAAAAACCTATTAATTAAGGTATCAAAACTATTTTTGGAGCTGAACAGGTTCCATCATGAATTTGCCTGAATGCTTCAGCCCCTTTGTTTAAATCTCTAAATTCTATCCAATTTAAGTCACCTATTTGTTTTTTAGATAGTATTTCTAAGGTATTTTCAAAATCTTTATTTGTATAACAATATGTGCCAATAAAAGTGACTTCTTGAAGAGTAGCCTTTCTAAAATCAAAAACACCCGATGGCTGTGTTAAACCTATGTGGACAATTACACCGCCGGGCTTTGTATATTTTATCGCCGCTTGTCTTGTGGCCTCTAGACCAACGGAGTCAATCACAATATCAAAAAAGTTTTCTTTTAATAAAGGACTATCGGGTTTAACAGAATTTGAATTCAAATTATCAGAGCAAACTTTTAACCTTTTTTCATTTGGTTCAGATAAATAAATTTCTCTACTTTTCTTAATTTTTTCAAGTATTAAAGCGGAAAGTAATCCAATTGCTCCCCCTCCTATAACTAAAGCTTTGCATTTTTCAAAAGACTTATTTATATTTTTTTCTGCCAATTCTACAGCATGTAATGCTACGGCGGTAGGTTCTGCAATTGGTGCTTTCTTCATATCTAAATTTTTTGGAAGTTCGTATATATTTTTATCTGGAACTAAAACTAACTCTGCAAATCCACCTTGTCTTTCTATTGGTCTGTTCATTCCTAAAAGAACTCTCTTTGGACAGAGATGTTCTCTTTTAGAATCACAATATTCACAATTTCCACATGTAATTAAGGGGTTTAATACAACCTTTTTTCCCTTATCTTTTCCCTCTTGTATTACACCACTAATTTCATGACCTAAAATTAGTGGAGGAACTCTTCTTTCATCTTTTCCATGATAAGCATGCATATCAGATCCACATATTCCTGATGCGGATACTTTTATAATGCTTTCTTTATTTTTAAGATTAGGATTTTCAAAATTTTTATATTCTAGCTTTTCTGTACCAGTATAAACTAAAGCCTTCATTTAATCGCTCGCTAGAAGATAATATGTAATCCAGGATACTAAGGCACCAATTAACCATGAAAAAGAATTTAAAAAAGACAAATTTACATTCCATATTGTTGCTGCGGAAAAAACAAAACCTATAAATAGTGAATAAATTGCTTTGATTTGCCATCCGTTTGAATAGAAATATGAACTTCCTGTGGTTGATGAAAAAATATCACTATTAGAAATTTTGCTTTTTTTAATTAAATAATAATCTGCAATTATTATTCCAAATATTGGTCCAAAAAATGCACCTATTGTGTCTACAAAAGACATTATCCCAACTTGACTTAACACTGGTAACCAAAAAATACCTATAAAAAATCCTAAAAAAATAATGATAAAGCCAGATGAATTTAAGTTCAAACCTTTAGGAAAAAAATTTATCAATGAATTTTGTGAAGGTACATAATTAGCAATTAAATTTGTAGAAGCTGAAGCAAATAAAATAAAAAACAAGACTATTACTGTTAGAAAATTATTATCAATTTTTCCTATGATATCTGTTGGATTAGTTAATAATTTTTCTACTTGAATCATATTTTTTGTTAAAACAATATCCGCACCGATAACTATTAGTATTGAAAGTAAAGAAAATATAATTAAATTTAATATTAAACTTAAGTTACCTAGATTTAATTCTTTTTCATTTTTAACATATCTAGAAAAATCTCCAAAATTTACAATTACTATTGAAAAATATGCAAACATTGTTCCAACAACTGTTATAAGTGGGTTAATATTGCTTTTTGCGAAAGCATTTTCAATATTTACAGATAATCTAAAAGAATTTAATACTTCATTATAATTCTCAGAAATAATAATTATAAAAAATAATATCAATCCAAAATATACAAACATAGCTGAAAAATTAATAAATGATCTAATTATTGATTGACCTTTGCTAAATAGAAAATACTGCAGTAATATAGTTAGAAGAAAAGAAGCTCCATCGATTAAATCCATACCCATATAAAAAAACAAAAAAATATCTTTTTCTAATATCGTTTTGTCTATTTCAAAAATTAATATTCTTAATAAAAAACCAATTGATTTTGATATAAAAAATGTTTGTACACCAAACATAAATATTCCAATCAAACCTCTTAGCATAGCTACATATCTTGCGCCGTTGATTCCCATTGATAATCTAAGAATTACCGGAAAAGGTAATCCATGATTTTGAGAAGGCTTTCCTATTAAATTAGTAAATATATAAACCAAAAATGATGCTATTAAACATCCCATAAATACTATTAAAAAATTTAAATCATAAATTAAATAAATTGAAGCTATTAAAGAAAAACCAATAATACTTTGAATGCTACATCCCCAAAAGCAGAATAAATCTGTCCAAGTCCAATTCTTATCAGAAGGGTTTACTGATACGATTTCCCAATTTTTAAGATCAAAATTTTCTTTTGTTTGAATCACATCTATATATTAAACCAATATAATTTACTGTCCATATAAGACAGTTGGTAACCATAGTACAATTTTAGGAAAAACTATTATTATTATAAGTCCGATAACTTGTAAGACCATAAACTGCATCATTCCTATATAAATATCTTTTAAATCCCATTCGGGAACAACTCCCTTTAAAAAATAAGCTGATAAGGCAACTGGTGGGGAGAGCCAGGCGGTTTGTAAATTTACAGCAACTAGAATAGCAAACCATGTTAGATTAAAACCTAATGCTTCAATTAAAGGTAATATAATTGGAACAATAATCATAACAATTGGTACCCATTCTAAAGGCCAACCTAAAAGAAAAATTACAGCCATTACAATTGCAAGAATTAAATATCTATTCATTTCTAATGAAAGTAAAAATTCAGTTAAAAGCATAGGCGTGCCAAGTCTTGCAAAAACTGCTCCGAAGAAGTTAGAAGCTGCCACTAAAACCATTATTAAAGCAGAAATTTCTAAAGTTTTAACTAAAGCATCTTGTAATTTTTTGAATGTTAATTTTTTATAAGCTAAAGATAATAACAAAGCACCCATTGCTCCACATCCAGCAGCTTCTGTAGGTGTAGCAAATCCTAATAATATACTCCCAAGTGCCGCAAATACTAAAGCAGCAGGAGGAACTAATCCTAAAAAGAATTCTATCCAAACTACTTTCATACTTTTTGCTCTCATGTCTTCTGGTAAAGGAGGACCTAACTTAGGATTAAGCATACATCTAATAGTAGTGTAGGCTGCATAAAGAGATGCTAAAAGTATTCCTGGAAAAATTGCTGCCGCAAATAAATCAATAACTGGAATTTCCATTATTGGACCCATAACGACCAACATAATACTTGGAGGAATTAAAATTCCTAAAGTTCCACCAGCTGTTATAGTTCCTGCTGCTAATTGAACATTATAACCTGATCTATTCATTGATTTAGCAGCCATGATACCTAAAATAGTTACTGAGGCACCAACAATCCCCGTAGCAGCTGCAAAAATTACAGATACAAAAAGAACAGCGTAGTAAAGAGATCCTCTAACCCTTGCTAACATTAATTGAAAAGCAGAAAATAGTCTTTCCATTAATCCAGCTTGTTCCATCATAATTCCCATAAATACGAATAATGGTACGGCGGCAAGTGTTTGTTCGGTCATGACCATTGAAAATTGTAAGGTCATTAAATAAAAAACAAGTTTTCCAAAACCTAAGTAACCAAAAACAAATCCAAGAAAAATTAATGTAAAAGATATTGGAAAACCAATAAATATAGAAAACAGCATAACTCCTATTAAAATAAAACCTAAAATAGCTGGATCTATTAATTCTGATATCATTCTTTACCTGGCCACCTTCCTTTTGTAGCTGCATAATAACTTTTAAATAATTCTGAAATTCCTTGTATAAGTAAAAAAATTATTCCAAACCATAAACATGATTTTATTGGCCACATATATGGCATCCATGTAGTATCCATTCCTCTTTCTCCTCTCATAATTGACTCCTGGAGAAAACCTGTAGTCATATAAAGAAAAACTAATAGTCCCGGAAAATAAAATAAAATATAAAGTATAAAATCTATAGCTCCTTGAGTTTTTACTTTAAAATTTCTATATAAAAAATCTGCTCTTATGTGAATTCCTTTTGATAATGCATAACCAGCGCCAAGCATAAATAATGCTCCATATAAAAAACGACTAATATCATATGCCCATATAGTTGGGGCTAAAAATAATTTTCTAGCAAAGACTTCGTACGTCATTGCAAGAATTAAAGGCATGGTTATCCAGCAAACAATATTACCGGTCCACTTACTGAATAAGTCAATTCTTGTGATTAAAAATGCCATCCATTTAGGCATATCTTTAGGCATTATAAATTTATCGCCTCTTCTTTCTGCGATCATTTCATCTGAAATGTCTAATCTTTTAGATTTTTTTTTCATAAATCTCTAAAAAAATAAAGCGGACTGTTAAGTCCGCTTTATTTAAACTTCATTATAGTTTAACTAAAACTATTTTTACTTCAATGTCGCTGCGTGAGCCATTCCTAGCTTAGCGTTTGACATTTGAGCTCCACTCCAGAATGGAACAGCTACATCAGCAAAAGCTTTTTGTGAGTCCCATACTTTTTTGAAAAACGCATTTTTAGCTGCATTTTTATCTAAAGTTGCTTTAGCTGCTGCCATATATTCTGTGAAATAATCTGAAGGAGTATCTTCTAAAATAACACCGTGTTTAGTAGTTAACTCTCTTAGAGCTTTTCCATTTTCATATATTCTATAGCTTAATGATTTTGCCAAAGATGCATTAGCTGCAACTTCAAGAGATTTTTTCTCATGAGCAGTTAAACCGTTGTATGTTTTTCCAGTCATATAAAAGTCAGCATTAACTACTACTTGGTGTAAACCTTGCAGGTAGTAATGTTTTAAAACTTTTTGGAAACCAAAAACCATATCTGGTTTTGGACAACACCATTCAGCAGCATCAATTGTTCCTGCTTGAAGTGCTGGAAGAATATCTCCACCACCCATAGCTACTGATGCAATACCAATATCTTTGTAGGTTTGTCCAGGAATTCCTGGAGGAGTTCTGAACTTGTAAGTTCTGAAGTCATCCATGTTTTTGATTTGTTTTGGAAACCATCCTAAAGCTTCTGGACCAACAGGTTGAAGCATAAATCCTTTTATATCTCTTCCCATTTCTTTCCAAAGTTGTTCGTACAACTCTTTTCCACCTGCGTATTGGAACCAAGATAAGAACGCTAGATTGTCAATTCCTACTCCTGCTCCTGCAACTGGTGAACCAAATAACATTGCGGCTGGATGATCACCTGACCAATAGTGTGTCCAAGCAAAACCACAATCAATCAAACCTTTGTCAACAGCATCTAATGTTTCTTTAACACCAACTACCGTTCCTGCAGGCATGATTTCAAATTTTAAAGAACCACCTGTTAATGCAGTTACTGTATCCGTAAAATCTTTTAACATTACAACTTCATCAGCTTTTGCACTAATAACAGTTTGGCACTTTAATGTTTTAGCATTAGCATTAGTTATGAAACCAAAAACTAAAGTAATAGCAAATAACATTGAAATGATTTTTTTCATTATTTTCCCTCTTTGTTTGTTAAATTTAACGAAACGTATCAAACCAAAAAAAAGTTTTATTTACAAGCAACAATTAGGTTAATTTTTAAATAAAAAACCTTTAAATAGCTTAATAATTTAAATAAATTATAATCGTTCTAATGGAAAATTTTGATTTTATAATTATTGGTGCAGGTTCAGCTGGTTGTGTTTTAGCAAATAGACTTTCGGCTAATCCTAATAATAAAATTTTACTGCTTGAGGCGGGTGGAAAAGATACAAATCCTTGGATACATATTCCTGGAGGTTATTTCAAAACAATGCACAATCCTAATACAGATTGGTGTTTCAATACAGAAAAAGAACCTAACTGTAATAATAGAGAAATGGTTTACCCAAGAGGAAAAACACTAGGTGGGAGTTCTTCAATAAATGGAATGCTTTATATTAGAGGACAATCAAATGATTATAATTATTGGAGACAACTCGGTAATGTGGGTTGGTCTTGGGAAGATGTTTTGCCTTATTTTAAAAAATCGGAGGATTTTCAATTTGGTGAAAATGAATTTCATGGTTCAGGGGGTCCAATAAAAGTAGAAAAAATAAGAGCAACTTTTAAGGTCTTAGATTTATTTTTAGAAGCAGCTGAAGAATTTGGTTATAAAAAAACTGATGATTTCAATACTGGTAATAATGAAGGAATGGGATATTTTCCTTTCACAGTAAAAAATGGATTTAGATGTAGTACAGCAGTTGGATATTTAAATCCTGTAAAAAAAAGAAAAAATTTAAAAATTATTACTAAAGCCCATATAAAAAATATTGAATTTGAAAATAAAAAAGCAATAAAAGTAAATTACTATGTTAATAATAATTTAGTATCTGTTAAATCTAATAAAGAAATAATATTAAGTGCGGGAACAATTGGCTCACCTCATATTTTGCAAGCTTCAGGTATAGGACCTGGCGATCTATTAAAAAAAAATAATGTAGAAGTTATTAAAGATCATTCTAATGTCGGTAAAAATCTTACAGATCATTTAATGCTTAGGCCTGTATATAAAATAAAAAATTTAGAAACGTTGAATGATATTTATTATAGCATGACTAAAAAAATTATAACCGGTTTAAAATTCTTTTTTTTTAGAAAAGGACCTCTTAGCGTAGGGGCTAGTTATGTTTGTGGTTTTATTAAAAGTGAACCTAGCTTAGAAACTCCAAATTTACAGTTTCATGTATCACCAGCTAGTACTGATTTATTAGGAAAATCATCTCTTCATAGATTTCCTGCTTTTACTCCAACGATAACTAATATTAGACCAACAAGTAGAGGTTCGATAGAATTAAATTCATCTGACACAAGAATTCCTCCTAAAATAAAAATGAATTATTTATCTACTCCTGAGGATAGAGAAATAGCTGGAAAATCTTTAAAAATTGTTCGTAACATTGTTATGAATTCAAAAGCTTATAAAGAATATGAACCAGAAGAATTAAGGCCAGGTATTAATATTACTGATAATGAAACTTTAGCTACTGAAGCCGGTAAATATGCTAACACAATATTTCATCCCGTAAGCACATGTAGAATGGGAAATGATGAAAATGCAGTTGTTAATGATAGATTGATTGCACATGGGTTAGGAAATTTAAGAATAGTTGACGCTTCTGTTATGCCACATATAACTTCAGGAAATACAAACGCTCCTACTATTATGATTGCAGAAAAAGCAGCAGACATGATAATAGAGGATAGTAGGTCATGACTGAACAAATAATAATTTTCTTTCAAATAGTTTTAATTGACTTAGTCTTAGCTGGAGATAATGCAATTATAATTGGAATGGTAGCTTCACAATTCCCACTAGAGCAAAGAAAAAAAATAATTTTTTGGGGAATATCGGCTGCTATTATTTTAAGGATAGTTTTCACTTTAATTACAGCATATTTGCTTCAAATTAATGGTTTAAGATTAATTGGTGGAATTTTATTATTATATATATGTTACAGATTGTATGTTGATGTAGTAAAAAATACTTCCGAAGAAAAGAAAGATATACAAGTCGATAATTCTAGTTTTTTAAAAGCAATATCAACAGTTATATTAGCAGACATAACTATGAGCCTAGATAACGTTTTGGGTGTAGCTGGTGCTGCAAAAGATCATTATTTCTTATTAATTTTTGGACTAATTCTTTCTATAGCTTTAATGGCAACTGCTGCAACTTTAATATCAAATTGGATAAAAAAATATAAATGGATTGGATGGCTTGGTTTAATTGCAATATTAACAGTAGCTATTGATTTGATTTATACTGATATAAAGTTATTCATATAATATGTATTTAAAAAAAATAAATCTTAAAAATAAATATGCCCTTGTAACTGGTGCTGGAAAAGGTTTGGGTAAAGCTTGTTCAATTGCACTTGCAGAAGCTGGAGCTAAAATAATTGCGATAAGTAGAACTCAATCAGATTTAAACAATTTAGAGAAAAAAATAAAAAAAATAAAAGGAAAAGTTATAAAAGTAAATTGTGATATAATGAACTACCACGATTTAAAATTTAAATTAAAAAAAATTAAAATTGTTGACATTTTAGTAAATAATGCAGGCACAAACATCCCAGAACCTTTTGAAAAAATCAAACAATCTAGCTTAAACCATTTAATAGATTTAAATTTAAAAGCAGCATTTAATGTAGCTCAGATAGTTGTAAAAAAAATGAGTAAAAATAAAAAAAGGCCAGGGTCAATAATAAATATGTCTTCACAACTTGGACATGTTGGAATGTCGGGTAGAAATATTTATAATATGACAAAGTTTGGTATTGAGGGATTAACTAAAGGAATGGGTGTAGAGCTAGCTAGTAAAAATATTAGAGTAAACACAGTTGCACCAACTTTTGTTGAAACTCCTATGGTAAAAAAATTTTTTAAAAATAAAAAATTTAAAAAACTAGCTTTAGGAAATATACCAATGGGTAGACCTGCAACTGAAAGTGATGTGGCTACTGCAGTTTGTTTTTTAGCATCAGACGCAGCTGCTATGATTACTGGAACATCTATAATTATAGATGGAGGATGGACTGCAAAGTAATGAATAAATTATTGCTTTTAGTAGCAATTTTATTTTCTACTAAATCTATAGCGATCGAATTTAATGGAAAATTTATTCAAGGACATTTTATTATTGGAAAAACTGAACCAAATTCAAAAATAATCATAGATAAAAAAAAAGTTAGAGTTTCAAAAAATGGCTATTTTGTATTTGGTATTGACCGTGATAGAAAATTTGATTTTTTAATAACCAAAATTAATAGTGGAAAAAAAGAAAAAATTATAAAAAAAGTTTTTAAAAGAAAATACAAAATTCAAAGAATAGATGGTCTTGCAGAAAATAAGGTAACTCCACCAAAGGAAGTTTATGAAAGAATTAAGAAAGAAAATAATAAAATTGGAGAAGCAAGAGGAATTAATTCAAGTTTAGTTTTTTTTAAAAATAAATTCATAATGCCAGTAAACGGTATAATTACAGGAGTTTATGGAAGTCAAAGAATACTTAATGGAAAACCTAGGTGGCCGCATTATGGAATTGATATTGCTGCTAAAAAAGGAACTAAAATTAAATCATCTGGATCTGGATTAGTAACAATGGCAGAAAATGATCTTTATTATACTGGGGGAACTATTATAATGGATCATGGCCACGGTATTTCAACAATATATTCTCATCTAGAAAAAATTATGGTTAAAGTTGGTGATGAAATTAAACAAGGCGACATAATTGGAACTGTAGGTTCTACTGGAAGATCAACTGGTCCACATTTAGATTTTAGGATAAATTGGTTTCAAACAAGACTTGATCCGATGTCTGTATTAAAATAATTAATACTTTAGATTTCACTTCTAGCTTTCATTCTTTCATATAATAATCTTAAATTAATTCCAAAATTTAAAAAAGGCTGAGGTGGAAGCCAATTTGGTTTTATTCTTTCTTGGATAATTGCAATTTCTCTTGAATTTTGATCTGAAGCCATCAAAGCTATTTGTTCTCCAAATAATGATCCAACACCAATTCCAGAACCATTATAACATCCTGCGGCATAAACATTGTTATCGATTTTTTCAAAAATTTGTGAACCATTTCCACTTCTACAAACTATTCCTGACCAACTTGACTCAATTATACCTTTTGGAAGAGAAGGAAACCTTTTGTATAAACCCATTTCATGAAATTTAACTCTTGAAAGTAATTTTGATTTACTCATAAATTTAGGATTAGTAATTTCAGCAGTATTTCTAATTAATATTTTCCTATCTTTTGTAAATCTTATTGTTGCACCCATAGGTCTAATAGGTAATACGCCCCATTCTTTTGGACTACCAAGGAACTCGTATTCGCTATCACTTAAAGCTCTGGTCATACTAGCTGTCAAAGTAATAGGAAAACTATATCTATGTTTAATATTATTCGAACTCAAAAAACCATTTGTACAAAATATAATTTTATCAGTGGTAATATTAGATTCTTCAAATTCACAATATATTTTTTGATTTAATTTTTTCCATTTTATTAATGGAGAATTTTCAAAAAGATCAATATTTTTTGGCAAAGTATCAATCATTGCTCTCACTAATTTTGCGGGGTTTAAAAGAATTCCTCCTTCGGTATAAATAGATATTTTATAAAATTTTGTTCCAAGTTTATTTTTTAATTCATCTTCATAAACAATTTTATTTTTAAAGTTTAATTGAGATAAAAGTGTGCTAAATAATTTAGCTTTTTTCTCATCTTCAATTCTTGAAGATGCAAAATATTTTCCAGAATTGTTCCAATCACAGTCAACTTGATATTCTTTAACAAATTTCTTAACGGTTTTAATGCCTTCTTCGTAAATTTTAACTTTTTTATTGTAATTTTTTAAATCTTTATTTGATGTAAAACCATCGTTTAAAGTAGTATCCACTAAGTAACCAGAGTTTCTACTGCTTCCGCCTTCTCCTGCTATTTGAGCATCAACTATAACTATTTTTTTATTTTTATGAATTTCTGATAAAGTTCTAGCTGCAGATAATCCGGTGTAACCAGCTCCAACAATTAAATAATCACATATTATATCCTTTTTTAAAGATTTAATATTTGTTCTTTTAGGTAATTGATTTAACCAACCGCATCCATTATCATTAATAACAGTCATCGAACTATATTAGTTTTTACCTGATTTTTTAAATTATAATTAGTTTACTAATGATTTTTGAGGTTTCATATCCTCTTTACTAATACCCGCTACTTTAACAGGTTTTTTCATTGCATCTCTTCTAAAAGGTTCTCCTAATTCTTGATTTAAAATAACCTCTATAAATGTTGTTATTCCTTTCTTTTGATCTTCGCACGACTGTTTAATTGCTGAAGTTGTTTCTTCCATTGTTTTAACTGTTACTCCTTTTAATCCACATGCAGTAGCAACTTTAGAATAACTGAGTTCTGGATCAAGTTCTGTGCCCACAAAATTATCTTCATACCAAAGTATAGAGTTTCTTTTTTCAGCTCCCCACTGATAATTTCTAAATATAACCATTGTAATTCCTGGCCATTCTTCTCTAGCACAAGAACTCATCTCATTCATACTTATTCCAAATGCTCCATCTCCAGCAAAACCAATTACTGGTGTGTTTGGACAGCCGATTTTTGCTCCAAGAATGGAAGGAAATCCATAGCCGCAAGGACCGAATAATCCTGGAGATAAATATTTTCTTCCCTTTTCAAAAGTAGGATAAGCATTACCAATTGCACAATTATTTCCTATATCACTTGATATAATTACATCATCTGGCATAGCAACTTGAATAGCTCTCCAAGCTTGTCTTGGCGACATTCTATCTTTATCTCTTTCTCTAGCTTCTTTATTCCAAACTGTACCTGGATCATCTTCCTCATGATCTAAACCTGTTAGTGTTTGAAGCCAAGCAGATTTTGTTTTATGTATTAAATTTTTTCTATCTTCTCTTCCATTATCTCCAGCATTAGAAGAAAGTTTTCCAAATATCTGTTGTGAAACCATTTTGGCATCTCCACATATTCCTACTGTTACTTTCTTTGTTAAGCCAATTCTATCCGCATTCATATCAACTTGAATTACTTTTGCATTGTTTGGCCAATATTCAATTCCATAACATGGTAATGTTGAAAAAGGATTTAATCTAGTTCCTAAAGCTAAAACAACATCTGCTTTTGAAATTATTTCCATAGCAGCTTTAGAACCATTGTATCCTAATGGACCTACAGCTAAAGGATGGCTACCGGGAAAGCTATCGTTATGTTGATAACCATTGCATACTGGTGCATCTAATTTTTCTGCTAATTTTTTACATTCTTCAATTGCATTACCTATAACAACTCCAGCTCCTGATAAAATTACCGGAAATTTAGCCTCTGATAATAATTTTGCAGCTCTATTGATTGCTTCTTCTCCACCACCTTGTTTTTCAAATCTAACTATTGGAGGAATCTCAATATCTACTACCTTTGTCCAATAGTCCCTTGGAATATTTATTTGTGCGGGAGCTGATCCTCTAAATGCCTTTTCGATAACTCGGTTTAATACTTCCGCCATCCTTGATGGGTCTCTTACCTCTTCTTGATAACAAACCATATCTTTAAACAAATTCATTTGTTCAACTTCCTGGAAACCTCCTTGGCCCATTGTTTTATTAGCTGCTTGAGGAGTTACTAATAATAAAGGTGTGTGATTCCAATATGCGGTTTTGATTGGAGTAACCAAACCAGTTATTCCTGGTCCATTTTGTGCAATTACCATAGACATTTTTCCAGTTGCTCTGGTATAGCCATCAGCAATCAATCCACCATTTGTTTCATGAGCAACATCCCAAAATGTAATACCTGCGGTTGGAAAGAGATCTGAAATTGGCATGAATGCAGATCCAATAATTCCAAAAGCATTTTCAATGCCATGTTTTTGAAGAACTTTTATAAAAGCTTCTTCTGTTGTCATTTTTGTCATAAACAATAAAACCTATTAAAAAAAAATTTATTTGCAATCGGAGAATTAATATATAGATTTAGTACTATTTTCTACAAGGAAATTTTGCCACAATGGCCAATACAGATGTAATTATACACGATAAAAAAGACAACGTAGGAGTTGTTGTAATAGAAAAAGTAAATAAAGCACAAGATTGTGAATGCTGGATCATGGAAGATGACTCATCAACAAAAATTCAATCAATTAGCGATATACCTTTAGGTCACAAAATAGCAATGGTTGATTTTAATGAAGGAGATACGATTATAAAATACGGTCATGATATAGGGAAAGTAGTTAAATCAATTAAAAAAGGTGAACATGTTCATGTTCACAATGTAAAAACTAAAAAGTGGTAAAATGGAAATTCCAAAAAGTTTTTTAGGTTATAAAAGAGAAAATGGTAGAGTCGGTACAAGAAATCATGTGGTAATTCTTCCTGTGGACGATATTTCTAATGCGTGTGCAGAAGCTGTTGCAAATAATATAAAAGGTACCTTTGCTATTCCTCATGCGTATGGGAGGCTTCAGTTTGGTGCTGACTTAGAATTGTTTTTTGATACGATGATTGGTACTGGAAAGAATCCAAATGTAGCAGCTTGTATTGTTATTGGAATTGAACCTAAGTGGACAAAAAAAATTGTTGATGCAATTACGACTACTGGAAAACCTGTAGAAGGTTTTAGTATAGAGGGTTCGGGTGATATTAAAACTATAATGAAAGCATCCCAAAAAGCACAAGAATTTTCACAGTGGGCTTCGGAAAAACAAAGAGAAGAATGTCCTATAAGTGATTTATGGATTTCAGTTAAATGTGGAGAATCGGATACAACATCTGGTATGGCAGCAAATCCTGCTGTAGGAAATTTAATGGATAAATTAGAACCTTTGGGAGTACATTTATGTTTTGGCGAAACATCAGAACTTACAGGAGCCGAAAAGGTTTGTGCTTTGAGAGGAAAAACATCAGAAGCTTCAAAAAAATTTATGAAAACATGGAGTGATTATAATGATTTTATACTTAAAGAAGCAACTAACGACCTTTCAGAAAGCCAGCCAACAGCCGGTAATATTGCAGGTGGTCTAACAACAATCGAAGAAAAAGCATTCGGTAATTTTCAGAAAATTGGATCAAGAAAATTTATTGATGTATTAACACCAGCAGAGGAGCCAAAAAAAGGTCCAGGATTATATTTTATGGATACTTCATCTGCCGCTGGTGAATGTCTAACTTTACAAGCGGCAGCTGGGTTTAATATTCATTTATTTCCAACTGGGCAAGGTAATATTATTGGTAATGCAATAGAACCTGTTGTCAAATTAACCGGTAATCCAAGTACAGCTAAAAACATGAAAGAACATATTGATTTAGATGTTTCTAAAATTTTAAAACGAGAAATGAACATGGATCAAGCTGGTGATGAATTAATTAAAACTACTATTAAAGCAGCCAGTGGTAGATTGACTTGTGCTGAAGTTTTGGGTCATAAAGAATTTATTATGACAAAATTATTTAGAAGCGCTTAAAAATTATTTTCCAGCAGTTTCAGATACAAAATATGAAACTGCGTTAATTTCTTCCTCTGTAAGAATTCCTTCAAATCTAGGCATGACGCCTATACCATTTTTAACTGAGTTCATAACTTGAGACATGATAGGTGCCAGTTGGTCCAAATTTGGCCCAATCTGTCCCTGTGAACTGGCAGCTTGCAAAGTATGGCAGGTGCCACATTGAGCTTTATTTTTATATACATCTAGACCAAGATCCATTTTATCATTTGAAAAAACTTGACTTGAATTAATTAAAAAAAACAAAATAAATAAAGCTTTTTTCATAAAAAGTTAAAATATAGTAGCTCCAAAAACTTTAACCTGATCTCCTTCTTCACCTAATACAAGTCTGCCTAAAAATTCTCCAGGAATTTTTGTACTTTTTTGTTTATATAGTACTGTAACATATAAACCTCTCCTAAGACATCCAAATGCTTTACTATCATCTGAAAGGGTAGATATTAGTTCATTGCTAGACCATTGTTTTCCAAGTTCAACTTCATTTGCTCCATAAAGCATCTGAGATGAAAGATCTTTTGTAAAACTGCCATAATCTTTAATATTAGAAGACCTTAATAAATTTTGCCAAATTGGATCGGCTATTTTAATAATTTCCTCATCGGATTTATCTAAAAAACTCATTATATTTTAAAAAATTATTTTAAGAAGCTTGTTTCTTCTCTTTATCATCAACTATATGATAAACTGGTTTTTTTTCCATTAAGAATTTACCAGTCTCAGTGTCTCTGCTTGAAACAGTTAAACAATGCCAGTTTTCATCATCTAACTTCATATAATCTCCTCTATAGTAATATCCTGGCCAACGTGTTTCTTGTCTAAAAAGAGTATGTTCGGTTACGCACTGGGATGTAAGAGTTCTATGTTTTAATTCCCAAGCTCTCATTAATTGGTGATAGTCTTCAGCGCCTAAATTTTCAAGATCTTCTTGCAACCATTCTAGCAACTCTAGTCCTTTTTTTTAGAGTATTTTCATTAGTCATATAATTATAAGTTATACCTCCTACATACTCATCCATTATTTTCTGTAATCTCTGAAGACCTTGAATTGGAGAAATGTAACTTGGAGAAACAGTTCCTCCAGTAATTTCATTTCTACCAACTGTATAGTTTTCCATAGGTTTATAAATGACTTCTTTTAAATTTTGATATTGTCTTTCTGAAACTTGAATACCGTTAGCTTTTTTGTCTTGGATATATTTAACTGCAGCTTTAGCGGCCAATCTTCCTTCGGTAAAAGAACCTGATGAAAATTTATGAGCACTTCCTCCAACAGTATCTCCTGCTCCAAACAAGCCTTCCACTGACATCATTCTATTATAACCCCAAAAATAATCATCAGGAGCTATATCTTCTGGGCCACTTACCCATGCTCCTGAACAAGTTGCATGGGAACCCATTACATATGGTTCAGATGTAGTTAGTTCTGGATTTGTATATTTTGGATCAATATTTTGTGATGCCCAAACAACAGCTTGACCAACAGTCATGCCTAGAAAATTTTCCCATCCGATGGTTTCTAAATGTGGGTCTTGAAAGGCTTCTTTTGTAACCATATGAATTGGTCCACCACCTGCCATAACTTCCTGTATAAAAGCATGGTTACGTAAACAAGTTGGAGTTGGGTGATGATCTATATATTCTCCAACTAGCTCTTTAGTTTTTTCATACCATTTCTTCTCATAATTTTCACCATTTGCATTTTGAGTGTAAGTTTTTAAATGTAAAAAATATGCTCCTACAGGTCCATAACCATCTTTAAATCTACATAAAACAATTCTATTTTCCATTTGTGTCATTTTAGCTCCAACAGCTATAGGAAGTGCGTAAGCTGAACCATTGCTCCATGGAGCATACCAAGTTCTTCCCATTCCTTCTCCTACTGCTCTCGGTTTAAAAATATGTGAAGCTCCACCAGCTGCTACTATTACAGTTTTAGACTTAAAAACATAATAATCTCCAGTCCTCATGTTAAAACCTACTGCTCCACCTATTCTATTTTGCTTACTTTCATCTTTTAAAAGATGAGTAATCATTATTCTATTGTAAATTTTATCTGCTGATTTTTTTGCAGCTTCTGCAACAATTGGTTTATAGCTTTCGCCATGTATCATTATTTGCCACTTACCTTCTCTTTGATATCTACCTTCTTTGTTTTTCATCATTGGCAGACCCCATTCGTCAAACATATGCACTGTTGAATCTACATGCCTTGCCATATCATAACCTAGATCCTCTCTAACAAGACCCATTAAGTCATTTCTTGCATAACGAACATGATCCTCTGGCATATTCTCACCCCATTGCATACCCATATAACAATTGATTGCATATAGGCCCTGCGCAACAGCTCCGCTTCTATCTATGTTTGCTTTTTCTACACAAATTATTTTTAAATCTCTTCCCCAATGTCTGGCTTCAAATGCGGCGCCGGTACCAGCCATACCTCCACCAACTACTAGAACATCACACTCTTCATAAATAGTTTTTCTAGCCATTAATAGTAAACTCCTTTTTTAAAAACACTTTTCTCAACTTTGGGTAATTCTTCATTCGTGTTTAATCCTTGAGGTTCTGAATATAAAATTTGAGAATTCATTTCTCCCTGGTTTGGTTTATCTCCATCAGCTAATTTAGGAATAAATTTTCCCCATGGTTTAGTAGTTATTGGAGAAATAAAATCTTTAACTGTTCCATTTCTAAATTTAATTTTCCAAGATATTGTTCCTTTTTCTTCCTCTCTTCTAACTCTAACACTATGTCCCATCGGTGCAAAATCTGCGTATCCACGAACATCAATTGCATGATTAGGACATGCTTTTACACAAGAATAACATTCCCAACAGAAGTTAGGTTCAATGTTTTTTGCACGTCTAATTGTTTCATCAATATGCATAATATCAGAAGGGCAAATATCTACGCAATGGCCACATCCATCACATCTAGTCATGTATACAAAAGTTGACATATTTAATTTTTCTCTATCATATTAATAATGTTTTGGCTCTTCTCTTTTTATACCCAAGCCAAATTTTTCAGGTGCATCTGCTGGGGGCGGCAAATTATCTCTAGAGCCGTCAGCTTCAGCTAAATTTTTTTGTATTGCGGCCCCGGGTTTATAAAACATATGTGCAAATTTTGACCAATATACACCTCCAAACAATACAAGATTTGATAAAATATAAAAAACTAAAAATACTTTATCATCCCATCTATCGTTAAGATTTAATGATTGAAGAAACGACCAAGCTAAACCAAAAAGAGAAGAAGCTATAAGAGCTAGAACAAATAAGTCTGCTTTAATAATTCTGTACCAAGGTTGAGCTTCTGAGTAAACATCAACTCTTAAAAAAAACCAGAACCATGATCCTCCTACCACTGTCATTATAGCGCCCATGTGCCAGATAATTGGCCAAACTGAAGGTGTATCAGAAGATGGAGATGAATAACAAAAAATCATTATTACTGAGGCAGCCCAAAATAAAATAGTACCATACATACCAAGAAGATGAGCAGCTCTTCTTTGTCCGGCTCCTAGTTCAGATGTAGTGGCAATGTCACTAACTATAGTTTTAGAAATTACAGAAATTTTTTCACTAGTGGTTAAAGTTTTAGTTGCAGATAATTTTGCTTTTTTTGCATTTTCAAAAAAATATTTTACATTTTTTTTATGAATAATATCTATTAGAGTTCCAACAATAACTAACAATATCATAAAAACCACAAATGATTGAATAAATATCAGTGAAATACTTTCAGATAATACTGCAAATGGATTAATAGATAACATTATAGTTTCCCCCGAACTAAGGTTTTTAGTATAGATAAGATAATAGATCAACCGTTATATCTTGGACAATTCGAAACAGCTTTTTGATAAATTTTTAATAAAATTCTGTAATATTTCAAACTTGTTCTTTTCCAATTAGTGTTAATTATAGAATTTACTGATACTACACCCTTTCCAGAACCTATTAGTATAATTTCATT
>CACFSO010000003.1 GCA_902568975.1 uncultured Pelagibacteraceae bacterium
AATATAATGAAAAATTTATAAATAAAAAAATCAATATTGTCTTAATGTTTGACCCTATAAGATCAAGAATTTACTATCCAAATCAGAATACATGTGAATATGAAAGCTTTGCTTCAGAAATAAGAAATTACTCAATTAATAAAAATAAAAAAAAAGGAATTTATACTTTGGATTTAAATCCTTACTTTTTAAAAGCTTATAATAAAGATAAAAAAAAATTTGAATTCGAAATTGATTTTCATTGGAATGAATATGGACATAAAATAGCCGCAGAATCTTTAATTGATTATTTAGAAAAAAAAATTAACTATTAAAATTAATGTCCTGGAAATTCAATCAAATTTTCAACTTTATAACCCTTTTTGATCAATTGATTACAACCATTTAAGTCAAATAGGTTTATAACAAATATAAATCCAGAAACGTTGCCATCAGCAATTTCAATTATTTTAGCAGCAGCTTCGGCAGTTCCACCTGTTGCTATTAAATCATCTATCAATAGAACGTTGTCATTATTATCAATCGAGTCTTTATGCATTTCCATAGTTGCAGTTCCATATTCTAATTCAAAATCTACAGAATATGAATCTGCAGGTAATTTATTTTTTTTTCTTAAAAGAATAAAAGGCTTCTTTAAAATATAAGACACTGCAGATGCAAAAACAAATCCTCTAGACTCAACTGCTGCAATTTTATTAAAATTGAATTTTTTTGATTTTTCAACTATTTGATCTATGCAACTACAAAAAGCTTTTTCATTTTTTATTAAAGTTGTTATGTCCCTAAAAAGTATCCCTTTTTTTGGATAGTCTGGAATTGATCTAATATATTCTTTTAAATTCATATTTGTTTAAGTTATAAATACATAAATAAATTATTTTTTTTATATGGCAAATAATAAATTAGCTATAATTGGAGGAAGTGGCCTTTATGACGTTGAAGAATTTAAGGAAAGAGAGTTAATTAATGTAAATACTCCATGGGGCAAACCATCTGATGATATTTTAAAAACAAAATATAATAGTAAAGAAGTATATTTTTTACCAAGACATGGAAGAGGTCATTTTATTTCACCTTCTAATATAAATTTTAGGGCAAATATTGATGCTTTAAAACAACTAGGTGTTACAGATATTGTTTCTGTATCAGCCGTTGGATCACTAAAGGAGCAATTAGCACCGGGAAAGTTTGTTATCGTAGATCAATTTATTGATAGAACTTTTGCAAGAAATAAAACTTTTTTTGAAGATGAAATTGTTGCGCATGTTTCAATGGCACATCCAACTTCTAAAGGATTAATGAATGCTTGTGAAGAATCTATAAAGAAAGAAAAAATTGAATATCAAAGAGGTGGAACTTATGTAGTAATGGAAGGACCACAATTTTCAACATTAGCAGAATCTAATTTATATAGATCTTGGAAAGCTGATGTAATTGGAATGACGAATATGCCTGAAGCAAAATTAGCTAGAGAGGCCGAAATTAGATATGCATCTGTTTCAATGGTAACCGATTATGATTGTTGGCATCCAGACCATGAAAATGTTGATGTTCAGCAAGTAATAAAAGTTCTTTTAGGAAACGCCGCAAAAGCAAAAAATATGATCAAAAATCTTATAGATAATTTTGAAAATTATATTGATCCAAAAGATCCAACAAATAATTGTTTAGATGTAGCAATTATAACTGCTCCAGAAAAAAGAACTCAAAAAACTAAAGATAAATTAAAAACAGTAGCCGGTAGGGTTTTAAATAAGTAATGAAAAAATTAAATATCTTGGAGAGATTTACTAAAAATGAAAATTGAAGGTAAAGAATATCGTACAATTTGGTTTGATAATGAAAAGCAAGTTGTAAAGATTATAGATCAAACTAAACTTCCACATCAATTTATTATTAAAGATCTTAAGTCAGTCAAAGATGCAATTAATGCTATTAAAACTATGGAGGTTAGAGGAGCTCCACTTATAGGTGGAACAGCAGCTTATGGTATAGTTTTGGCAATTTTAGAAAATAATGATCTTGAATTTATAAAAAAAAGTTCAGAAGAATTAATTCAATGTAGGCCTACAGCAATTAATCTACAATGGGCAGTTCATAGGATGAATAACAAACTATCAATGATAAATAGCAATGATCTTTTTGATGTTGCTTTAAAAGAAGCTAAAGAAATTTGCGATGAAGATGTTAAATTTTGTGAAAATATAGGAATTAATGGGTTTAAAATTATCGAAGAAATTTATAATAAAAAAAAAGATACCGTAAATATATTAACACATTGCAATGCAGGTTGGCTCGCAACAATTAATTGGGGCACAGCAACTTCTCCAATTTATCATGCACATAAAAAAGGAATTCCAGTTCATGTTTGGGTAGATGAGACAAGACCAAGAAATCAAGGGGCTAATTTAACTTCATATGAATTAAATGAAGAAGAAATTCCCAATACAATTATTGCAGATAATACAGGAGGAATATTAATGCAAAGAGGAGAGGTTGATATGTGTATTGTAGGCACAGATAGAACTTTATCAACAGGCGATGTATGCAATAAAATCGGTACTTACTTGAAAGCTCTAGCTGCTCATGACAACAATGTTCCTTTTTATGTTGCATTACCAAGCTCAACAATAGATTGGAATATTAAAGATTTTAAAAATATTCCAATAGAAGAAAGAGATTCAGATGAATTATCACACATAGAAGGAAAAGATGAGCAGGGCAATGTTAAAAAAATATTAATATATCCAAATAAAAGCAAAGCAATGAATTTAGCTTTTGACGTAACTCCAGCAAAATATGTAACTGGTTTGATCACAGAAAAAGGAATTTGTGAAGCTTCTTCTAATGGATTAAAATCATTATTTAAATGAAAAACAAAATTATAACTGTTCTTTTAATTCTGGTAGGTATATTTGTTCTTTTTTTTATTAGATCAAATTATAGTGAACACAACTTAAAAAGAACAATTGAAGCATGTATATTAGCTCAAAAACAAACCTCAAAAAATTTTAACAAAAAAGAATCTAGGAAATATTGTGAAGAAGAAATTAAAAAAAGGATTAAATAAGTTGTTTAAATGAGCCCATTAATTTTATCACTAGTATGTTTAATTTTGGTAATTATATCTGCTAATTTCTTAAGTATTGTAAAAAATAATAAAACTCTTTTGTTAATATCTTTAATTCCATGCAGCTACCTAGTTATTTACGGAATATATTTAATATTAGGTCCTGATGATTTATATGAAGATGGTAAGACAAATTTTTTCTTGGGGAACCCCAAAGAAAAAGAGTTACCAATAGTATTTATAATATTAAAATTTTATGAATATATATTGATATTAGTTGGTGCAATATTTGGTTATTTATTTTTAAAATTTATAAAAAATTTATCAATAAACAAATCAGACAGTGTTTAATTTTTTACCAGATAATAAAAAATCAGAAATTTGATTAGCCACCATTTCAGCAACCACTATTGAAGCTTCACTGGTAGATGCTGCTATATGAGGAGTCAATATAGCTTTTGGATTATTAAACAAAATATTTTCTTTAGCTGGTTCTTTTGAAAAGACATCAACTGCGGCTCCAGCAATTAAATTTTCATTTAATGCATCATTTAAATCGCTTTCATCAACTATATTTCCACGTGCTGCATTAATTATATATGCAGTCGGTTTCATTTTTTTGTAGTGTTCTTTAGTTATTAGTGGTTTTCCATCAGCTGTCGATTTACAGTGAAAACTAATTATATCGCTTTTACTAATTAATTCTTCAAAACTTACATCATTTACGTTAGGAAAATCTTTTTTTCTTGAAGAAAGTGATTTTGAATTAACTAATATTTTCATATCAAAACCCTTTACTAAATGACTTAATCTAACACCAACATTTCCAAAACCAACTATTCCAAGTGTTTTTTTAGAAAGTTCAGTTCCTTTAATATTTTTTTTCTCCCATTGTCCTTTGTGAGTTGTTTCATTTGCAAAAGGAGTTTTTCTTAATACTGACATTATTAATGCAAAAGCATGCTCGGCTGTGGCATTGGTATTTCCACCAGGAGTATTCATAACAATTATATTTTTTTCTTTTGCAGTTACTACATCAATATTATCAACTCCCGCACCAGCTCTTCCTATAACTTTTAAATTTTTTGCTGCTTCAATAATATTTTTTGTTACTTTAGTAGCAGATCTAACAACCATTCCATTATATTCAGGAATTATTTTTATTATTTCTTCTTCAGACAAACCTGTTTTTACGTCTACGTTAATATTATTTTTTTCAAATATTTTTTGAGCAATATTGTTCATTGCATCTGAAATCAAAACTTTAGGCATTGTTTTTTGTTGAGTTATAAGCCCAGTCTAACCAAGGTAAAAGTGACTTCATATCACTATTTTGCACTGTTGATCCTCCCCATATCCTAATGCTTGGTGGTGCTTTAGGATATCCATTAATGTCGTTTGCTACATTTTCTTTATCCAGCATTGATAACATTTTTTTTAACATCCCTCTTTGTTCATCTTCACTAAATTTATTAAACCATTCATCTTTTATTAACAATGTAATACTTGTTGAAGATCTGTAATTTTTACTTTCACACATAAATTTAGCCCAATTACTATTGTCGACCCATTCTTCAACAATTTTTAAATTTTCATTTGAAATATTAACCAATTCTTTGGTACCACCTATAGAATCTATCCAATTTAGAGCATCAAGAGCATCCTCAACACAAATCATCGAGGGGGTATTTATTGTACTTCCTTCAAATATACCTTTGATTAATTTTTTTTTCTCAGCCAATCTAAATAATTTAGGAATTGGCCATGAAGGCACATGTGTTTCTAATCTTTTTACGGCACGTGGAGATAGTGCTAGCATTCCATGAGCTCCTTCTGCTCCCAAAACTTTTTGCCACGACCAAGTAATCACATCAAGTTTGCTATAATCCATTTCCATTGCAAAAATACCTGATGTTGCATCACAAATTGTTAATCCTTCTCTATCATCAGGTATCCAATTTGCATTTGGAACTTTCACTCCTGCGGTTGTTCCATTCCAAGTAAAAATCACATCATTTTTAAAATTTATTTTAGCAAAGTCTGGAATTTGACCATATTCATATATATAGCTATTAACATCTTTTATTTTTAACTGATCTAGTATGTCTTTTACCCAATCTTTTCCAAAATTTTCCCATGCCATAACATCCACTCCCCTGCAGCCAAGCAAAGACCAAAGTGAAGCTTCTAAAGCACCTGTGTTCGATCCAGTCATTATTCCTAACAAATAATCTTCTGGTAAATCTAGTATTCTTTTTGATTTCATAATTACATCTTGAAGTTTTTCTTTACATTCTTTAGATCTATGTGATCTACCAATCGATGAGTTTTTTAATGCATCAATATTCCAACCAGGTCTTTTAGCACATGGTCCACTTGAAAAATTTGTATTTTTGGGCTTGATAATTGGTTTTTCCATAAATAAATTTTAACGTATAACGATAATAAAACTTTTTAAAAGCTTAAATTTTTATTCAAAATCATATGCGACTAAACCATCCAGTGGTTTTGGATCAAACCATGTGGATTTAGGAGGCATAGTCAATTTTTTGTCAGCAAAACTTATAATATTGTCCATTTGAGTAGCATATAAAGCAAAACCAACTTTAGCTTCTTCTGAATTTACTTTTTTTTCAATTGATTCTAAACCGTGAAATCCAGCAATAAAATCAATTCTGTCATCATATCTTGGATCTCCAATACCCAAGATAGGTTCCAACAAATAATAATGTAACAAATTAATATCCAAATTAATAATGTGGAATAAATTTGGATGAGGTTTCTCTTTTAGTTCTAATGAATACCATTCTTTTCCTAGATACATTCCAAAACTTTGAGGTTTTTGTGGTTTAAATGGAGAATTATGTTTTTCTAAATTAAATATTTTTTTAACTTGTTTTATAAAATCTTTAGTAGAGTAACCATATAAATCTTTTATAAGTCTGTTATAATCTAGTATTCTAGCTTGACTTTTTGGGAATATAGATAGCATAAAAAAATTATATGCTTCTTCACCAGTATGGTTTGGATTTTGATGTTTTTTAAAATCTGATAATTTGGATAGAGCTTCCATCCTATGATGTCCGTCAGCAATATAAATTCTATTTATCGAATTAAACAAATCAGATATTTTTTTTATCTTTTCTTTTTCAGTTACAGCCCACATTTCATGCTTACAACCATCTATTGCTTCAAATGAATAAATAGGTTTTACCAAAGTTTCCTTTTTAACTAATTTATTAAGTTCTTCATTATCAGGATAAATTGCATAAATTGGACCAATTTGAGCATTTAAATTATCCATTTGTTTAAGTCTTTTTTGAGCTCTCTCAAAAAAAATTTCTTCATGACCGCGAATATGCATATTGTCATAAGCTGATAGCTTTGCTGTACCTACAATTCCAGTTTGTTCGCAATTCTCTCCTGTTATCCTGTATATATAGAAACAATGATTTTCTTCTTTTTTTAAAATTGATTTTTTTTTCATCAATTCAAATTGTTCTTTTGATTTATAATTGTTTTCTGCATTAAAAACATTAAGATAACTCCATGGATTATTCTTCTTAAGATTTTTAATAATTTCTTTTGATAAATGATCTGTGCTGGCAATAGCTACTGATGAAGCAACTTCTTTTATAGGTCTTAATGCTTTAAAAGGATTTATAAAATACATAAAAAAATTAATTTAATTTAAATAATTAAATTTTTACTATGCGATTTTTGGTAATTTTTCGAGAGCTTTATTAACTGCAGCTTCATCATAACTATCATCCGAAAGCTTATTATCAAAATAATCACCGTAGGCTTGCATATCAAAATGGCCATGACCACATAAGTTGAAAAGAATAGTTTTTTTCTGACCATTTTTTTTACACTCAAGAGCGGCGTCTATAGCACCCTTAACAGCATGAGTTGCTTCAGGCGCTGGTACGATACCTTCGGCATTTGCAAATTTTACCCCTGCTTCAAAACATTCTTTTTGTCCAAAAGCTTTTGCCTCAATAGCTCCTATATCAACTAAATGACTAAACATTGGTGCCATACCATGATATCTTAAACCACCAGAATGAGTTGATGGAGGCATAAAAGATGATCCCAATGTATGCATTTTTACTAATGGAGTAAAGTTACCGGTGTCACCAAAATCATATGCAAACTTACCTTTTGTTAAAGAAGGACATGATTTAGGTTCACAACCAATTACTCTTATATCTTTTTTGTCACGAAATTTTTTTCCTAAAAAAGGGAAAGCTAAACCAGAAAAATTACTTCCTCCACCAGTGCATCCAACTAATATATCAGGGTAATCATCAGCCATTTCCATTTGCAATAATGCTTCATTTCCAACTATAGTTTGATGCATCAAAACATGGTTTAAAACACTCCCTAAAGAATATTTTGTAGTATCACTTTGAGCAGCCATTTCAACAGCTTCAGATATAGCTATACCAAGACTACCAGAATTGTTTGGATCTTTTTCTAAAATTGCTTTACCAGTTTTTGTACGATTTGAAGGACTGGCAAAACAATTTGCGCCAAATGTTTGCATAAGCATTTTTCTGTATGGTTTTTGTTCGTAGCTAACTTTAACCATGTAAACATCTAGCTCAATTTTAAAAATAGAACATGCGAACGCAAGAGAACTGCCCCACTGACCAGCACCTGTTTCTGTTGTTATTTTTTTTGTGCCTTCTTCTTTATTATAAAATGCTTGAGCTACAGCTGTATTTGGTTTGTGACTTCCTGTTGGACTTACTCCTTCATATTTAAAATATATTTTAGCTGGTGTATCCAAAACTTTTTCAAGTTTTGTTGCTCTATATAGAGGAGATGGCCTCCATTGTTTATAAATTTCCCTAACAGGCCCAGGTATTTCAATTTCTCTATCTTGAGAAACTTCCTGGCCAATTAGAGCCATTGGGAATAGCGGAGCCAAATCATCCGGACCCACTGGTTTTAGGGTTCCTGGATGTAGTACTGGAGATAAAGGTTTTGGAAGATCTGCCGAAATATTATACCAAGTTTTCGGCATTTTGCTTTCTTCTAAAAAAAATTTAACTCTATCAACCATCTTCCACTCTTTTATTTTTCTGATAGTTTGTTATTTAAATTAATTAAAATCAAGTATTAATTAAATGATAGAATTAAAAAAAGAGGTAATAAAATACGCACAGAAGTTGAATAGTACAAATTTATCACCATTAAGATCAGGTAATGTGTCAGTAAGAGCTACACATGAAAATGTAGAAGGATTTCTTCTTACTCCGTCAGGCAAAAGATATGAGGATCTTGTTCCAGAAGACATTGTTTTTCTTAAATTAAAAGAGCAATATGATAACCTTAAATTGTTCAATTCTTCATTAAACCCTTCCTCAGAGTGGAGATTTCATCAAGATATATATTTAAAAAAAAATGAAGCTAAAGCAATTGTTCATGCACATTCACCTCATGCTACAGCAGTTTCTGCTCACGGAAAACCAATTCCAGCATTTCATTATATGGTAGCTCTTGCTGGAGGTGATGATATAAAATGTGCAGAATATGCAACTTTTGGTACAACCGAGTTGTCAAAAAATATTATTAAAGCTTTAGAAAAAAGAAAAGCTTGTTTAATGTCGAATCACGGACAAATAGCTTTTGGAGTAAATTTAAAACAAGCTTTTGAACTTGCAGAAGAAGTAGAAAATATTTGCAACCAGTACATAATTGCTTTAAAAATTGGAGATCCAAAGATTCTTTCATATGCTGATATGCAAAAAATTTTGGAGAAAATAAAACTTTATAAAAAGGCTTAACTTTTTATGACAAAAGTAGGGGAGCACATAACTCTAGATATTATTGGAACTAAGAGAGAGTATCCTCCTTCTTTTTTTGAAAAATTAGTTTATAAAATTGCAAAAAAAGCAAAAGTAACAGTATTAGAAATTTCTCAACATAAATTTGAGCCACAAGGATTTACATTAGTAGCTCTATTAGCCGAAAGTCACATTAGCTTTCACACTTTTCCAGAAAATGGAATTATAAGTTTTGATTTTTTTACTTGTGCTAAAATATCACCTTCTGTTGCTTTAGAAATTATAAAAAAAGAAATTGAACATAAAAGAATAGTAAAAAAAGAATTTAACAGAGACTCATTCGGACTTTATGATGATATTTATAGCTCACCTGGTCAAAAAAAATATTATGTAGTTAAAAACATATTAGAAGATTTTACATCAAAAGTAGGTCAACACATTGAGATTATAGATCTTGAGCAATTTGGTAAATCTTTATTTATTGATAATGAATTACAAGTAGCTGAAAAAGATGAACATATTTATAGTTCGACATTTGTAAATTCAGGATTAAAATTAAACAAAAGTAATGACAAAGCTGCAATTATAGGTGGGGGAGATGGTGGAGTAGCTCGTGAATGCATTAATCAAAAATTTAATTTTATTGATTGGTATGAGCTCGATCCTGAAGTAGTAACTGTATGCGATAAACATCTATCTAAAGTTGGACAAAAAGCTACTACAAAAAATTCTGTAAAATGCATATGGGGAGATGCATTTGAAAGTATTAAAAAAGTTGAAGATAATAAATATGATAAAATTTTTGTTGATTTAAACGATGATCAATATTGCATTGATTTAGCTGCTAAAAATATAAAATCTTTAAAAAGAATATTAAAATTAAATGGTACAATTACTGCCCAAGTAGGCAGCCAAGATAAAAAACCAAAACAAGTTAAAAATTGGCTAAAATTATTAAACAAAAATTTTGGTAATACGGAATTAGACAGGGTCTATATACCTAGTTTTGATTGTTCTTGGAATTTTGCCTCATCAATAAACAATTAATATATCTTTTTAAATCCCTAAAATTGTGAAATAATCATTAATATATTTTTGGAGGGAAAATGATAAAACTTAAAAAATTTGGATTAGGATTGATTATATCTCTATTCCTATCATTAGCTGCAAATGCTGATCAAATAAAAATTGGAACTGAAGGTGCATACCCACCTTGGAATTCAAAAGATGCATCTGGAAATTTGATTGGTTTTGAAGTTGATCTTGCAAAAGAACTTTGCAAAATAATGAAACATGATTGTACTATTGTTGAACAAGATTGGGATGGAATGATTCCTGCTCTTATGTCGAGAAAATTTGATGCAATAATGGCCGGCATGTCAATTACTGATGAAAGAAAAAAGAAAATTAATTTTTCTCAAGGTTATGCAGATGAAGTAGCTTCTTTAGCGGTAATGAAAGGTTCAAAAAATGAAGGGCTGAGTACTCTTAGTGCAGTAAATTTGTCTGAAATTAGTGCAGATGAACAAGCTACATTAGATGTTTTGACAAAAGCATTTAAAGGAAAGACAATTGGTGTTCAAACTGCAACAATTCACCAAAACTTTTTAGAGTCAGGTTTAATGGGAGATGTTAAAGTTAGAACATATAAAACACAAGATGAAGTTAATCTTGATTTAACAGCTGGAAGAATTGATGCTGCTCTAGCAGCTGCGGTTGCGTTTTCTGACTATGCAGAAAAATCTGGAAAAGCTGTAGTGTTAACCGGACCAACATTTGCAGGCGGAGATTTTGGTAATGGAGTTGGAGTTGGAATTAGAAAATCTGACCAAAAACTTATCAATGATTTTAATGCAGCAATAGATAAAGCAAGAGACGAAGGTATTATTAGCAAGTTAGCAATAAAACATTTTGGTTTTGACGCTTCTATGTAAGTATTTAAGAATCGGCGACTATATATTATAGTCGCCATTCTATATGGAACTTCTAGCATTTGGAGATACTGGATGGGGTGATGAGTTATTTTATGCCACTCTAATGACTGTTGCTGTATCTGTTACAGCAATGTTTATAGGTTTTATATTTGCACTAATATTTACCCCGTTAAAATTATCAAAAAACAAATTCTTAAATTTAATAGGAAATTTTTATACCACTGTAATCAGAGGTGTGCCTGAACTATTAGTAATATATTTATTTTTTTTTGGAGGAAGTGGGGCAATCATGTATGTTGCTTCTATATTTGGATATAATGAATATATTGAAATTAATGCATTTATTACGGGTTCCTTTTCTATAGGAATTATATCTGGAGCTTATTCTACTGAAGTTTTTCGTGGAGCCATTCAATCGATTGATAAAGGTCAATTTGAAGCTAGTAAAGTACTGGGATTAAAAAAAAAAATACAATTTTTTAAAGTAATAATGCCCCAAATGTTAAGATTGGCCGTTCCAAATTTAAGTAATGTTTGGCAAATTACTTTAAAAGATACATCTTTAATTTCAGTAACAGGTTTAGTTGAAATAATGAGACAATCTTATATTGCAGCAGGATCCACAAGAGATCCTTTATTCTTTTATTCTTTTGCTGCGATTTTATATTTATTACTAACTTTTTTCAGCATGAAACTAATTAATAAACTAGAAATAAAATATAGTAGGGGGTTTTAATGGATATTGAATTGATGATAAATAGCTTTCCCAAACTATTAATAGCCACTATTACAACTTTAAAACTTTTATCCCTGTCTCTATTCTTCGGGTTATTTATTGGTCTATTATTTGCTATAATGCGATTAAGTAATAATATTTTTTTAAATAAATTTTCTTATTGCTATTCATATGTATTTAGAGGCACACCTTTATTAGTTCAAATTTTCATTATTTATTTTGGATTAGGACAAATTGAATATTTAAGATCCACTATTTTTTGGATTATTTTAAGAGAACCCTATTGGTGTGCTATAATCGCTTTTTCGTTAAATACAGGTGCTTATACTTCTGAAATTCTTAGATCAGCATTTCAAACTATAAAACCTGGATTTATTGAAGCGGGAAAGAGTTTGGGCATACCTAAAAAAATAATTTTTTACAAAATTCAAATTCCTATTGCAATTAAACAATCTCTTCCTGCTTATGGGAATGAGATAATTTTAATGCTCAAAGGAACATCATTAGCTAGCACTGTTACACTTATGGACTTAACTGGAGTTGCGAAATATATAATTTCTACCACTTTTAGCCCTATAGAAGTTTTTATAGTAGCAGGTGGAATTTATTTATTTATGACTTTTATAGTTCACAACTTGATAAAACTTTTAGAAAAGAAATTTGGATATCAAATTTAATGTTATTTTAGTAAGAAGTGTATTCTTTAATCTCCTTTATTTTTGAACCAGTATGATTGTTGATTTCTAATTTAATTTTAGCTCTTTTGTCATTAAAAAAATGTACATCCCTTGAGAGTTTTATAAAATTTTCACCAAATTCTGAATTTTTTTCACATAATCTCTTGTTATTTTCAATATCCCAAAGCTTTAAATTTATATCTTTTAAGTCAATAAACAATTTTTTTATTACTTCATCAGAAACTATGTGGCTATTTAATTGATTTTTTAAGATATCATACTCATTATCGATAAATTTTAGTTTTTCAGTTTCTTTAATTTTTTCTTTCTTTATTTCCAGTATTGAGATTTTATCTAAAAGCTCACCTATTGATACTTCGACTAGAATTTTATTCATAATTTTTTATACTATGTTAAATTGTTAAAAATATGTCTAATATATTAATAATTAAACATGGTTCACTAGGAGATATAGCTCAAGTTAGTGGCGCAATTCAAGATATATATGATAATCATATAAATGATCGTATATACATTTTAACGACAAAACCATATTTGGAACTACTTAAAAAAAATCCATTTATTCATGAGGTAATTGTAGATAAAAGACTTTCAAAGTTTAATCTAATATACCTCTATTCATTGATGAGAAATTTAAAAAAATTAAAATTAAAAAAAGTTTACGATTTACAAAATTCATCTAGAACAACCTTTTATAAGAAAATTTTATTTCCTAGTTCGAATTATAATGTTTGGTCTAGTTCTATTACAACATTATCTTTCGGAGAAAAAAAAGAAGATTTTGATATGAAGCCTGTTTTAAACAGATTTGATTATCAGCTTAAAACTTCAGGTCTTAAAACTAATCATACATTAAAGCCTGACTTTTCTTGGTCGTGCACAGATATAGAAGAAATTAAAAAAAAATATGATCTAGAAAATTATATAGTTTTATTTCCATTTTGCTCACCGCATTTAAATAAAAAAAAATGGCCTTACTTCAACGAGTTAATAAATTTACTAAATAATAAATATAAAAGTAAATATAAAATAGTTATAGCTCCAGGACCTTCAGAAATAAAAGATGCAAAAGATATTGATGCTATATGTGTATTGAATAAAGAAAAATCATTAAATCTTCCAGAACTTTCATCTTTAATAAAAGATAGTTTGTTTGTAGTAGCAAATGATACTGGCCCAGCACATATAGCTGCACATCTTAATAAAAGAGGTATAACTTTATTTGGTGAACATATTTCTGCCTCTAGACAAAGTATTGAAACAGAAAAGTTTAAGGCAATTCAAGTATCAAATTTAATGAATTTAACACCAAATAAAGTTTTAGAATATATTAATTTAGATTAAAATTTTTAAATGAAAAATCATGATTTATTAAATCCAAGAATTAAAAAATATTCGAATTTAAAAATTTTACTTAGAAACTTTGAATTTGTTATAAAAAATATAATTTATATTTTTTTTTTAATAGTTAATTTAATTTATAACTCTAAAAAAAATAAATACATTGATTTAAATGACTATGAAGACACAAGATATATTAACTTTTTAATTTATAGTTTAAAAAAAAAATTTGGTTTTTCATATAATTTAAATTTTCAAGTACTTAGGTTGATAAAAAAAATAGGAATTAAAAATTTTTTGAATCATTGCGCACCTAATTTCAGAGTTAAAAATATTATAAAAAAGAGAGCTTTATTTAATACTTCTAAAAAAACAAATGAATGTATTAACTTTGACACTAATTATTTTAAATATGTTTATAATAGCACTAATTCTAAGGATATAATTATGCCTTATTACTTATATCCAAGAACTTATAATAACAATTATAAAAAAGCTGATGATTTAAAAAATAATTTAAAAAAAATAAAAATTTTCTTTTCAGGATCTGTAAACGAAGAAGTCTATAGCAATTTTAATTGGAAAGATATTAATGGAAAAAAAATGTTAAATAGAGTTGAAATAATAGATTTTATTATAAATAATTTTAAAGAAAAAATTTTTTTTATTAATTCAATAGAAGATCTAAAAAAAGGCATAGAGTCTAAAAAAGAAATATTTTTATCAATAAATGATCGGTTAATAAAAAAAACAAAAACGAATTTATCCAATTTAGATCATTTGTACTTAATTTCTATAAGTAATTTTTTTATTACAGCCCCAGGGGCAGATATGCCTTTGTGCCATCATTTAATAGAATCGATTAAAATGAAAACTATACCAATTACATCTTATAATGAATTTATGATACCTTCTTTAAGCCCGCAAAATTATTTGAACTTTTCAGGTTATGATGATCTTAAACACTGTATCAATTCAGCATTAAACATGAATGAAGAAAAAAAAATAAATATTCAAAATAATCTAAATGTATTTTATGAAAATTTTTTATCTCCAGCGAGTTTTTGTAAAAAATTTGAATTAAATAATTACAATAATATTATTGCTTGTAATGATATTGAGTCTGTTGAGAGATTTTATTCTAAATAAACTTTTTGATTTTATTTAAAAGATATAACATTTTTTTTTCATTTATCCTTTTGGTATTAACGTTTCTAGGACTTGGGTGATAACATCCTACTAATTTTTTATTTTCAGGAATATCATATATTTTATTATGGCCAAATTTAATTTTTTCTTTAAAGTTATAGTTTTTTTTGTAAAAATAAACACATACATCAAAAGCAATTTTTCCTAGGGCAACTATTACTTTTACATTCTTTAAAAGATTAATTTCTTGATTAAAATAATTAAAACAATTATGTATTTCTTCTTTCAGTGGTTTATCTTCAGGCGGAACACATTTTAGGGCAGCTGTTATATAAGCATCATTTAACTTCAAACCATCATTCTTATGATCAGAATTTTTTTGATTAGATATGTTTGCTTTGAATAAACATTTATATAAAAAATCAGAAGATTTATCTCCAGTAAAAACTCTACCAGTTCTTGTTCCTCCATGTGCAGCTGGAGCCAATCCAACTAAAAGAATTTTTCCATTTTTATCACCAAATCCTGTTATTGGTTTGCCCCAATATTTTTGGTTTTGATATTGTTTTCTTTTTTCTATAGAAATTTTTTTTCTGAAATTAACTAATCTTTTACACTTATTACAGTTAACTATTTTCGAATTTAATTTAATTAATTTTGCACTCACAAAAAAAAGGCTTAATTATCTCATTTTAAGTTATTTTTTTTAAACAAAGAAATACCTTTTTTGATTTTATGTTCATACGATTCCTTGAAGCTTTCTAATTGCCACCCATGGAGTCTTTTTTGAATTTCTTTGATATTTTCTTTTTTCCACTCATCAGTGGTAGATAAATCTTTCCAAATTTTTTTTTCTTCATTGCTTCTACCACAACCATAACAATAACCTGTCACAGGATCACTTTTACAAATACTTATACAAGGTGAAATAATCATTTTTTCTAATATTTATTATATATACACAATTATTCTATTTGGACAAAATAGAACAATAATATATAAAACTGCAATAATTGGGGCAAGTGGCGGAATTGGTATACGCGCTAGTCTTAGGAACTAGTACCGCAAGGTTTAAGAGTTCGAGTCTCTTCTTGCCCACCAAAATTTATGAAAGTAACAGTAGAAAATAAAAAAGGTTTAAATAAAGACTTCAAGGTTATAGTTGATAAAAAAACTATAAATGCACATTTAGAAGAAAAGTATGAAGAAGTAAAATCAAAAGTCGTTTTAAAAGGATTTAGACCTGGAAAAGTTCCTAGAGAAATATTGAAGAGACAGTTTGGTGACTCTATAATGGGAGAGGTGCTAGACAAAGTTTTAAAAGATACTAGTTCAAAAGTACTTGAAGAAAACAAAATAAGACCTGCAGGACAACCTAAAATAGATTTAAAATCTTACGGTGAAGATAAAGATTTAGAATACATTATTTCTGTAACTGAATTGCCAAAAGTTGAACTAAAATCTATTGAAAATATAAAATTTGATGAATATTCAGTAAAAATTAATAAAGAAGAAGCTGATAAAAGAATTAAAGAAATAGCAAAAAATCAAAAAAATTACAAAAAAAGCGAAGGAGAAAGAAAAGCATCAAATGGTGACTTGGTTGTTTTTAATTATAACGCAACAGTAGAAGGTCAAGAATTCAAGGGTAGTGAGGGAAAAAATACTCAGTTAGTTTTAGGAAAAGATTTGTTTATAAAAGGATTTGATCATCAATTAATAGGTTTAAAAGAAGGTCAGAAAAAAAATGTTGAAGTAACTCTACCTGAAAATTTTCCTGAAAAAGAAGTTGCAAATAAAAAAGCAATTTTTAATTGTCTTATTAATGAAGTTAAAATTCCCGAAGAAGTTAAAATCAACGATGAATTTGCAAAAAATTTAGGAGCAAAAGATTTAAAAGATTTAAAAGAGATTATTTCTAAACAGATAAATGAAGAATATAAAAATTCTTTAAATATGTTATCAAAAAAACAAATACTTAAACAAATAGAAAATTTCAAAGTCGATGAAATTCCCGAAAATCTTATCGAGCAAGAAATAAATATTTTAACTCAAGGAATGAAAGACGAGGATAAAAATAAAAATAAAAAAAATTTTAAAGAACAAGCAAAGAAAAGAATAAAAACAGGTTTAATTTTAAATGAATTTGGTGAAAAAAATAATATTAAAATTTCTGATAAAGATATTCAGTCTGAAATCCAAAAACAATTAAGTATGATGCCAGGACAAGAAAAAATTATAAAAGAGTATTATGAAAAAAATCCATCAGCGCTAAATAGTTTGAAAGGAACTTTATACGAAGAAAAAATAATTGAATTAATTAAATCCAAAGCAAAGGTTAATAAAAAAGAGATCAGCCAAGATGAGGCTACAAAAATTTTAAAAGAAGAAAATAATAAAAATTTACAAGAAGAGGAAAATTATTCTATAGACAATAAGAAAAGACCAGTGGAGAAAAAGAAAAAAATTTCTAATAAAAAAAAAGAAAAACCTACAAAAGAAAGTAAAACTTCATCAAAGAATCAAAAAAAAGTAAAAAAAGTTAGCAAAAAGTAATCACAAGTTGTATAAAGGGTACGAATCAACTTATGACAATAAAAATACCTGAGCAATTAAATACACTTATACCAATGGTTGTTGAACAATCCAACAGAGGCGAAAGAGCCTATGATATCTTTTCCCGACTTTTAAAAGAGAGAATTGTTTTCGTGGTTGGACCAATAAATGACAATGTTGCATCTTTAGTTACCGCCCAGTTACTATTTTTAGAATCTGAAAATCCAAAAAAAGAAATATCTTTATATATTAACACACCTGGTGGTCTCGTAACTGCTGGATTAGGAATTTATGATACAATGCAATATATAAAGCCTGAAGTTTCAACTCTTTGCATAGGCCAAGCTGCAAGTATGGGTTCTTTTTTACTGGCTGCTGGAGCAAAAGGAAAAAGATTATCATTACCGAATTCAAGAATTATGGTCCATCAACCTTCGGCTGGCTTTCAAGGTCAAGCAACTGATATCGAAATTCATGCAAATGAAGTTTTATCTTTAAAAAAAAGATTAAATGAAATTTACTCTAAACATACAGGTAAAAATGTTGAAGAAGTAAAATCTGCTTTAGAAAGAGATAATTTTATGACACCTGAAGATGCTAAAGATTTTGGTTTGATAGATAAAGTAGTAGATAGAAGAGAATAATTCACAACATATAGTTTTTAAATCAACCTATGCTTGATTAAAATTAGATTAATGTATTAAAGTGTTTTAACTGATTCGAAATAAATTTTATGAGTAATAATAAAAATATTCTTTACTGTTCTTTTTGTGGCAAAAGCCAGCACGAAGTTAGAAAACTGATCGCTGGACCTACCGTATTCATATGTGATGAGTGTGTAGAACTTTGTATGGATATTATTAAAGAAGAAAGCAAAGATACTTTTGTTAAACATAAAGATGGATTGCCATCACCAAAAGAAATTTGTACAGTTCTTGATGATTATGTAATAGGACAAGATCATGCTAAAAAAGTTTTATCTGTAGCAGTTCACAATCATTACAAAAGATTAAATTACGAAAATAAAACTAGCAAGACAGTTGAATTAGCCAAATCAAATATTTTGTTAGTTGGCCCAACAGGATGTGGTAAAACCTTGTTGGCACAAACTCTAGCCAGAATATTAGATGTTCCTTTCACAATGGCAGATGCTACGACTTTAACCGAAGCAGGATATGTTGGTGAAGATGTTGAAAATATTATTTTAAAACTTTTACAATCTGCAGATTATAATGTTGAAAAAGCACAAAGAGGAATAGTATATATTGATGAAGTTGACAAGATAAGTAGAAAATCTGAAAATCCTTCTATCACAAGAGATGTTTCTGGAGAAGGTGTTCAACAAGCTCTATTAAAAATAATGGAGGGAACTATAGCTAGCGTTCCACCTCAAGGAGGCAGAAAACATCCACAACAAGAGTTTTTACAAGTTGATACTACAAATATATTATTTATTTGCGGAGGAGCTTTTGCAGGACTTGATAAAATTATTTCTCAGAGGGATAAAGGATCATCAATAGGTTTTGGAGCCGAAGTAAAGAGCATTGAAGATAAAAAAAGTGGTGAATGGATGAAGATCCTAGAACCTGAAGATTTATTAAAATATGGATTAATACCAGAATTTATTGGAAGATTGCCTATTACAGCTACCTTAGAGGATTTGGACGAAAAGTCCTTGATAAAAATCTTAAAAGAGCCAAAAAACTCTTTAATAAAACAGTATCAAGAACTATTTAAACTAGAAGGAGTTAGACTTACATTTAAAGAACAGGCTCTAAAAGAAATAGCTACTAAAGCAATTAATAAAAAAACTGGCGCAAGAGGTCTTAGGTCTATACTGGAAAACATTTTGTTAAAAACCATGTTTGATTTACCTAGTCAAAATAATGTTGAAGAGGTAATTGTTGATTCAGGCACAGTAAATAACCAGTCGCAACCTATAATCGTTCATTCTAAGAACAAAAAATCGGAAAAAACAACTGCGGCATAGAATTATTTAACAATTTATATTTATCTGTTGCAAATTTACATTTTATATCCATATTTAGAATATGGAAATTAAATATAATTTACCTTTATTACCTTTAAGAGATATTGTCGTATTTCCTAGTATGGTGGTTCCTCTTTTTGTTGGAAGAGATAAATCTATCTCAGCTCTTAATAATGTAATGGAAGGCAATAAAAAAATTGTTTTAGTTACACAAAAAAATTCTGAAGTTGATGATCCAAAAAAAAACGATGTATTTTTAAATGGATGTGAAAGCGATATTTTACAATTACTTAAATTACCCGATGGAACAGTAAAAGTCCTTGTAGAAGGAAAAAGAAGGGTAAAAATTAATGATTTTGTAAATGATAAAGAATTTATTATTTGTTCATTTGAACATATTGACGATGTCTTTTCAAAAGATGAAGATTTGATGCCTTTAGCCGGTGCAGCTATAAGAAGACTAGAGAAACTAAACTCTATTAATAAAAAAATTTCAAGTGAAACAATTAGCAATATAAAACAACTTAAAGAAGCTTCAAAAATTGCTGATAATATTGCATCACATCTAAATGCAACAATTTCTGAAAAACAACAAATTTTTGAGACAATTGATGTAAAAGCTAGATTAAACAGCATCATTAAAGTAATGGAAAACGAAACAAGCATTATAGGAGTAGAAAAAAGAATAAGAGGTAGAGTAAAAACCCAAATGGAAAAAACACAGAGAGAATACTATTTGAATGAACAATTAAAGGCTATTCAAAAAGAATTAGGAGAAATTGAAGATGGCAAGGATGAAACATCAAATTTAAATAAATCTATTTTAAAAGCTAAAATGCCAAAAGAAGTCCAAAAAAAATGTATGGCAGAATTGAAAAAACTTAAAAATATGAGTCCAATGTCAGCTGAAGCGACGGTTGTTAGAAATTATTTAGATTGGATGATCGATATTCCTTGGATCAAAAAAGATAAAGTCGATATTGATTTAAATAAAGCTCTAAAAGTTTTAGATGAGGATCACTTTGGTCTAGAAAAAGTTAAAGAAAGAATAATCGAATTTCTTGCAGTTCAAAAAAGAATGGAAAAAATTAAAGGACCTATTTTATGTCTAGTTGGTCCTCCTGGAGTTGGAAAAACATCATTAGGCAAATCCATTGCCAAAGCTATAAATAGACAGTTTGTAAGGATGTCTTTAGGAGGCATAAGAGATGAAGCTGAAATTAGAGGACATAGAAGAACTTATATAGGATCTTTGCCTGGAAAAATTATTCAAATGATGAAAAAAGCTGGAACTAAAAATCCTTTAATTCTACTGGATGAAATAGATAAAGTAGGAAATGACTACAGAGGAGATCCTTCATCAGCTTTATTAGAAGCCTTGGATCCAGAACAAAATACTACTTTTAATGATCACTATTTAGAAGTTGATTATGATTTGTCAGATGTTCTATTTGTTACAACAGCAAATACTTTAAATATTCTTCCTCCATTATTAGATAGAATGGAAGTTATAAGAATCCCAGGATATACAGAAGATGAAAAAGTTAATATTGCAAATAAATTTTTACTTCCAAAACAAGTGAAAGAAAATGGTGTTAAAGATGGAGAACTTGAGTTACTTGATGGAACAGTTAAAGAAATTATAAGATGTTATACTAGAGAGTCTGGTGTAAGAAATTTAGAGCGAGAAATATCAAAAGTAACGCGAAAAGTTGTTAAAAAGGTTGTAAATAATGAAGAAAAAAAAGTTACTATAAACAAAAATAACTTACAAGATTTTTTAGGTGTTAAAAAATTTAAATATGGAGAAGTGGAAAACGAAGATAAAGTTGGAGTAGTTACTGGACTTGCTTGGACTGAATTTGGTGGTGAAATTCTTAAAATTGAAACAGTAAATATGCCTGGAAAAGGCAAAATGCAAATTACGGGTAAGCTTGGTGAGGTTATGCAAGAATCCGTTAAGGCTGCAAAATCATTTGTTAGATCAAAAAGTCTTGAATATGGAATTATTCCTCCAATTTTTGAAAAAAAAGATTTTCATATTCATGTTCCCGAGGGGGCAACACCTAAAGATGGACCTTCGGCAGGAATAGCAATGGTTACATCTATAGTTTCTTCAATAACCAAAATTCCAACAAATAGAAAAATAGCAATGACAGGAGAAGTCACTATAACCGGACAGGTCTTACCTATAGGTGGATTAAAAGAAAAATTATTAGCTGCTCACAGAGCTGGTATAGAACATGTTTTAATTCCAAAAGAAAATGAAAAAGATTTAATAGATATACCTAAAAAAGTAAAAGAAGATATTAAAATAACCCCGGTTGAACTTGTAGATGATGTTTTAAAAATAGCTCTTACAAAAGAATTAAAAAAAGTTGAATGGGTTGAAGTAGAAAATATTTCTAAGTCTGAAAAAGACGAAAAATCTCAGCAAGTATTAACTAACTAATATATTTTAACAATTTACATTATAATTTCATTGATGTAAAAGTACGCATTGTTTTGGGGCGGTTAGCTCAGTTGGTAGAGCATCTCGTTTACACCGAGGGGGTCAAAGGTTCGAGTCCTTTACTGCCCACCAAAACTGGGGGTGTAGCTCAGTTGGTTAGAGCGCCTGCCTGTCACGCAGGAGGTCGCGGGTTCGAGTCCCGTCACTCCCGCCATTGCTGTGTTTTTTAATAAAAAATACTAAATAAATGTGACCTAACTTCACTTTCAGTTGTCATAATAGCTGATATATAGATAAATAATGCTAGTAGATTATTTAAAAGATTATTTTCCAATTATTTTGTTTTTAATAATTGCTTTTGGTTTAAGTTGTGGTTTTATAATTCTCAACTATTTACTTTCTCCAAAAAAACCAGACCCTGAAAAACTATCTGCTTATGAATGCGGATTTGAACCTTTTAATGACTCAAGGATGGAATTTGATGTAAGATTTTATTTAGTTGCTATTTTATTTATAATTTTTGATCTAGAAATTGCCTTCCTATTTCCTTGGGCCATATCTCTAGGAGCAATAGGTATTTTGGGTTTTGCATCGATGATGATTTTTTTATTTATTCTTACAATTGGATTTGTTTATGAATGGAAAAAGGGAGCTTTAGATTGGGAATAATAAAATGAATATAGAAGAAAAAAAAATTCCAGATGAGTTTAAACAGCTAGCTAAAGATTTTAGCGAAAATGGTTTTATAACAACATCTTTTGAAAATTTAGTAAATTGGTCTCGTTCTGGATCTTTACATTGGATGACTTTTGGTCTTGCCTGTTGCGCAGTTGAGATGATGCAAACATCAATGCCTAGATATGATTTAGAAAGATTTGGTGCAGCTCCCCGAGCTTCTCCAAGGCAATCTGATGTTATGATTGTTGCAGGAACTTTAACAAACAAAATGGCGCCAGCATTAAGAAAGGTATACGATCAAATGCCAGAACCAAGGTATGTAATTTCAATGGGTAGCTGTGCTAATGGAGGAGGTTATTACCATTATTCTTATTCAGTTGTTAGAGGATGTGATAGAATAGTTCCTGTAGACGTTTATGTTCCTGGATGTCCACCTTCAGCGGAAGCACTTTTATACGGTATTTTACAATTACAAAAGAAAATTAGAAAAAAAGGTTCATTAGAAAGATAATTTATAATGACATGTGCGGATTTAGAAAAAAAAATAAATTCTGAACTAACAACTAAAATAAATAGTTCTAAAATTAATCACGGACAAGTGTATTTAAATATAGATGGTGAAGATTTATTAGATGTTATGTTATTTTTAAAAACAAATGTTGAAACTAAATTACAACAATTAATAGACATTACCGCAGTAGATTACCCAGAAAGTGAAAAAAGGTTTAAACTAGTTTATCTTCTTTTAAGCCATGAGTTAAATAAAAGAGTATTAATTGAATATGAAATAAAAGAAAATGAACATGTTCAATCATTGGTTTCAATTTTTCCTTCTGCAAATTGGATGGAAAGAGAAGTTTTTGATATGTACGGTATAAAATTTAAAAATCATCCTGACCTAAGAAGAATTTTAACTGATTATAATTTTGAAGGTTATCCTTTAAGAAAAGACTTTCCACTAACGGGTCATAATGAAGTTCGATATAGCGAAGATAACAAAAAAGTGATTTATGAACCGGTAAAACTAGAACAAAACTATAGGAACTTTGACTATGAAAGTCCATGGGAAGGAACAAAATATATAGAAAAACAGTCAAAAAAAGATGAATAAAAAAAATAAAACTTTAAATTTAAATTTCGGACCACAACATCCTGCAGCACATGGTGTTTTAAGACTTATTTTAGAACTCGATGGTGAAGTAGTAGAGAAAGCAGACCCTCATATTGGATTACTACACAGAGGTACAGAAAAACTTATTGAAAATAAGACCTATATGCAAGCAGTTCCGTATTTTGATAGATTAGATTATGTAGCGCCAATGAATCAAGAGCATGCGTTCGCTTTAGCAATTGAAAAAATTTTAAAAATTAATGTCCCAATTAGAGCCCAATTTATAAGAGTTATGTTTTGCGAAATTGGGAGAATCTTAAGTCATATATTAAATATTACTACCCAAGCTTTAGATGTTGGAGCACTAACACCTTCCCTATGGGGATTTGAAGAAAGAGAAACTTTAATGACCTTTTATGAAAGAGCCTCTGGATCAAGATTGCATGCTAATTATTTTAGAGCTGGTGGAGTTCATCAAGATCTACCACTAGGTTTAACAGATGATATATCTAAATTTACAAAAAAATTTCCAAAAATAATAGATGATTTAGAAACTCTTTTAACAGAAAATAGAATTTTCAAACAAAGAAATGTTGATATAGGAATAGTGACTAAACAAGATGCTTTAGACTATTCTTTTTCAGGAGTAATGATAAGAGGATCTGGAATACCATGGGATCTAAGGAAATCACAACCTTATGATTGTTATGAACAATTAGATTTTAAAATTCCGATAGGAAAAAATGGGGATTGTTACGATCGATATCTTTGTCGAATAGATGAAATGAGAGAAAGTTTAAAAATTATAGATCAATGTTTAGATAAAATGCCAAAAGGACCAATTAAAACTTTAGATGGTAAAATTAGCCCTCCGACAAAAAAAGAAATTAAAGAATCCATGGAGGCTTTGATCCACCACTTTAAATTATTTACAGAGGGTTTTAGAGTGAATAAAGATGAAATATATACAGCAGTAGAGGCCCCCAAAGGAGAATTTGGTGTTTATTTAATTTCAGATGGAACTAGCAAACCTTATAAATGCAAAATAAGAGCACCGGGTTTTTCACATTTGCAAGCGATGGATTATCTAATAAAAGGCCATATGTTGGCAGATGTACCAGCAGTTTTAGGTTCTTTAGACATAGTTTTTGGAGAAATTGATAGATGACAATAAAAAAAGTATCAAAAGATCAGCCAAATAATTTTAAATTTAATTCTCAAAACATAGAAATTGCTGAAAAAATAATTTCTAAATATCCCCAAGGAAAACAACAAAGCGCAGTTATGTCTTTGCTTTACTTAGCTCAAAGACAAAATGATAACTGGATACCTTTAGCTGCAATGAAATATATAGCTAATTTTTTGAAAATGCCTTACATAAAAGTTTATGAGGTAGCAACTTTTTATACAATGTACAATTTATCACCAGTTGGTAAATATTACTTTCAAGTTTGCACAACAACTCCATGTATGATTAGAGGAGCTTATAAATTGGTTGAAGCTTGTAAAGAAAAAATTTCTGATCAACAAAACAATCTATCTGAAAACAAGCTATGTTCATGGACAGAAGTTGAATGTTTAGGAGCATGTGTTAATGCACCAATGATACAAATTAACGATGATTACTTTGAGGATTTAGATAAAGAAAAAACAATTAAAATTATAGATCAGATTATTAACGGTGAAATTCCAAAACCAGGTTCTTACAAAGGAAGAATAAATTCTGAACCAGAAAATAATAGAAAAACTTTAACAAATTTTAAAAATGCTTAAGGATAAGGATAGAATATTTCAAAATTTATATAATGATATTGGTTCAGATTTAGAATCTGCGATGTCTATGGGTGATTGGATAGACACTAAAAAAATTTGCTCCAAGGGTAGAGATTGGATTATAAATGAAATTAAAGCCTCAGAGCTTAGAGGAAGAGGTGGGGCAGGTTTTCCTACTGGATTAAAATGGTCTTTTGTACCAAAAGAAGTCGGATCGCGCCCACATTATCTTGTAATTAATGCAGATGAATCTGAACCAGGCACTTGTAAAGATAGAGACATTTTACGTTTTGAACCTCATAAACTTATAGAAGGATGTTTAATTTCAGCTTTCGCAGTAAATGCTCGCAAATGTTATATTTATATAAGAGGAGAATATTTTAAAGAAGGTCAGAAACTTCAAAAAGCTATAGATGAAGCATATGAAAAAAAGCTTATTGGAAAAAATGCTTCAGATACAGGCTGGGATTTAGATATTTATCTTCATTATGGAGCAGGTGCTTATATTTGTGGAGAAGAAACAGCATTACTTGAAAGTTTAGAAGGAAAAAAAGGTCAACCAAGATTAAAACCTCCTTTTCCAGCATTGATAGGATTGTATGGATGCCCAACAATAATTAACAATGTTGAAACTATAGCTATAGTTCCAACGATTTTAAAACGTGGATCTAAGTGGTTTTCATCATTAGGAAAACCAAAAAATAGAGGTTCAAAGATTTTTTGTATTTCAGGAGATGTAAATTCACCTTGTAATGTTGAGGAGGAAATGGGAATTCCTCTTAAAGATTTAATCGAAAAACATGCGGGAGGTGTAATTGGAGGATGGGAAAATCTAAAAGCAGTAATACCCGGTGGTTCATCAATGCCTCTCTTATCAAAAAAAGCATGTGATACTATAAATATGGATTTTGATTCATTGGTGCAGCAAAAAAGTGGATTAGGAACTGCAGGAGTTGTTGTTATTAGCAAAGATCAAGACATCATAAAATGTATGGCCAGAATTGCAAGATTTTACAAACATGAAAGTTGTGGACAATGCACTCCATGCAGAGAAGGTACTGGATGGATGTGGAGAATGCTGGAAAGAATGGCAAAAGGCGAAGCATCAAGAGATGAAATTGATATGTTAATGGATGTAACCAAACAAATCGAGGGTCATACTATTTGTGCTTTTGGAGAAGGTTCTGCTTGGCCGGTCCAAGGCTTATTAAGGAATTTCAAAAAAGAAATAGTGAAAAGAAATAATTTTGATCCATTAATAGATAAAAATAAAAATATTCCATACCTTGTTGATCAACACTTACTAGAAAAAGAAAATGCTTAAATTAAAAGTAAATGATATAGAAATAGAAGTAGAAGAGGGTTTGACTGTACTACAAGCTTGCGAGCAAGCTGGTTTTGAAATTCCAAGATTTTGTTATCATGAAAAGCTTTCAATAGCAGGAAATTGTAGAATGTGCTTAGTAGAACTAGAAAAATCTCCTAAACCAATTGCTTCTTGCGCTATGCCTGCTGCAGAAGGTATGAATATAAAAACAAACACACCTTTTGTAGAGAAGTCAAGAAAAGGAATTATGGAATTTTTATTAGCTAACCATCCTCTAGATTGCCCTGTTTGTGATCAAGGTGGAGAGTGTGATCTTCAAGATCAATCTATGTTTTATGGGATCGATAAATCCAGGTACAAGGAAAATAAAAGATATGTACCTGAAAAATATATGGGTCCACTTATAAAAACCCAAATGACAAGATGTATACACTGCACTAGGTGTATAAGATTTGCAACTGAAGTAGCTGGAGTTCCTGAATTAGGAGCAATTGGACGTGGTGAAGATATGCAAATAACTACATATTTAGAGAAAGCAATGGAGTCGGAACTTTCTGCAAATGTAATTGATTTGTGTCCTGTAGGGGCGCTAACTTCAAAACCCTATGTTTTTGAGGCAAGACCATGGGAGTTAAAAAAAACTGAAACAATTGATGTAATGGACGCTGTAGGTTCTAATATTAGAGTCGATACTTATGGATGGGAAGTAAAAAGAGTCTTACCAAGAATAAATGAAGATATAAATGAGGAGTGGATTTCAGATAAAACAAGATATGCATGTGATGGACTTAAAAAACAAAGAATAGACGTACCATATATAAAAAGTAATGGAGTATTTAAAAAAACAAGTTGGAAAGAAGCATATAAAAAAATTTTAGAAAAAATTTACTCAACACCATCTCATGAAATAGCAGGATTAACTGGAGATTTGACAAATATGGAAACACTTTTTTCAATAAAAGAATTTTTTTCCAAAATTATAAAATCTCCTTTTTTAGAATCTAGATCTGAACATATCTATTTTAATAATTCAAAAAGAAGCAACTATTTATTTAATTCTAAAATAAATGGTATTGAGGATAGTGATTTTATATTATTAATAGGATGCAATCCCCGATACGAATCAACAATTTTAAATTCTAGAATAAGAAAGTCATATTTAAAAAATAATTCAGAAATATACTCAATGGGAAACGTTGGTGATTTAACTTATCCATATAAGGTAGTAGAAAATAAAACAGAAGTAGTAAAAAAAATAATTGAAAATAAACATGAAATTTCACAAAAAATAAAGGAGTCGAATAAACCCATAATTATAGTTGGTCAATCAGTCCTCAAATTAGAATCTGCAGAATATATTGTTGAAAATATTATAGAATTTTTAGAAAATAATAATAAAATTAATGATGAATGGAATTCATTCAATATTTTGTCAAATGATGCCTCTACAGTTGGTTCATACGATCTAGGTATAGTAACTTCTAATGATAGAAGTAATAAAGTTATTGAAGGAATCAAAAAAAATAATTTTAAAATTTTATTTTTATTAGGACAGGATAATTTTAATTTTAAAAAAAAGGGTGAATTTGTAATATATATAGGAACTCATGGTGATAGAGGAGCTGAAATATCTGATGTGATATTGCCTGGAGCTGCATATACAGAACAAGATGGTTATTATACAAATTTAGAAGGCAAATTACAAAAAGCTTATAAGGCATCTTATCCACCAGGTGAGTCAAAAGAAGACTGGTCCATAATTAATGAATTAGCTAGTAAAATTAAAAGAAAAAAACTTTTTATTGATAGAGATGAATTAGAAAATAATATGATTAACTTTCTTAAGTTAGTTAAAAATGGAAACAAAAAAAATGATTTAAAAGAATTAAATTTTTTAGATCAAAATATTAATTTTAAAGATATTGATTATTATTATTCAAATGTAATAGCGCGATCTTCTAAGACAATGACTGAATGTAGAAATAAAAAAAATTATTTAACTCAAAATTCGATTGAAGGTTAGATGTTAGAATATTTAAATTTTTTATTTTCCGAAACTTATAAAATACTATTTTTACTAATTCCAATACTAGTGTCTGTTGCCATGATAGTTTGGCTTGATAGAAGAGTTTGGGCATTTGTTCAAAAAAGAAGAGGACCAAATGTAGTTGGACCTTTTGGATTATTACAATCTTTAGCAGATGCTTTAAAATATATTTTTAAAGAAATAATAATTCCTGCAAGCTCAAATAAAACAATTTTTATACTAGCTCCAATTGTTACTATGACACTTGCTTTAGTAGCTTGGGCAGTTATCCCATTTGGAAAAAATATAGTATTATCTGATATAAATGTTGGTATTCTTTACCTTTTCGCAATCTCTTCATTAGGTGTTTATGGAATAATAATGGGTGGATGGGCATCTAATTCAAAATATCCGTTTTTAGGATCAATAAGATCAGCAGCTCAAATGGTATCATATGAAGTATCAATAGGAGTAATCATAATTAACGTTTTACTATGCGTTGGTTCATTAAATTTAAATGATATCGTATTAGCTCAACAAAAGATCTGGTTTATTGTTCCTTTATTTCCAATGTTTATCATTTTCTTTATATCTGCGTTAGCAGAAACAAATAGACCTCCTTTTGATTTACCGGAAGCAGAGGCTGAACTTGTAGCAGGATATCAAACAGAATATTCAGGAATGATGTATGCAATGTTCTGGCTCGGTGAGTATGCAAATATTTTACTTATGTGTGCAATGGGATCTATATTATTTTTAGGAGGCTGGTTGTCTCCTATAGAAGCATATCCATTTAATTTAATACCAAGCCCACTTTGGTTAATATTTAAAATTTTATTTTTGTTTTTATTATTTTCTTTAGTTAAAGCTATAGTTCCACGATATAGATACGACCAACTTATGAGACTTGGGTGGAAAATATTCTTACCTTTGTCACTTGCTTGGGTTGTATTAACATCAAGTTATTTGTTTTATTTTGATTTACTACCAGTTAATTAAATATGAAAATAGTTAGATTATTAAAAACAATATTTATGATAGATTTTTTAACAGGTCTATTTATAGCTATAAAAGAGTCTTTTAAATCAAAAAAAACAATTAATTATCCTTTTGAAAAAGGTGAAATAAGTCCAAGATTTAGAGGCGAACATGCTCTAAGAAGATATCCTAATGGCGAAGAGAGATGTATCGCATGTAAGTTATGTGAAGCTGTATGTCCTGCTCAAGCAATTACAATTGAGTCTACTGAAAGAGAAGATGGAAGTAGAAAAACTACAAGATATGATATTGATATGATGAAATGTATATATTGTGGTTTGTGTGAAGAGTCTTGTCCTGTTGATGCAATAGTACAAGGGCCAAATTTTGAGTTTGCAACAGAAACAAGAGAAGAACTTTATTATAACAAAGAAAAATTATTAGATAATGGTGATAGATGGGAAAGTTTATTAGCAGCAAATATTAAAGCAGACAAACCTTATAGATAATTAAATGATAACTCACGCAATATTCTTTTATACATTTGCATTAGTTGCAATAATTTCAGCTTTAATGGTAACTATATCTAAAAATACGGTTCATTCTGTTTTTTTTTTAATTTTAGATTTTATAAGCATATCTTGTCTATTTATCATGATTGGTGCTGAATTTTTAGGGATGATAATGCTAATAGTATATGTAGGTGCTGTAGCAGTTTTATTTTTATTTGTTGTAATGATGTTAAATGTTGCTCAACAAAAAAATCAATGGTTCGCTGCTGAAAAAGGCTCTACTCATATTCCTGTTGGATTGATAGTTAGTCTAATTATTTTTTTTGAGATAATAATTGTAGTTGGTGGATGGAAGTATAAACCTGAGTTATTAGATTCTTCAAAACTATCTAATACAATGGATTTATCCAATACACATTCTATTGGCAGCGTTCTATACACTGATTATATACTTCTTTTCCAGTTGGCTGGTATGATTTTATTAGTTTCAATGATTGGAGCAATAGTTTTAACATTTAGAAAAAGAATTGGCGTAAAAAAACAAAGCTACATTAAGCAAATTTCTAGAGAAAGAAATGAAGGAGTTGAATTAGTTGATGTAGAAAAAAATAAAGGAGTTAAAATTGATGTTTGATATAGGATTAGGTCATTATTTAACTTTGAGTGCGGTTATTTTTACAATTGGAGTTGTTGGAATTTTTTTAAATAGAAAAAATATAATAGTAATATTAATGAGTATCGAGCTAATTTTATTGGCTGTTAATATAAATTTAGTTTCGTTTTCTATTTATTTAAATGATTTAACTGGCCAAATTTTTACATTATTTATATTAACAATTGCAGCAGCAGAAGCAGCAATTGGTCTAGCGATTATTGTTGTGTACTATAGAAATACAGGAACAATAAGAGTTGAGGAAATTGATAAATTAAAGGGATAAGATGGAATATTTTTTAATTTTTTTACCTCTTATCGGCGCAATTATATCAGGTTTCTTTGGTAAAATAATTGGTCATAGAAATTCTGAAATAATAACTAGTGCATTTGTTTCAATATCTACGATTTTATCAATATTTATTTTTTATAATGTTATTGAAAATAATTATGAAAATAATTTAATTATTTCAACATGGATTAATTCAGGATCATTAAATGTCAATTGGGCAATTAAAATTGATACATTGTCTTCAGTAATGTTAGTTGTTGTTACCTTAATATCTTCACTAGTACATATTTATTCGATTGGCTACATGTCTCATGACCCTCACAGATCGCGATTTATGTCTTATTTATCATTATTTACTTTTGCAATGTTAACTTTAGTAACTTCAGATAATTTCTTACAATTATTTTTTGGATGGGAAGGTGTTGGTCTTTGTTCATATTTTTTAATTGGATTTTGGTATAAAAAAAAAAGTGCAAATGCTGCAGCTATAAAAGCATTTATTGTTAATAGAGTAGGGGATTTTGGTTTTGCCTTAGGGATTTTTTTAATTTTTTACATATTTGGATCCGTTAATTACAACGAAGTTTTTGATCAAATACCAAAATTTTTAGATAATAAAATTAAATTTTTAGGGCTAGACTTTAATTCTATAGACTTAATTTGCATTTTACTTTTTGTTGGTGCAATGGGTAAATCAGCACAGTTTCTTCTTCACACTTGGTTACCAGATGCAATGGAAGGGCCAACACCTGTTTCTGCATTAATTCATGCAGCAACAATGGTTACCGCAGGTGTTTTTTTAGTTGTAAGATGTTCGTATATTTTTGAATATTCTAATCTAGCTTTAAATTTAATAACAATAGTAGGAATGACTACAGCCTTTTTTGCAGCTTCAGTAGCATTAGTTCAAAACGATATAAAAAAAATCATTGCTTACTCAACCTGTAGTCAACTTGGTTATATGTTTTTTGCTACTGGAGTTGGAGCTTATAATGTTGCAATTTTTCATTTATTTACTCATGCATTTTTTAAAGCATTATTATTTTTAGGTTCAGGATCAGTAATTCATTCTTTTAAAAATGAACAAGATATTACAAATATGGGTGGCTCATGGAGAAAAATGCCTTACACATGGATTTTAATGATAATAGGAACTTTAGCTTTGACGGGCTTCCCATTTTTATCAGGATATTATTCTAAAGATGCAATAATTGAATTTGCATATCTTAAAGGTAACACATCTGGATATTTTGCTGCCGGAGTAGGAATATTAACAGCTTTTTTAACTTCAATTTATTCATGGAGATTAATTTTTAAAACTTTCCATGGCAACTATAATAATAAAAACGTTGATATTAACTCAATTCATGAGTCACCATCGATTATGTTGATTCCATTAATTTTATTATCTATTGGAGCAATTTTAGCTGGTATAATATTTAAGGATCTTTTCATCGGGAATAACAGCAGTTATTTATTTTGGCAAGAATCTATAAAATTTTTAGAACCTTTGAGTAAAGACCATCCACCTTTTTGGATTTTATATTTTACTCCATTTTTAGTCGTTATTTCAATTCCTATCTCACATTATGTTTTTTTAAAAAATACAAAAATTTTAGATTCATTAATTGAGTCAAATAAATCACTTTATAAATTTTTACAAAATAAATGGTATTTTGATGAGGCATATGACTTTATGTTTGTAAAACCTGCAAAAAAAATCGGTATATTTTTTTGGAAAATAATTGATGAAAAAACTATAAATAAATTTGGCCCGGATGGAATTTCAAAAGTAATAAAGAATTTTTCAATTAGAGCAGTTAAATTACAAAGCGGATTTATTTATCAATATGCTTTTATTATGCTGCTTGGTTTTTCTATATTACTAACTTTTTTTATCATTCAATAATATGAACTTTCCAATTCTTTCATCATTAATTTTACTTCCAGCAATAGGTTCTTTTTTTATTTTTTTTCAAAAATCTAATCAAAATCAATATCAAAGTAGCAAGTATGTAGCTTTATTTATTTCATTGGCAAATTTTTTATTATCTTTATATCTTTGGTATATTTTTGATCCATCTATACATAGTTTCCAATTTGTAGAAGATAGACAATGGATAATTGGACTTGTTAATTATAAAATAGGCATAGATGGTATTTCAATTCTTTTTATTCTTTTAACTACTTTTATTACTCCACTATGTATTATTTCTGTAAACAGAACTGTTAAAATTAAACTTAAGGATTTTTTAATTGCAATTTTAATTTCGGAGTCTTTAATGATTGGTGTTTTTTGTTCTTTGGATCTTGTTATTTTTTATCTTTTCTTTGAAGGCGGACTAATTCCAATGTTTTTAATTATTGGAATTTGGGGTGGAGATAGAAGAGTATATTCAGCATTTAAATTTTTCTTATACACTCTATTAGGTTCTGTTTTAATGTTGATAGCAATTATATCTATTTATTGGATTGCTGGCACTACTGATGTAATAAAATTATATGAAATTGGTATTGATGCTAAGTTTCAAAATTTACTTTGGCTTGCTTTTTTTAGCTCTTTTGCAGTAAAAACTCCTATGTGGCCAGTGCATACTTGGCTTCCTGATGCGCATGTTGAAGCACCTACTGCTGGATCAGTGTTATTAGCTGCAATACTTTTGAAAATGGCTGGATATGGATTTATAAGATTTTCAATTGGACTATTTCCTTTTGCCTCTGAATATTTTGTTCCATTGATATTTATTTTAAGCTTAATTGCAATTGTTTACACTTCTTTAGTTGCTTTGATGCAAGAGGATATAAAAAAATTAATTGCATATTCATCAGTTGCTCATATGGGATTTGTAACTCTTGGAATATTCACTTTTACACAACAAGGTATTGAAGGAAGCATTTTTCAAATGCTTAGCCATGGTCTAGTATCTGCAGCTTTATTTTTTTGCGTAGGTGTAATTTATGATAGAATGAACACAAGACTTATTGATAAATATGGTGGCGTTGTTTCAATAATGCCTAAATATGCAATAGTTTTCATGATTTTTACTTTAGGTGCTGTTGGTCTTCCAGGGACAAGCGGCTTTGTTGGAGAATTTCTAATTTTACTAGGAACATTTAAAAAAAATTTTTTAGTTGCAGTTATAGCTTCTACTGGTGTTATTTTAGCTGCCGCTTATATGCTATGGCTTTACAAAAGAGTAATCTTTGGAAAAATAATTAATGATGATGTTAAAAAAATGATCGATTTAAATAAATCTGAGTCTATAATATTATGGTCCTTGGCATTTCCAATTATTTTTTTTGGTTTTTATCCCGATCCTTTATTAAACACAACTGAAGTTTCAGTAAATAATTTAATTGATATGTATAATAATAATTTAGCGATAAACACAGAAAATAACTAATGGAAAATTTAAATTTAGTATTTCCTGAAATCTTTATATCAATAACGTTGATGTTTTTATTAATTCTTGGTGTTTTTAAAAAAAAAAGCACTTCAATTGTTTTTAATTTATCAATTGTAACATTGTTTATATCAATAGCTTTAATTATTAATAATCCTTTTGATACATATAAAGAATTATTTAATGGTAGTTTTAAAATAGACCAACTTTCTACTTTTATGAAAATTATAACATTAGCATCAGGAATTTTTGTAATGTTAACTTCTTCGAATTATTTAAAAAATTTAAAAATATATAAAATTGAATATCCTATTTTATTACTTAGTTCTATTTTAGGAATGTTGATAATGATAAGTTCAAACGATCTAATTGTTTTTTATATGGGTTTAGAACTTCAATCTTTAGCCTTATATGTTTTGGCGGCATTTAATAGAGATAACGCTTCTTCTTCAGAGTCCGGATTAAAATATTTTGTTCTAAGCGCTCTATCTTCTGGTCTCCTACTATATGGATGTTCTTTAATTTATGGATTTTCAGGTTCAACAAATTTTAATTTAATAGCACAAAACTTAACATCTACTAATTATGCATTAACCTCAGGTATAGTTTTTATACTTGTTGGACTTGCGTTTAAAATATCTGCTGTTCCATTTCATATGTGGGCTCCTGATGTCTATGAAGGTTCGCCAACTTCTGTAACAGCTTTTTTTGCAATATTGCCAAAAATTGCTGCTTTGACAGTTTTTATAAGATTTTTATATGTGCCATTTATAAATGTCTTCGATCAGTGGCAAATGATTATAATTTTCATATCAATCTCTTCTATGATATTTGGTGCTATAGCAGCTATAGGACAAAAAAATTTAAAAAGACTTATTGCATACAGTTCAATAGGACACATGGGGTATGCTTTGGCAGGTTTATGTGTTGGTACAAATGAAGGAATACAAAGTTCAATAATTTATATTTCAATTTATTTAGTTATGAATTTGGGATTTTTTAGTTGTTTATTTATGATTAAAAAAAATGGAATTTATTATGAGAAAATTCAAGATTTGTCAGGATTGTCTAAAAACCATCCAATATTATCTTTTTGTTTGTTAATAATTTTGTTTTCACTAGCAGGCATACCTCCTTTAGCCGGTTTTTTTGCCAAGTTTTACATATTTTTAGCAGTTTTAGAAAAGTCAATGTATATCCTGGCTATTTTAGGACTTTTATCAACAGTTGTAGCTGCCTTCTATTATTTAAGAATAATTAAAATTATTTATTTCGATCCAGAAATAGAAGAATATGACAGAGATCATAATCCAGGTTTGAAATTAACATTAGCATTTTCAACTATTACAATTTTATTATTTTTTATATACCCAAGTGTATTAACTGAAATAATAAGTAAAATTAATTTAATTTAATGAAACTAAGGACATTTAACTATAAAAAAACAAATAGCACAAATGACACAGCAATAAATAAAATTAAAAAAGGTTTTGTTAGTGGAATTGTTTGCTCGGAAACACAAAAAAATGGAAGAGGCCAATATGGTAAAAAATGGATATCTATTAAAGGTAACTTGTTTTTAAGTATTTTTTTTGAGATAAATAAAAAAATAACTTTAAAAAAAATTACTAAATTTAATTGTTTGATTTTAAAAAAAATCCTATCAAAATATGTAAAACAAAGAATTTTTGTTAAATTACCTAATGATTTACTAATAAATAATAAAAAAATATGCGGTATATTACAAGAGTCTATTATCAGTAATAACAAAAAATATTTAATAGTAGGTATAGGTATAAATTTAACAAAAAGTCCAATTATAAAAAATTATCCAACAACAAATCTGTTAAAGATAACAGGAAAAAAAATTGATAGGTATGTTTTATTTAATTATATTAAAAAAAATTACGAAAAAAATCTAAAATATTTATGTATTTAGTTGGCGACATAGGTAACAGCGAAGTAAAAATTTGTTTATTTAGTTTAAAAAATAAACTTAAAAAAAAAATAATTATTAAAACTTGTTTAATTTCTACTAGATATGTTGAAAAAAAATTATCATTTTTAAAAAATAAAAAAATTAAAATTAATAAAATTTTATTTTGTAGCGTTGTACCAAATTCTTATAAGATAATTAAAAACTATATTCAAAAAGTAACTAATGTTAAAAGCTTTGAGATAAAGGAAAAAAACTTAAGTAAATTTTTAAAAATTGAAGTTAATAAAAAACAAATTGGTTCTGATCGAGTTGCAAATGCTATAAGTGTTATAGATAATAAAAAAAATTATATTATTATCGATTTCGGTACAGCAACAACTTTTGATGTTGTTATTAAAAATAATTACATGGGTGGAATTATAGCGCCAGGTGTTAAACTATCTTTAAATACTTTAATATCAAAAGCTTCTCTAATACCTATTATTAATTTAAAAAGAGTTAAAAATATTATTGGCAAAAATACTAAAAGTGCTGTTAGGTCGGGTTTCTTTTGGGGTTATACTGGGCTAATTAATAATATACTTAGTTTAATTTCTAAACAAACTAAAAAAAATTATAATATAATTTTAACGGGTGGTTTATCTTATTTATTTAAAAATTCACTATTCTGCAAAGTTTCAATAAATAAAGATTTGACTATCCAAGGTTTGTTAAAAATTATTAGGATATTAAAATGAAAAATGAATTATTATTTTGTCCATTAGGAGGATCTGGTGAAATTGGCATGAATATGAATTTATTTGCTTATGGTGAACCACAAAACCATAAATGGATTATTGTAGACATAGGTGTCACTTTTGCTGATGAAACCTCACCAGGTATTGATTTAATATATCCTGATCCTGGTTTTATTATAGATAAAAAAGATGATTTATTAGGAATTATTTTAACACATGCCCATGAAGATCATATTGGAGCAATTGCACATATATGGCCTAAATTAAAATGCAAAATTTTTGCGACACCATTTACTGCTATTTTAATTTTAGAAAAATTTAAAGAAAAAAAAATTGACGTTTCTTCCTACATAAAAATAGTAGAGTTAAATGGAACATTAAACTTAAATCCTTTTAATATTGAATTCATTACATTAACTCATTCAATTTTGGAACCAAATGGTTTAAGAATAGAAACTCCTGTAGGAAATATACTGCACACTGGCGATTGGAAATGTGACCCAAATCCATTAATCGGAGAACCAATTAATTCTAAAAGATTAAAAGCAATTGGAGAAAAGGGTGTCCTAACTATGATTTGTGATTCAACAAATGTATTTAGTATTGGCAGAGCTGGATCAGAATTTGATGTGAGAAAAAATATAATAAAAATCATGGAAAGGTTAAGTAAGAGGATAATAGTCACCTCTTTTGCATCTAATGTAGCTAGAATGGAAACCATCTTTTATTGTGCAAAAGCAACAGGAAGACAAATATCATTAGTAGGTAGATCAATGCATAGAATTTTTAATGCTGCTAGAAAGTGTGGATATTTAAAAGATGTAATTGAGCCTACAGACCCCAGAGATGCGAAAAAAATTCCAAGAAATAAAATAGTTTATCTCTGCACAGGAAGCCAAGGTGAACCCATGGGAGCTATGACAAGAATAGCTAATTTTATTCATCCAGATGTTAATATAGAAAAAGACGATGCTGTAATTTTTTCCTCAAAAATTATCCCAGGAAATGAAAAAAAATTATCTAAACTGCATAATAAATTAGTTAAAGAAGGTATTGAAGTTATTTCAGAAGAAAATGAATTTGTTCATGTGTCAGGACATCCAAATAGAGATGATTTAAAAGATATGTACAATTGGATAAAACCTAAATCAGTAATACCAGTTCATGGTGAACACAGACATATGTTAGAACATGTTGAATTTGCAAAGAAAATGCAAGTTCCAAATCCTATTAAAGTTGAAAATGGAGACATAGTTAGAATTTATCCCGGAAAGGTCCCAGAGGTTTATGACAAGGCACCTAGTGGAAGATTATATCTAGATGGCAATATTCCAGTGAATGAAGACTCAATTTCACTCAAAGAAAGAAAAAATTTATCTTCAAATGGATTTATTGAAATTACAATTTTAATAACACCAAAAGGAAATATACATGATAAGCCCATTTTAACTTTTAAAGGTTTACCTGTATTTGAATATGATGAGTTTATTTTAGGTTTAGAGGAAACAATAGATAAAACAACTAAAACATTCTCTTTGAATAATAAAAAACAAGAGCCTAATATAATTAATGCTATTAAAATAGCATGTAGAAAATATGCAAAGGAAAAGACTGGAAAAAAACCAGTAACCAATATAAATCTAGTAAGAATATAATTTAAATGTATTTTTCAAAATCACTAATTCCAATATTAAAAAACAATCCGGCAGAGGCAAAAATAAAATCACATCAATTAATGTTAAGAATAGGAATGATAAAACAATCTTCAGCAGGAATTTATTCATGGCTCCCATTAGGATTTAAAGTGATGAAAAAAAATAGAACAAATAGTTAGAGAAGAACAAGATAGAGTAGGCGTTCAAGAGATTTTAATGCCGACAATTCAATCGAGTGATATTTGGAAAGAAAGTGGACGATATGAAGATTATGGTGAAGAAATGTTACGTATAAAAGACCGTCAAAATCGTGAAATGCTATATGGACCTACTAACGAAGAATTAGTTACAGAAATTTTTAGATCAAGTATTAAATCTTATAAATCCTTACCTCAATTACTTTACCATATTCAATGGAAATTTAGAGATGAATTGAGACCTAGATTTGGAATAATGAGATGTAGAGAGTTTTATATGAAAGATGCATATTCTTTTGACGTAGATGATGACGAAGCATTATTTTCTTATAATAAATTTTTTTTATCATATTTAAAAACATTTAAACGTTTAGACCTTTCAGCAATACCGATGGCTGCTGACACCGGACCTATTGGCGGAAATCTATCTCATGAATTTGTTATTTTGGCTGATACAGGTGAAAGCAAAATATATACAGATAAAAGGATTTTTGAAGTAAGTAGTACAAAAACTAAATTAAACAAAGAATCTTTAAAAAAACTTAGAGATGAATATGAAAAATTTTATGCAGTAACTGATGAAAAATTTAACAAAAGTGAATTTGATAAAAAAGTACCAAAAGAATTTAGATTAAATACAAAGGGAATAGAAGTTGGTCATATATTTTATTTTGGAGACAAATATTCAAAACCAATGAATGCCTCAGTAGATCATCAAGGTAAAAAAGTATTTGTAAAGATGGGCTCTTATGGCATTGGGGTATCACGACTAGTTGGTGCCATAATTGAAGCAAAATATGATGATAAGAATGAAATAATGAAATGGCCTTTATCAGTAGCACCTTATGAATGTGCTGTAATTCCTTTAGTAAATAAAAATGATAATTCCAATTTAGATAAAGCAAATAGAATATTAGAATTTTTAAAAAATAACAAAATTGAAACTATTATTGACGATACAGATGAAAATTTTTCATCTAAAATAAAAAAATTTAATTTAATTGGCATCCCATATCAGATTTTGATTGGAAAAAAAACTGAAGGTGATTATTTAGAATTTAGAGAAATTGGTAAAAATTCTGAAAATTTAAAGATTGAAAAAATCGTAGAAATTATCAATAAAAAGAAAAATTAAATTGATTTCACAATTAGAAAAAGAAGTAGTAGTTAGATATTTAAAAGCTAGAAAAAAAGAAAGATTTTTAAATCTAATATCAATTTTTTCATTTGTTGGGATAAGTTTAGGAGTAGCAGTTTTAATTATTGTTATGTCGGTGATGAATGGGTTTAGAACAGAATTAATTGAAAAAATTGTTGGCTTTAATGCTCATGCGATAATTAAACCTTACGAAAATGCAATAAGTCAAAAAAAAATACAAAAATTATCATCTAAAAAAATTTCAGATCAAGTAATACAAAGTAATAGCGGTGAAGGTGTTTTAATACACAAAGGTTACACAAAAGGATTACTTTTGAGAGGATATCTAGAAAATGAATTTTTAAATTTAAAAATTACTAAAAATAATAATTTTATAGGAGAAAAAAAATTGAATCCAAAATTTATATCTATAGGTAATGAATTAAGTTTGGATTTAAATATAGATATAGGAGATAAAGTTTTAATTATGTCTCCATCGGGAATACAGACAATTGTTGGCACTTTACCAAAGCAAGAAACATATATAGTTCAATCTATTTTTGATAGTGGTTTAGCTGACTTTAATCAAAATATTGCTTTTTTAAATATATATGATTTAGAAAATCTTTTTGAATTAGATAAAACGAAGAGATTTTATGAAATATATTTAAAAAATCCAAAAAATATTGAAGATACGAAAAAAATTCTACAAGATATTTTTAAAAACGAGTTTGTTTATACTTGGTCAGATTTAAATAGACCATTATTTTCTGCGCTAAAGGTAGAAAGAAATGTAATGTTTATAATTTTATCATTAATCATAGTTGTTGCTGCATTCAATATAATTTCAGGTCTTACTATATTAGTGAAAAACAAAACAAGAGAAATAGGTATTTTAAAATCTATTGGAGTTCAAAATAAATCTATTAAAAAAATATTTTTTTTAGTTGGTTTTTCAATAGGTACTACAGCAACTTTTTTTGGTATTTTAATAGGTATTTTATTTTCTTATTATATAGAAGGTATAAGAAAATTTTTTAGTAATTTTTTTAATTTAAATTTATTTCCAGAAGAAATTTATTTTTTAAGCAAAATGCCCTCTGAAATTAACATTAATTATATAATTTTAATTGGTATTTCATCTATAGCTATTACATCTATAGTTTCAATATTTCCAGCTATAAAAGCTTCGAATTTAGATCCTGTTCAATCATTAAAATATGAATAATTTCCTTGAATTAAAAAATATATCTAAAATTTATAAAAAGAAAAAAAATATAATAGTATTAAATAAAATTAATTTTAAATTTCAAAAAGGTAAAAGTTATTCAATTATTGGACCTTCTGGTTCAGGCAAATCTACTCTACTGAACCTATTGTCATTAATAGATTATCCTTCAAATGGAAATATTATAATTAATAATAAAATTATTAATTATAAAAATAAATCAGCTAATGACATAATTAGAGCCAAAAGAATAGGAATAGTTTACCAGGATAAAAACTTACTTTCTGATTTTACTGCTTTAGAGAATGTATATTTAGCTCGTTTGTCAGTTGATACAAATAAAACAAAAGCTGTTTATGATGCAAAAAATATATTAAAAAAAATGGGACTCATGAGCAGACTTGAACATTACCCTTCAGAACTTTCTGGGGGCGAATCCCAAAGAGTTGCTATTTCAAGAGCTCTAATTAATTATCCAGAGATAATATTAGCTGATGAACCTACTGGAAATCTAGATTATAAAAATGCCAAGGATGTGTTTAAAAAACTATTAAATCTTAAAGAGAAAAATAGAATTATAATTTTTGCAACTCATAATAGATATTTTGCTAATATGGCTGATTGTAAAATTGAAATGATTGATGGTAATATAAAAATTACTAATGCAAAAATCTAATTTTAAGGAATTTAGTCATTTTAAAATTCATACACAGTATTCAATATGTGAAGGAGCTATTAAAATTGACGAACTTAAAGATTTTTGTAAAAAGAATAAAATCAGATCTGTTGGTATATCTGATACTTCAAATCTTTGCGGTGTGCTAGAATTTTCAGAAAATATAGCGAAATCTGGAACACAACCCATTATAGGCACTCAAATTAATTTTAAATATAAAGATATTACTGGTCTATTACCATTAATAGCTTTAAACGAAAACGGATATAAAAACTTAGTCGAACTTTCTTCTAAATCTTATTTAGAGAACAATAATTTAATCGAACCATATTGTGATTTAGAAAAATTAATTGAAAAGAAAAATGGTATAATTGTTTTATCAGGATCTATAAATGGATTAATTGGAAAACTATTCAATCATGACAGATTAAAAGAAATTGAGGAAATATATAATATTTTAAGCTTAAATTTTAAAGATTATTTTTATATTGAAATACAAAGGCATGATGATGAAAATGAAAAAATTTTTGAAAATTTTAATTTAAAATTATCAAAAAATATTAAAATACCATTAATTGCATCCAACGAAGTATATTATTTAGATAAGAATATGCACGAAGCGCATGATGCATTGATCTGTATTGGCTCAAAGACATATTTAAACGACAAAAATAGAAAAAAGTTTTCAAACCAACATTATTTTAAGACAAACGATGAAATGGCTAAAATTTTTTCTGATATTCCTGAAGCTTTAGAAAATAATTATAATTTACCATTTAGATGCAATTTTAGACCAATACCTTCAAAGCCAGTTTTGCCAAATATTGGAATAGAAAAAGGAATTAATGCTAATGTTTTTTTAAAAAAAGAATCAGAGGAAGGTCTGATAAATAAGTTTATTAATATTTTTAATATAGAAAAAAAAGAATTAGAAACTGATGATTTATATAAAAAGTATAAAACTAGATTAAGCCACGAGTTAAAAATAATTCATGAGATGAATTATTCAAGTTATTTTTTGATTGTGTCAGATTATATTAAATGGGCAAAAAAAAATAAAATTCCCGTTGGTCCAGGGAGAGGATCAGGTGCTGGATCACTTGTTGCTTGGTGTATATCTATTACAGATCTTGATCCAATAAAATTTGATCTTATTTTTGAAAGATTTTTAAATCCTGATAGAATTTCAATGCCTGATTTTGATATTGATTTTTGTGAAGAAAAAAGAGATTTAGTTTTTGAATATTTAAATAAAAAGTATAAAGATAGTGTAGCTCATATTGCTACATTTGGAAAATTAAAAGCTAGAATGGTAGTAAGAGATGTGGGTAGAGTTTTGGGAATCCCATATGGATTTGTTGATAGCATATGCAAAATGATTCCTTTTGATCCTTCAAGACCGATGAGCCTTTCCGAGTGCATTAATATAGAACCCAGACTTCAAAAATTAATTAAGGAGGATAAAAGAGTTAAAAAATTAATAGATTTGTCATTAAAACTAGAGGGATTAAATAGAAATTTTGCAACTCATGCTGCCGGTGTTGTTATAGCTGATAAAAAACTAACAGAATCTGTTCCTCTTTATAAAGATAGCTCAGCTAATTTATTATTACCATCTACTCAATTTGATATGTATTCAGCTGAAAATGCTGGATTAATAAAATTTGATTTTTTAGGATTAAAAACCTTAACTACAATTAATAAAACACAAGATCTTGTAAATGAAACAAATAAAAACTTCAAAATAGAAAATATAGATTACGAAGATCAAAAAGTTTTTGAATTTCTTGCAACAGGAAAAACTATCGGCTTATTTCAACTAGAAAGTTCTGGCATGAGAGAAGCAATAATTAAAATGCAACCAAATAGACTTGAAGATATAATTGCTTTAGTAGCTTTATATAGACCCGGACCTATGAGCAATATTCCAATCTACAATGATTGTAAACATGGTAAAAAAGAACCAGATTATCTTCATCCTAAACTCGAAAAAATTTTAAAACCTACTTATGGAGTAATTATTTATCAAGAACAAGTTATGCAAATTGCACAAACTCTCTCAGGTTTTACAGCAGGAGAAGCTGATATTTTAAGAAGAGCAATGGGAAAGAAAAAAAGAGCAGAATTAGAAAAGCAAAAGCAAAGTTTTATTGATGGTGCTGAAAAAAATGGAATAAGTAGAGATATAGCAGCAGGTATTTTTTTAAAAATTGAACCATTTGCAGAGTATGGATTTAATAAGAGCCATGCAGCGGCATATGCAATTATAGCTTACCAAACTGCGTACTTAAAAACATATTATCCTCACGAATTTTTTGCAGCTTCAATGTCAATGGAGCTATCTAATCAAAAAAAACTAAGTGAATTTTATGAAGAACTTAGAAGACTGAAAATTAATATTGTAAGACCAAATATTAATCAGTGTTATGAAAATTTTTATTCTGACGGTAAGAATTTTTATTATGCTTTAGGTGCATTGAAAAATGTGGGCTATGAGGCGATTTCTAACGTTATTAAAGAAAGAAAAAAAAATGGTATATTTAAAAATTTAAATGATTTTATTTTAAGAGTTAATCCCAAAGATATTAATAAATTACAACTAGAAGGTTTAGTTAAAGCAGGATCTTTTGATGAAATTAACAATAATAGAAGATCACTTTATGAGTCAATACCAAATATTATTACTAAATCTAAGAGCAATTTTGAAAATAAATTATTAAATCAAATAGATTTGTTTGAAAACGATAAAAACCAAGAAAATACAGATTATTTAGAAAAAGTTGATGACTGGATTATAGAAGAAAGACTTTCTAAAGAATTTGAAACTTTAGGTTTTTTTATATCAGATCATCCATTAAATCAATTTAAAGAAATATACAATTTGTATAAAATTATTGATTACCAATTATTTATTAATGATAATAAATTAGAAAAAGTCAATGTAGCTGCAACCGTTATAAAAATCCAAGAAAAAAAAAGTCAAAGTGGAACTTCATATGCAATAGTCAAGTTTTCTGATTTAAGTACAGTTTTTGAATTGTTTATTTTTTCTGATGTTTTAGAAAATAATAGAAAAAACTTGGTAGTAGGAAATTCTATAATGATAACTTTGCTAAAAAATTTAGAAAATGATGAAAATAGATTTAAAAAAATTAATGTTTTGAAAATTACATCTTTAAAAGATGTATTAAACAAACCTATTAACTCAGTTAAACTTTACTCTTTTGATATAAATAAAATTAAAGACGTAAAAAAGATAATTTCAAAAGAAGGTAACACTAATGTTGAATTAATAGTAAAAAATGGAGATAAAAAACTTATTTTCAATTTAAGGGAAAAACGTTTAATTGATAAAAAACTATTAAATACATTGAAAAATCAAGGTATCTCTGCAATTATTGAGTAAAAAAAAACTTGTTTTATTTATAAAAAATTTGTAAATACCAACTTAAATTAATACGCACACAATTTTTGGTTTAACAGCCTCCGGTCCTTAATTGGAATGAATTGTGGTGGTTTAACCGGGAAAAAATATGAAAATACCAACTTTAACAATACAGCAACTTTTAGAAGCAGGAGTACACCTTGGTCATAAAACATTAAGGTGGAATCCGAAAATGAAAAAATATATTTTTGGAAAAAGAGAATCAATACATATAATCGATTTAACACAAACTTTAGAGCTGACAAATTTAGCTTTAGAAAAAGTTTATAAAACTATAGCTAGTAGTGGAAAAATATTATTTATATCAACAAAAAAACAGGCAGCTGAATCTATAGCTGAATTAGCAAAAAACACTGGCCAATACTATGTTAATTACAGATGGCTAGGTGGCATGCTTACAAACTGGGGAACTATATCTAATTCAATAAAAAAATTAAATAAACTTAATTTAGATTTATCCTCTGAAAATAGAGGTTTCACAAAAAAAGAATTGTTAAAAATGAGCATGCAAAGAGATAAATTACAAAGATCATTGGGAGGAATTTCTGAAATGAAAAAAATTCCTGATTTAGTATTTATTATAGATACAAACTATGAATCTTTAGCAATTAAGGAGTCTATAAAACTTGGAATTCCTATAATAGCAATTTTAGATACAAATTCTAATCCTGATAGAATTGACTTTCCGATACCAGGAAACGATGATGCTAGAAGATCAATTGATTTATACTGTAATTTACTAAATGAAACTATTACTAATGCAAAAAAAGAAATTTCAAAAGATGAAGAGGTTTCCATTAAAAAAAACGGTTCTAAACAAGAAGAAAAAAAAAAAGAAATTACAGAAAAATAAATCTAAACTTAAATGAGCGATTTAGAGAAAATCAAACAGTTAAGACAAATTACAGGTGCAGGCTTTAAAGATTGTAGCAATGCTTTAAAAGAGTCAAATAGCGAAATAAACAAGGCAGTTGAAATATTAAGAGTAAAAGGAATATCAAAAGCATCAAAAAAAATGTCTAGAGAGGCTAAAGAGGGCGTTATAGCTCTTACTGGAGATAGTATAAAAACTTCAGTTTTAGAAATAAATTGTGAAACTGATTTTGTAGCAAAAAATGAAGATTTTATAAATTTTGTAAGAAATTTAAGTGAATTAAATCACAATGTGTCATCGGATTTAAATAAATTACAAAGCTCTCAAATGAATAATGGTAAAACTGTAGAAGAAAATTTAGTTCATTTGATTTCTAAAATTGGTGAAAAAATTACTATTGGTAGATCTAAAACCATAAACATCAATGGATCAAAAAATTTTTCTTATAAACATACTGTGGTCAAAGACAACCTGTCAAAACTCGCTGTGATTGTTTCTTTGGAATCAAGTGAAAAATCTGACAAATTTGATTTGTTTGGAAAACAATTATCTATGCATATAGCAGCATTAAATCCATTAGCTCTAGAGCCCAAGGATATTGATCAAGAGATTTTAAAAAAAGAGCAAGAATTAATATCTGAAGAGTTAAAAAATCTTGGAAAACCAGAAGAAGTTGCAAAAAAAATTAGCATTGGTAAACTAAATAAATTCAAAGAGGAAAATAGCTTAATTTCTCAAGCTTGGGTTATGGAACCAAAAAAAAAAGTAAAGGATATAATAAAAGAATTAAATATTCCTGGATTAATTATAAAAGAATTTTACAGACTTAAAATAGGTGAATAATGTTTGATGATAAAATATATGATCAAAAAATGGGAAAAACATTCGAAGTTTTTACCAAAGAGCTTTCTTCCTTAAGAACAGGTAGAGCTAACGCAAATATGTTGGATTTGGTTAAGGTCGATGTTTATGGTCAAAAAATGCCAATTAATCAACTTGGCAGTATTACAACGCCTGAGGCAAGAATGATTAATATACAGGTTTGGGATTTAAATAACGTTAGTTTAATTGACTCAGCAATAAAAAAATCAGAACTAGGTTTAAACCCACAAATTGATGGTCAATTAATTAGATTACCTGTGCCTGATTTAAGTGAAGAACGAAGGAATGAAATAAAAAAATTGATAAAGACAATGGGTGAGAAATGTAAAGTTTCAATTAGAAATATTAGAAGAGAAGGTAATGATGAACTAAAAAAATTACTTAAAACTAAAGAAATAAGCGAAGATGAAGAAAAAAAATTTGAAAAAAAAATTCAATATTCAACCGATCAACATATTAATAAAGTAGACGAAAAAGTCATTTTAAAAGAAAAAGAAATAATGACAATATGAATCCAATTAATCATGTAGCTATTATCATGGATGGTAATGGTCGTTGGGGTTTAAAAAAAAAAAAATCTAGAAATTTTGGACACGAAAAAGGACTTTTAACAGTAGAAAAAATTATTAAAGAATCGTTAAAAAATAAAATTAAATATTTAACATTATTTGCCTTTTCTACTGAGAACTGGAAAAGACCAAAATATGAAATTAGTTTTTTATTTTCTTTATTGGAAAAATTTTTAAAAGAAAAAATAAACGATTTAAATAAAAATAATATTAAATTAAAAATTATTGGAAAACGAAATTTTTCAAAAAGGTTAAATAAAATATTATATATTTCTGAAAAGAAAACTATTGAAAATAAAAAATTACAAATTAATCTTGCATTAAATTATGGATCTAAAAGTGAGCTAGTTTATGCATTTAAGGGTTTAAAAAAAAAAAAACAAAGAATCAATGAAACCAACATAAAAAAAAATTTAGAAACAAGCAATATACCAGATCCAGATTTATTAATAAGAACAGGCAATACAAATAGATTAAGCAATTTTTTACTATGGCAGTTAGCTTATTCTGAGATATTTTTTGAAAAAAAATTATGGCCTGATTTTAACGAAAAAGATTATAATAAAGTTCTAAAAAAATTTAAAAAAACAAAAAGGAATTTTGGTAATATTTAATGAATAAAGAAACAGAAAAAAGACTTTTAAGCTCCCTAGTTTTAATTCCTTTTGCTTTATTTTTTATAATAAAAGGTTCATTTTTTTTTAATTTTTTTATTTTTGTTTGTTTTTTAATTACTTTATTTGAATGGTATCAAATGAGTAAAAAAAAAACGTATTTTCTTTTAGGATTTTTTTTTTTAATATTTTCATTTTATACTGTTTTTTTTTTAAGAAATGATTATTACGGTTTTTCATTATTTTTAATCGTATTGTTGACATGCGTATCTACTGATATAGGAGGGTATGTCTTTGGAAAGGTTTTTAAAGGTCCTAAATTAATTAAAATAAGCCCAAATAAGACCTATGCTGGTATGCTTGGTGGTTTTTTTTTATCAATAATTTTAAATAATATTTTTTTAAGTTACGACCATTTATTAAAAATAAATAATTTGAATTTTACAACTGAAATTTTTATTCTAATAATTTTAATTTCTTTAGTAAGTCAAATAGGCGATTTAACAATATCTTATTTTAAAAGATTATCTAAAATTAAAAATACAGGTAAAATTATACCTGGACACGGTGGCTTATTAGATAGAATAGATGGAATGATTTTTGCTTTTCCATTTACATATTTTATATTTAAAATTTTTTAATATGAAAAAAAAAATTGCAATACTCGGATCCACAGGCTCAATAGGAAGATCAACAATTGATATTCTAAAAAAAGATAAAAAAAGTTTTGATCTTGTTTTAATTTCTACAAATAACAACTATAAAGAAATATTAAATCAAGTCAGAGAATTTAGAGTTAGAAATATTGTTATTATAAATAAAAATTCTTACATTTATTTAAAAAAAAAATTAAAAAAAAAAAAAATTAATCTATTTAATAATTTTGAAACTTTTTTTAAGAAAATTAATTTTAAAATTGATTTTACAATGTCAGCAATTTCTGGACTAGATGGATTAAAACCAACATTAAATTCAATAGAAAATAGTAAAAAAATTGCTATAGCAAACAAAGAATCGTTAATTTGTGGATGGCATTTAATAAATAAAAAACTTAAAATTTATAAAACAAAATTTATACCAATAGATTCAGAACATTTTTCAATTTGGAAATTAATTGAAAATAGCAAAAATGATTCAGTTAACAAAGTATATATTACTGCTTCAGGAGGACCATTTTTAAATTACCCGATAAAAAAATTTAGCAAAATAACTCCGAAGATGGCGATAAAACATCCTAATTGGAAAATGGGAAAGAAAATCTCTGTAGACTCATCAACATTAATGAATAAAATTTATGAAATTATAGAAGCTAGAAATATTTTTAATTTAAAATTATCTCAAATTAAAGCAATTATCCATCCAAAATCTTATATTCACGCTATAGTTACATTTAACAATGGTCTTTCAAAATTCCTTATTCATGATACTGATATGAAAATTCCGATTTCTAATTCTATTTATGAAAAAAAAAATATGCCTTTTAATAATTTGTTACTTGATATTGAAAAATTAAATAATTTAAATTTTAGATCGGTAGATACAAAAAGGTATCCTGCATACAAACTACTTAAAAACTTTTCTAATAAAAATTCACTTTTTGATACCATTTTAGTAAGTGCAAACGATGAATTAGTTGACCTGTTTTTAAATAAACAAATAAAGTTTACCGAAATAATAATTAAACTTAACAAAATATTAAAATTAAAAGAATTTATTAAATATAAACATATAAAACCTTTTAATGTTGATGAAATTACAAATTTAAATAATTTAGTTAGATTGAAAACCAGATCTTTATGTATAATCTGAAAGAAATGATAAAAATTTTTTTTATTAATATTTTTGTATTTTTTGTTAGTTTATCAATAGCCGGTGCCGAAATTATTAAAAAAATTGATATAAAGGGAAATAACAGAATTTCGAAAGATACAATAATTCTATTTGGAGAAGTTCAAATTGACAAAGATTATAATAATAATGATTTAAATTTAATAATTAAAAATTTATATGAAACAGATTTTTTTAAGGACGTTGAAGTTGAGCTATCAAACAACGTTCTTAAGATAAAAGTTTTAGAAAATCCCATAATTCAAAAAATTAATTATCAAGGAATAAAAGCTAAGAAAATATTAGCTTACGTTACATCTGAAGTAAGTTTAAAAAATAGAGGTCCGTACTTAGAATTTAAAGTTTTAGAAGATAAAAGAAAAATTCTTAATAAACTTCAAGATTTTGGATATTATTTTGCTCAAATCGAAGTTGAAAAAGTAGACATTGATGATCAAAGTATTATTTTAAATTATAATATTAGCATGGGTAAAAAAGCTAAAATTGATACAATTAGATTTGTAGGAGACAAAAAAATAAAAGATAGAAAATTAAGAAATATAATTGTTTCTGAGGAAAGCAAACCTTGGAAATTTATTTCAAGAAATAAATATTTAAATAAAGAAATACTTCAATTAGATAAAAAACTTTTAACAAATTATTATAAAAATAAAGGATTTTTTAATGTAAAAGTTAAAAGTTCATTCGCTGAACTAAGAGACGATGAAAGATTTAATCTTGTATTTAATATTGATGCAGGCAATAAATTATTTTTTAACGATGTTTCTTTAAATATACCAGATACTTATGATTCTACAAATTTTGATAATTTAAATAAAATTTTTTCAAAACTTAAGGGTGAGGCCTATTCAATAAATGCAATAAATAAAATTTTAAAAGAAATAAATAAAATTACACTTATGGATGAATACCAATTTATAAGTGCCTCAGTTATTGAAAGTTTTGTCGGTAATGATAAAATAGACATTTCATTTAATATTGAAGACACAGAAAAAATATATGTTGAAAGAATTAATATTTTTGGAAATAACGTAACAAGAGAGAGGGTAATAAGAGATAAATTAGTAATCAGCGAGGGTGATGGATTTAATACATTATTACACGCTAAATCAGTTAATAATTTAAAAAATACAAATTTTTTTAAAGATGTGAAGTCTAAAGTTAGCGATGGAACATCTGATAATACAAAAATAATTGATATTATGGTTGAAGAAAAACCTACTGGTGAAATATCTGCGGGCGCAGGAGTGGGAACAACTGGTGAGACTATAGGATTTTCAGTTAAAGAAAATAACTTTTTAGGAATGGGTATAAAATTTGCATCGAGTCTAGAATTAAGTTCTGAGGAAATAAGAGGTCTATTTAAAGTAGAAAATCCAAATTATAATTATACAAATAAATCTCTATACTTTTCAGTAGAGAGTTTAGAAAGAGATAAACTTACTACAAATGGATACAAGACAAACAAAACAGGCTTTACTATTGGTACGGGGTACGAAATATATGAAGATGTAAGATTTAATCCTGCTTTTTCTAGCTATGTTGAAAATATCAAAACTGATGAAACTGCATCGTCAGCAATGCAAAAACTTAAAGGAAATTTTTTTGATACAGATTTTGATTATTCTCTAGTAATTGATAAGAGAGATCAAAAATTTCAAACCACAGATGGTCATAGAACTGTATTTTATCAATCATTACCTATTTTTAACGAAACAGATACATTAGAAAATTCAATAAAATACGATGTTTATGAACAATTACAAAATGAAATTATTACCTCCTTAAGTTTTTATGCTAAAGCTTCAAATTCATTATCAGATGAAGATATAAGATTGTCAGATAGAAACTTTATTCCAGCAAGTAGATTAAGAGGTTTTGAAACAGGCAAAATAGGACCCAAGGATGGAAATGATTTTATTGGAGGTAATTATGCGGCATCATTAAATTTAAAAGCAACATTACCTACTATATTTCCAAATATGCAAAATGCTGATTTTAGTTTTTTTTATGATGCAGCTAATTTATGGGGAGTTGATTATGATTCAAGTTTAGATAAAGATAAAATAAGAAGCTCAACAGGCATGATTATTGATTTATTTACTCCAATTGGACCATTAAATTTTAGTTTTGCTCTACCTATAAGCAAAGCAAATACTGATGAAACAGAAACTTTTAGATTTAGATTAGGAACAACTTTTTAATGAAGAAGTTTTTTTTCATCTTTATATTTGTTGTATATTTTTTTAATAATGTTAATGCTCAAAATTTAACAGTTTTTATAGATATGGATCAGGTTTTGAATCAATCTAAAGTCGGAAAAGATTTAATAATTAAATTAGAACAAATACAAAAAAAGACTAGTTCTGATTTAAAAAAAGAAGAAGATAATTTAAAAAAAAAAGAAAAAAACATTTTATCAAAAAAAAATGTTATTAAAAAAGATGAATTTGAAAAAGAAATAACTAAACTTAGAGAAGAAGTTAATTTATATAGAAAAAAAAGGAAAAAATTATTAGATGATTTAACACAAAAAAAATTAAATTATACATCTGAGTTGATCAAAAAGATCGATCCAATTCTTAATGATTATGCAAAAGAAAATAAAATTTCAATTATTTTGAATAAAAAAAATGTATTATTAGGCAAATCTAATCTTGATATTACAAAAAAAATTATTGATTTAGTTGATGATAAAATAAAAAATTTAAAGATAAAGTAATGGCAACTTCTTTGGATAAAAAACAAATTACTGATTTATTACCACATAGAGAACCTATGCTTTTAATAGACGAATTGTTGAATATAAAGAAGCTATTTTCAGCTACAGCTATAGTTAATGTAAGAAAAGATAGTTTTTTTGTTAAAGGTCATTTTCCAGGACAACCTGTTATGCCAGGAGTTTTGATAGTAGAAGCATTTGGTCAAGCTGCAGCAGCTTTAACGGCACATGGATTGGATAAGACAACCTATGAAAATAAGCTTGTTTTTCTTATGAGTATTGAAAAAGCACGATTTAGAAATCCCGTTATACCAGATTGCAGACTTGAGCTTAAAATCGAAGCGATTAGATCTCACGGTAAAGTTTGGAAATATAAGGGAGAAGCCTTTGTTGACTCAAAAAAGATGGCCGACGCTATATGGTCTGCTACTATTGTAGATAGGAAATAATTAGCAACAAATCTTGATACGCAAATTTAAAAAGTTTTGATAAGTAATATTTGATGAACATCAATCCTTTTTTTAAAAGCATCGGTCCCATTGGAATCGATAAACTTTTAAGAATTTCAAAAATTAAAAACAAAGAAAAATTTAATAATCATAAAATTTTTGACATTAAAGACCTATACTCTGCTAGTAATAAAGATATTACTTTTTTTCATTCAAATAAATACAATGTTGTAGCTTCCAAAACAAAAGCCTCTTTTTGTGTTACAACGTCAGTGTTAGCTAATTTATTACCGAAATCTTGTAAAAAAATAATTGTTTCAAATGTTTTAATTTCTACTGCAAAAATTACTAGAACACTTTATCCCAATTCTATTACAGATGATTTTGACTCTAATTTAAAAGATATTAAAAAAACTAAATATAAAAAAAATACAAAATATGGAAAAAATGTTTTAATTGGAAAAAATGTTAAAATAGGAAGAAATTTTTCTATAGGACATAATTCAATTATTGAAAGCAATGTTGTAATTGGCAACAATTGTTCAGTAGGTTCAAATGTTATTATTAGGAAAACTATAATTAAAAATAATGTTCATATTTTAGATGGATGTGTTATAGGAAAAAAAGGATTTGGTTTTTTTCCTGATAAAAAAAATAATATTAGATACCCACAAATTGGTTTAGTAATAATAAATGATAATTCTGAAATTGGTTGTGGCTCAACTATTGATCGTGGTTCTTTATCAAATACGATTATAGGTAAAAATACATATTTGGATAATCAAATTCACATAGCTCATAATGTTAAAATTGGTAATAATTGTGTTATAGCAGGTCAAGTTGGTTTTGCAGGTAGTTCAATATTAGGAGATGAAGTGATGATAGGAGGACAAGCAGGCATATCTGGGCATTTAAATATTGGTAATAAAGTTCATATAGGGGGTGGAAGTGGAGTTATAAATGATATTCCAAGTAATTCAAAAGTTATGGGATATCCAGCAAAAGATTTAAGAAAGTTTATTAAAGAAAATAAATAAATGATAGACAAAACTGCAATTATAGATGGAAAAGCAAAAATATCTGAAACTGCAAACATTGGTCCTTTTGTGGTTATCGGACCAAATGTAAAGATTGGCGATAATGTTACTATTTTTTCACATGTAAATATATCTGGAAATACTGAAATTGGAGATAATAATAAAATTTTTCCTTTTGCTTCCTTAGGAGCCGAACCACAAGATTTAAAATACAAAGGTGAGGAAAATAAGTTAGTAATTGGAAATGATAATATATTTAGAGAATACGTTACTATTAATCCAGGAACAAAGGGTGGAGGAGGAGTTACAAAAATTGGTAATAATTGTTTATTTATGGTTCATTCTCATGTTGCACATGATTGCATTATTGGAAATAACATTGTTTTAGCAAATAGTGTTCAGGTAGGAGGCCACGTACATATTAGAGATGAAGCTATTATCGGGGGCAGTTGTGCAATTCATCAGTATTCAAGAATTGGACAATTAGCTATGATAGGTGGAATGACAGGTATTATAAATGATGTTATTCCTTACGGATTATCTATGGGTAATAGAAATTATTTAAATGGTCTTAATTTAATAGGTTTAAGAAGGAAAAATATACCTAGAAAAGAAATTAAAGAACTATCTGATGCATATAACATTATATTTAAAAATGAAAAAATTAATGAAAATATAAGTTTTTTAAGCGAAGATTTAAAAAATAATTTGTATGTAAAAAAAGTTTTAGAATTTATTAATGAAAATAAAAAAAGACCAATATGTACACCTTTTACAAAAAGAGATTGAATGAAAATAATTGATAATTTTTTAGAAAAGGAAAACTTTTTAGAATTAGAAAAAGCTTTTTTTGGTACAGAATTTCCTTGGTATTATAATGATTCAAAATCTTTAAAAGGAGATGTAAATTTTCAATTTATACACGCTATAGTTTGGGATAAAACTATTTTATCACCTTATTGGAAAATTGTTGAACCAATTTTAAAAAAATTAAATTATAAAGAAGTAATAAGAGTTAAAGCTAATTTAACAACAAAAAAAAATGAAATTATAAAATCACCAATGCATATTGATACAGGTGTTAAAAACAGTAAAACAGCAGTTTTTTATTGTAACACAAATAATGGATATACACTTTTTAATAGTGGTGAAAAAGTAGTTAGCAAAGCAAATAGGGCTGTTGTATTTGAGGGTAATGAATTTCATTGTGGCGTTGATTCTACAGATGAAAAAATAAGAGTTGTTATAAACTTTAATTATTTTGAAAAGTAATGATAGGCCTATTTCTTGGGGAAAAAAAGCTACCTACTGAAATATTAAACAAATTAAAAAAAAAGAAAATTAAATATTTTATTATTGATTTAACAAAAAATAATAAATTCAAAAAAGATAAAAACAGTTTTTTTATAAGTATAGGGAAATTTGGGAAAATTTTAGATTTAATTAATTCTAAAAAATGTAAAAAAGTATTATTTGCCGGAAGCATATCAAAACCAAATATTTCATCTCTTAAATTTGATCTTAAGGGAATTTATTATATGCCCAGAGTTATAAAAGCATCTAAACTAGGTGATGCCGCTATATTAAAAGAATTAATTAATATATTAGCAGAACATAAAATTAAAGTTATAAAATTAAATTTTTTTAATCCTGAATTAACACTAAAAAAAGGTAATTATTCTTTTTTAAAACCCAGCAAATACGAAATTTTAGAAATTAAAAAAGGTATAAAATATTTAAATAAATTAAATGCTTATAATCATACCCAGGGTATAATTTTAAGAAATGGTAAAATAGCTGCTATAGAAACATCTAAAGGAACGAAAAAAATGCTTCAAAAATTAAAAAAAACAAAAATTCTTAATGGTATGCTGATTAAATATCCAAAGAAAAAACAAGACCTTAGAGCAGATTTGCCAACAATAGGCTTGGATACTTTAAAAGATTGTAAGAAAATTAACCTTAAAGGTATCGTATTAAAATCAAATGAAAATATCATATTAGATAAAAATAAATGCATAAGTTTTGCTAATAAAAATAATATGTTTATAGCGGTAAAATGAAAAAAATTTTTATTATAACAGGCGAGCCATCTGGAGATAAATTGGCATCAACAGTTATTTCTAAGCTTAAACAAAATAATACAGATATTCAGTATTTATGCGTAGGTGGAATGCATTTAAATTCATTAGGGATAAAATCAATTTATGAATTAAAAGATATAACCTATATAGCTTTTACGAGCGTTATGATGAATATTTTGAAAATACGAAAAAAGATTAACGAAACAGTAAATAGAATTGTAGAATTTCAACCTGATATTTTGTTTAGCGTAGATAGTCCTGATTTTACTCTAAGAGTAGCCCAAAAAGTTAAAAAAATAAATCCAAGTATTAAAACTATTCATTTTATAGCACCAAAAGTATGGGCATGGAGAGAAGGTAGGGTAAAAAAAATGAAAAAGTATTTAGATCATATTTTGTTATTATTTAAATTTGAAAAGAAATATTTTGATAAAGAAAATCTTTTAAATACTTTTGTTGGACATCCACTATTAGATGAAGAAGTTAAAGATAATATAAAGATTGATAATATTATAAATAATAAAAAAAAATATATATCTTTATTTGCTGGTAGTAGAGAAAGTGAAATTAAAATCCATGCACCTATTCTTTTTCAGTTTATAAAAAAAATGAACCATAAAGAAAATGATTTTAATTTTATTTTTCATTCTACTGATAAATACAAAAGTTATTTATTAGATCTTCTCAATAAACAAAATATTTCAAATGTAGAAGTTATTTCAGACGATAAGATAAAAAAAATAATGTTGAAAAAATCTATATTTGCAGTTGTAAAATCGGGAACAGTCTCTCTTGAAGTATGTAAACTTAATATTCCATCTATTGTTATTTATAAGATGAGTTTTATTAATTATTTTTTAGCTAAATTATTTTTAAAAATTAAATATGCAAACATGTTAAATATTATTAATGATAAGGAAATTATTCCTGAATTAATTCAAAAAGATTGTAATCCAGATGAAATATTTAAATCTGTGTATTATTTTTTAAAAAAACCCGCATTAGTTGAGGCACAACTTGCTGATGTTAAGTCTACAATAAATAATTTAAAATCATCATCTTCGTCATCAGAGGAAGCTTCAAAAATTTTACAAAATTATCTTGCTTAATCTTTTTTCTATATCCAACTTTTCTAAAGACATTATTATATCGTATATTCCAGGTCCAAATTTGGATCCGGTAATCGCTATTCTTAATGGTTGACCAACACCTTTAAAATTTGTTTCGTATTTATTTATTAAATTATTAATTATTTCCTCAAGTGTATTTTTGTTTAATTCTTTTTGTTTAGATATTTCATTATTAAAATCTGCAATTATTTTTTTTGCTTTTTCATCTATAAGTTTTAAATCGTTATCATTGTAGTTTACTTCATCAAAAATTATATATTTCGAATTATTATAAATATCCTCCAAAGTTTTGGCTTTATTTTTAAGAAATAGTAATGATTTATTTATTTTATCTCTTTTATTTGTCCCAATTTTTTCTTTGTACTTATCACAGTATTCACTTAATCTATTGTATAGATCATGTTCATTCATGTTTTTTATATAATGTTCATTTATTGACAAAATTCGACTGATATCTAATTTTGATGGAGATTTGCCTATTCCTTCCAAATTAAAATGTTTTATACTTTCATCTAAAGTAAATATTTCCTTATCTTTAAAAGACCAACCTAATCTTAATAAATAATTTCTTAGTGCTTCAGGCATTATTCCAATTTTAGAGTAGTCTTCAAGAGTTGAAGCTTTATCTCTTTTAGATAATTTTTTACCTTCTGTTGTATGAATCAATGGAATATGTGCAAAAGATGGAAGATCCCATTTCATAGCTAGATATATTTGCATTTGTTTAAATGTATTAATTTTATGATCATCACCTCTAATTATGTGTGTCACTTTCATTTGTTGATCATCTACCGCAGCTGACAAGTTGTAGGTTGGTGATCCATCGTTTCTCAAAATAATAAAATCTTCAATGGTATTATTATCAATTTGGACATTTCCTTGTACTAAATCTTTTAATATTGAGGATCCATCAATTTTACTTTTAAATCTTATAACTGGCTTAACACCGCTTGGAGCATCAGATTCTACCTTATCTCTCCATTTTCTATTATAAATGTAAGGAATCTTTTTTTGCTTCGCTCTTTTTTTTTGTTCTTCTATTTCTTCATTTGAACAATAACATTTATAAGCATGGCCATTTTTTAATAACTCATTAGCAACTTTAATATGATTATCAATTTTTTTTGATTGTATATATTCATCTCCATCGTATTCAATTCCTATCCATTTTAAAGATTTAATAATTTGTTCTTTGTATTCATTTTTAGATCTTTCTTTATCGGTATCTTCTATTCGTAAATGAAAAGTACCACCTTGGTTTTTAGAAAATAACCAATTAAATAAGGCAGTTCTTATGCCTCCAATATGTAATGGACCAGTAGGCGATGGAGCAAATCTAGTTGCTACTTTAGACATTTTAAATGTTTAGACTATTTTAGTTGAAGTTTCTATATAAAGATACTAATACACCTTGGACTTTTACACGATCTGGGCCAAAGATTTTTGTTTCGTAGTTTTTATTCGCGCTTTCCAAAGCTACAGTTTTACCTTTTATTCTTATTCTTTTTAACATTGCTTCATGATCGTCTATTAAGGCTACTACAATTTTACCATTATCTGCTGTATTGGTTTTTTTTTATAATAACAGTATCACCATTATTTATACCAGCTTCAATCATAGAATCACCTTGGACTTTAAGACCAAAATACTCACCATTTTTTTCAATATTGCTTGGAAGAGGTATTCTTGAAACTTCATTTTGTATAGCTTCAACAGGGGTTCCTGCTGCAATTTTACCTAACACAGAAACTTCAGAATTATTTTTTTTTATAGTACCTTCATCTAATCCACCTTTAATTACGCTTGGAGAAAAATTATTAAAAATGTCATTAGCTGAAGCTGTTTCAGGCAATTTAATTACTTCAAGAGCTCTAGCTTTATGAGCTAGTTTTTTGATAAAACCTCTTTCTTCTAGCGCACTTATTAATCTATGAATTCCAGATTTTGATTTTAGATTCAATGAATCTTTCATTTCTTCATATGAAGGTGAAACACCTGATGACCTCAACTTCTTGTTGATAAATAAAAGTAGGTTTTTTTGTTTTTTAGTTAGCATAGAACAAATATCGTACAGATTCTGTTCTACAAAAGTTCTCTTAAATAAACAATAGCTTAAAAATCAAGTAAATAGAAGGTTATTTGACTACAAAACTGAGAAAATAGAATTTTTTTCTAAATTTTTTAAAAGCGATTCACCTATTAAAAAAGTATTAATTGATGTTTTGCTTTTTAACTCAAGCAACTCCTCTTTAGTTTTAATTCCACTTTCAGATATTAAAGGACCTTTATGATTTTTTAAAACATCATAAATATCATAGGTTGTATGTATATTTGTTTTAAGAGTTTTTAAATCTCTATTGTTAATTCCGATTAGCGCTTCTTTAAAATTCGAAGCTTTTTTAGCCTCTTCAATTGTATGCACTTCAACGATTACTGACATATTAAACTTTAATGCTTCTTCATACAATTCGTTTGCAATATAATCCGAAACACCAGCTAAAATAATTAAAATTGCATCTGCTCCATAGCTTTTTGCTAAAGGAACTTGAAATTTATCTACAAAAAAATCTTTACACAAAATTGGTAAATTTATTTTATCTTTTATTTTACTTATATGAATTAAATTTCCTAAAAAAAAATCTTCTTCAGTAAGTACCGATAAGCATGTTGCTTTATTATTATTATAAATTTTAGCTATTTCTAATGGGTTGTAATCTTTAACAATTACACCTGCTGAAGGACTAGCTTTTTTAATCTCAGCAATTATTGATATTTTATTATTTTTTGAATTGTTTTGGATTTTTTCCTTAAAGTCTTGATATGTATTATTTTTGTCGATTAATTCATTTAAATAGTTGAGATTGGTATTTTTTTTTAATTTAACTACTTTATCAATTTTTCTTTTAATTAATTTTTCAAGTATATTTTCAGACATTTTGTATTTTTTCTAAATGAAAATATGGTTTACCAGATAGAATAAATTCTCTAGCATGATTATAGGCTTCTGAGAAATCAGAAAACTTTTCTCCAACAATTAAACCTGCTGCAGCATTTAAACAAACTGCCTTAGAAAAATCATTATCTTTTCCTTTGAATATTTCAATCATTTTATCTGCATTAAATTTTGCATCATGGCCAATTAAGTTTTCAAGTTTTTCTGCATTAACATCTAAAATATTAGGATCAATACTTATTTCAGATATTTGACCATCTTTTAATTGCATTACATTTGTTTTTGCGTAAGGTGATATTTCATCTAATCCATCTTCACTATTAACTATCCATGCAAATTTTATATTTAAATTTTTTAGACCTTGGGCAAAAATTTTTAATAACTTTTTATCAAAAACACCAACTACCTGTTTACTTACAAGAGCTGGGTTACTTAATGGACCAATCATATTAAATATAGTTCTTTTTCCAATTTTTTTTCTTACTGGACCAACAAATCTCATAGCGCTGTGATAATTAGGTGCAAACATAAAACCAAAATTATTATTGTTAATTTCTTTTTCAATATCTTGTGGTTCTAAATGAATTTTAATTTTTAAGGCCTCTAATACATCCCCCGATCCACACTTTGAGGAAACAGCTTTGTTACCGTGCTTTGCTACTTTTGTTCCCATACTTGACAAAAGTAATGCTGATGCAGTTGATATATTAAGAGTATTCATGCCATCTCCACCTGTCCCACATGTATCAATACAATCACTTACATTAACTCTTTTTGATTTTTCTCTAAGCACATAAACACCACCAGCTATTTCATCTGAAACTTCTCCTTTATCTGATAATAATGTTAAAAAACTATAAATTTCCTCCTCATTAGCTTTACCAGTCATTAATACCTCAAATGCTGATTTACTTTCTTCAAATGTAAGATTTTGTTTGTTTTTAAGCTTTTCCAAAAATTGTTTCATAATCTTAATAATTAATAAAATTTTTTAATATTTTCATCCCTAATTTAGTCTTGATGCTTTCAGGATGGAATTGTACGCCATGAATATTGAATTTTTTGTGTTGAACACCCATTATTAATCCATCATGTGTTTCGGCTGTAATTATTAAGTCTTTTGATAAAGATTTTTTATCAATTATCAGACTATGATATCTAGTAGCTTCAAAACTACTTGGAAGGTTTTTTAGAATACCAATTTTTCTAGATTTTATTTTACTAGTTTTTCCATGCATTAATTTTTTTGTTTGAATAATTTTTGATCCAAAAACTTGTCCAATAATTTGATGCCCGAGACATACTCCAAGGAATGGAATTTTTTGATGAAGAGATTTTAAAATATTTATACAATTTCCAGATTGATTTGGATTCCCTGGTCCAGGTGAAATTACAATTTTGTCATATTTTTTTTTAATAATCTCTTTTGAATTAATTTTATCATTTCTTAAAACATCAACTTTTGTTTTCAAAGATGAAAGATAGTGATACAAATTAAATGTAAAGCTGTCATAATTATCAATTAAAAGTATTTTCATAAACTTATTGTAATGATTTTAATAGAGCTTTTGCTTTATTTACAGTCTCGATATATTCATTTATCGGTTTGCTATCTGCTACAATGCCTGCACCAGCCTGAGCATAAAATTTATTATTTTTTGTTATAGCTGTTCTTAATGCAATACATGTATCAAAATCACCGTTAGCAGAAAAATATCCAATACCACCAGCGTATACCTTTCTTTTTGTTGATTCTAATTCATCAATTATTTCCATTGCTCTTATTTTTGGTGCTCCTGATACTGTTCCAGCTGGAAAACCTGATAAAAGTGTATCAAATTTGCTAAATTTTTTATTAAATTTTCCTTCCACATTTGAAACGATATGCATAACATGTGAATATCTTTCTATTTTAAATTTTTCAGTTACCTTAACAGAGTTTATTTTTGAAACTTTTCCTGTATCATTTCTTCCTAAATCTAATAGCATTAAATGTTCAGAAAGTTCTTTTTTATCATTTAAAAGTTCTTTTTCTAAAAAAATATCTTCTTTTTTATTTTTTCCCCTACGTCTTGTTCCTGCAATAGGTCTTATAGTTATTTTAGAATCTCTTAATCTAACTAAAATTTCTGGACTTGCGCCTATTATTTGAAAATCATGAAAATTAAAAAAATACATAAATGGTGATGGGTTAGTTATTCTTAATTTCTTGTATATATCTAAAGGTCTTTTATCGAGATCAGTTTCAAATCTTTGGCTTAAAACTACCTGGAAAATGTCACCTATTTCAATATATTTCTTAGCTATATTTATATTTGATAAAAATGTTTTTTTTGAAATATTTGATTTGATCTTGAATTTAATTTTTTTTTTATAAGTAAAAGAATTACTCCTATAATTAGCTAAAAATATTAAGTTTTGTAATTCTTTCTGAACATTAAAATATTTTTTATGATAGTTATTAATTTTTTCATCTGAAAAACAGTTAATTATAAAATATATTTTTTTTTTCAAATTATCATGAATTATTAATGTTTGAGGTCTAATTATTCTAGCATCGGGGATTTTAAGGTCATCTTTACAATTATCAGGAATTTTTTCTACATATCTGACTATATCATAAGAAAAATATCCAGATAGAAGTGAACTTATTGGAGGTAATTCATTTGGAATTTTGAATTTAAAATTTTCAATAATTTTTTCAATGATTATTTTTGGAGTTCCTTTAATCTTTTTTCTTTTATTATTTTTATATACAAAAAAAGATTTATTATTATTGAATTCCCATATTTTATCAGGATTTCTTCCAAAAATTGTGTATCTTCCTTTAATAACACCTTTTTCAACAGATTCAAAAATGAAACTGTTTTTTTCTATTAAAAAATTATCAATTAGATTGTTAATTTCATTTCCTTTTTTACTCTTGATAGAAAAATAAATTAATTGATTTTTTTTTTCTTTGTGAAGTTTTTTAAATTTTTTAAAACTATAATTTAACATTATCTAAAATGATTTTTAAAACGATCTAAAGTTTTTTGATTAACTACTATTTTATATTTATCATTAAGCAGGTTATCATAAGAATTATATAATTCATTTTTTTGATCGGAATTTGTTTTTATAGAATTTTTTTTAATTAGATCATTATTTGAAGCCAAATTTACTTTATAAATTTCTAATATTTTTACTAAATTAACGTTATTATTTTTATCTAACATAAATAAAAAACTTTTTTTAGGCAGTGAATATAATAATTTAACCGAATCCTCTGTAAAAAATTCACTATTTTTTATAGAAGTAAGTTTTGTATTTTTGGATGGATTGTTATCACTTTTTAATTTATTGAAATCATTATTTGTAAATTCCTTATTCTCTATCTGCAAAATTAGTTTTTTATTGTATTGATTTTTATTGTCTTCATACATAATCTTTTTAATTTTATTAGCAAAATTAATATTTTTTACATCGGGTAAAATTTTTTTTAAGTTTGAAATTTCGTATAGTATATAATAATCATTTTTATCTATTAATTGGATTTTATTTTCGTTTCTTTTGTTATAAATAATTTGATGAATTTCATCTGGATTTTGATTATCTTCTACGGTATAATTTTTTTCTTTTTTAATTTCTAAGTTATAAATATTATTAATTTCATCAATTGTTGCATTGTTTAAAACATAATTTTCTATTTCATCTATTTTAGTAAAAAATTCATCATTAAATTCATCAGAATCTATTAAATTTGTTGGATTAATTACTGAATATTTGAAATCAATTAAATCTATTTTTAATTTTTCTTCATTTTCATTAATATATTTTTTCACATCATTATTTGTAAAATCTTTTTTGTATATATTGCTTAAATTTATATATTCTATTTCAATTTTTTTATTTTCATCGTTATATTTATTATTAACCATAAAGCTTGGAGATTTTATTCCACCACTAATATAAACAAACAATTTCTTATTTAATTCATTTTTTTTTAATCTATATTCAAATTCTGTTGCTGAAAGATTATTTTTTAATAAAAATTTTTCATATTTAATTCTAGAAAATTTATTATTATCATCTAAAAATTCCTTATCACTTGTTATTACATCAAATATTGTTTTGTCTGATATTGAAATATTTAAATCTTTAATCTCCATTTCCAATAAAGTCTCTGATACAAGATTTTGTAAAAGATCCTCTATTATATTATTATCAATATTTTCTTTAATAATTTCAGAAGTTAATCTTGAACTATTAATATAATTTATTAAATCTTGTGTTGACACATTTTCATTATTAATTTTGACTAAACTATTTGTATTTCCTCCTCTAAAAACTCCTCCCATACCCCAAAAAACAAAAGGTATAATAATTATTGCTACTAAAAGTGTAGCTAATTTCGTTTTAGAGAAAGCCCTTAATTTGCTAATCATAAAATTTTAATCTATTGAACTATAAAAAACAAACCTATAGATTAATTTACAGTTAATGACAAATAATAAAATATACTTCATAGCTAATTGGAAAATGTATGGAAATTTAAGTTCAGTTGATAAAATAAACAAAGTAATTAAAATATCTAATACCAGAAACCACAGAGGAGCCAAAATAATATATTGCCCCCCTTATACACTCATAAATGATTTTGTTAGAAAAACAAAAAAATCAAAAGTTTCAATAGGTGCACAAAATTGCCATTCAGAATCAAATAAATTTTCATTTACAGGTTCTATCAGTGCAAGAATGATAAAAAAACTTGGAGCAAAATATGTTATTATAGGTCATTCAGAAAATAGAAATTCTGGTGATACAGATATTCTTATTAACAAAAAAATAAAATCATCATTAAAAGAAAAATTAAATGTAATATTTTGTATTGGTGAAACACTTGCTGAAAAGAAAAAAAACAAAGCTGACTCTGTTATAAAAAGACAATTAAAAAAAGGTCTTTATAAAATTAAAAATTTAGAGAATATAATTATTGCTTATGAACCAGTTTGGTCCATAGGAACAGGAAAAATTCCCAAAACAAAGGATCTTGAAAAACAAATTATTAATATAAAATTATTTCTTTCCAAAAAATTTAAGTCCAAAAAAATACAACTTTTGTATGGAGGGTCGGTAAATCCAAAAAATGTTATTAATTTAAGTAAAATACCTCAAATAAATGGTTTTTTGATCGGTGGAGCTTCTCATAATCAAAATAAATTTATTGATATCATAAAAAAAACTATTAATTAGTTTGTATGGAGAATATTTTACTTACTATTAATATAATACTTGCTGCAGTACTTGTTTTTTTAGTATTGATACAAAAATCAGAAGGAGGCGCTTTAGGAATTGGAGTTTCACAAGAAAACTTTATGTTTTCAAGATCAACTGGTAATTTTTTAACAAAAGCCACAGCTATCGTAGCTACTTTATTCATAATCTGTAGTCTTGGCCTAACTATACTGTCTAGAGGTGAAATAACTCCAACATCATCGGTTTTGGATACCGTTGAGCAGAAAAAATCTGAAGATACTCCAGAAATTCCAAAAAATAATAATTAATCCTTTTATTTTTTAAAAATAATAGTTATAACATAATTCCATGGCGCGATATATATTCGTCACTGGCGGCGTGGTATCATCATTAGGAAAAGGTCTATCATCTGCATCTCTTGCTTACCTGCTTAAATCTCAGGGCTTTAAAGTACGAGTTAGAAAAATGGATCCCTATTTAAATGTTGATCCAGGAACAATGAGTCCCTTTCAACATGGAGAAGTTTACGTAACCGATGATGGAGCAGAAACAGATCTTGACCTTGGGCATTACGAAAGGTTCACAAACATTTCAGCAAAACAATCTGACAATATTACGACAGGTAAAATTTATAGCGATATAATCAAAAAAGAAAGACAAGGAAAATATTTAGGAAAAACTGTTCAGGTTATTCCACACGTCACTGATAGAATAAAAGAATTCATCAAAGAGGATATAATAAATGAAGATTTTGTTATTTGTGAAATTGGAGGCACTGTTGGAGATATAGAGAGTTTACCTTTTGTTGAAGCAATCAGACAATTCTCAAATGAAATTGGAAAAAGTAAAAGTTTGTTTATTCATTTAACTCTAGTGCCATTTCTAAAATCATCAGATGAAATAAAAACTAAACCAACTCAACATTCCGTGAAAGAGTTAAGAAGCTTAGGGATTCAACCAGATATAGTAATTTGCAGATCCCAAAAATCTATACCTTTAGATCAAAGAAAAAAAATATCTTTATTTTGCAATGTTCCAATTGAAAATGTTATTGAAACTGTAGATGTTAGAACTATATACGAAGCTCCTATAAGTTTTTATAATGAAAAATTAGACAAACAAGTACTTAAATATTTTAAATTAAAACCAAAAAAAAAAGTAAATTTATTACCCTGGAAAAAAATTACCAAAACCGTTTTGAATACGAGGAATAGTATTAATATTGCTATAATTGGCAAATATGTAAACCTTAAGGATGCATATAAATCTTTAGATGAAGCTTTAATTCATGGTGGCATTAATAATAACGTAAAAGTTAATTTGGTTAGAATTGAATCTGATAATTTAAGATCTAATGAGGTAAATCAAAAAATTAAAAAAGTATCTGGCATTTTGATTCCTGGAGGTTTCGGCAAAAGAGGAACTGAAGGAAAAATTTCAGCAATAAAATATGCAAGATTAAATAAAATACCATTTTTAGGAATATGTTTTGGAATGCAAATGGCAATGATTGAATTTGCTAGAAATGTTTTAAAAATTAAAAATGCTGGATCAAGTGAATTAGATAGAAAATGTTTTCCAGTTATAGGATTAATACATGAATGGAACAAAAATGGAAAAGTTATTAGAGGCACTAATAAAGAATTAGGTGGAACTATGAGATTAGGTTCTTATGAGGCTAAATTACAACACAATTCTTTGATAAAAAACATTTATAAATCAAATTTTATAAATGAAAGACATAGGCACAGATACGAAGTGAATAATAACCTTAAGGACCAATTTGAAAAAAAAGGGATGATATTTTCAGGTATGTCACCAGATAACAAATTACCTGAAATTGTTGAACTAAAAAAACACCCTTGGTTTGTAGGAGTTCAGTTTCATCCTGAATTTAAATCTAGACCTTTATCACCACATCCATTATTCTCTTCATTTATTAAAGCTGCAAAAAAATTTAATGGAAAATAAAATAATTAATTGCAACGGAATAGAAATTTCAAATAATAAAAAAATTTGTTTAATAGCTGGTCCTTGCCAACTAGAAACAGAACAACATGCAATCGATATTGCTGGTAAAATAAAGGAAATAGCTAAAAAGTTTAATATAGGATTTATTTATAAAACTTCATTCGATAAAGCCAACAGAACAAGCTTAAAAGGTAAAAGAGGAGCTGGATTAGAAAATTCTTTACCAGTTTTTGATAAAATTAAAAAAGATCTAAATATACCTATTTTAACAGATATTCATAATATAGAACAATGTTCAGCTGTTTCGAAACATGTAGATGTTTTGCAGATACCAGCATTTCTTTGTAGGCAAACAGATTTATTAGTTGCTGCAGCTGAAACAAAAAAAATAATTAATGTAAAAAAAGGTCAATTTTTAGCTCCATGGGATATGATAAATGTAACTAAAAAAATTTCTGATTCTGGAAATAATAATATTTTAGTAACCGAAAGAGGAGCTAGTTTTGGTTATAATACTTTAGTTTCAGACATGCGTTCAATTCCGATCATGGCTAAGAATGGCTATCCTGTTGTTTTTGATGCAACCCATTCAGTCCAACAACCAGGTGGCTTGGGTGAAAAAAGTGGTGGACAAAGAGAATTTATAGAATCTTTATCAAGAGCAGCAACAGCTGTTGGAATTGCTGCAATTTTTTTAGAAACACACCAAGATCCTGATAATGCACCTTCAGACGGACCTAATATGGTACCATTGGACAAACTAGAAAATTTAATTAAACAAATAGTTGAAATAGACAATTTAGTTAAAAACTAAATAATGAGCAAAATAACAAAGGTTATTGCAAGACAGGTCTTTGATAGTAGGGGAACTCCAACTGTAGAGGTTGAAATATTTTCTAATAAAATTAGCGCTTCTTCAATTTGTCCGTCTGGAGCATCCACCGGTTCATATGAAGCTCATGAAAAAAGAGATAAATTTAATAAAAAATATCTTGGTAAAAGTGTTTTAAATACAGTTAAATTAATTAATACCAAAATTTCAAAAAAAATTAAAAATCAAAATTTACACAATCAAGAAAAAATAGATGATTTGTTAATTAATCTAGACGGAACACAACAAAAAAAAAATTTAGGAGCAAATGCTATTTTACCCATATCAATAGCGGTAAAAAAATTATCTTGTAAGATCAAAAAAATCCCTCTTTACAAAGGTTTTTTGGTAAAAAAAAATTTTAAGATTCCTTATCCTCTTATGAATATAATTAACGGAGGAGCTCATTCAAATAATGGATTAAGAATTCAAGAATTCATGATTAGGCCAGATAAAGCTAAATCAATGTCTGATGCATTAAGAATGTGTTTTTTGGTAATAAATAATTTAAAAAAAATTATTATAAAAAAAGGATATTCAACATCAGTAGGAGACGAAGGAGGCTTTGCCCCTATGATTAATAGCAATGAAGAAGCATTAAAGTTAATTGTTCAGTCCATTAAAAGATCAGGTTTTAAAAACGGAAGAGATATTTCTATTTGTTTAGATGTTGCTGCAAATGAATTATTTAGAAATAAAAAATATTCTATTCATTCAAAAAAATATATTTCAGCCTCTAAAACAATTAAAAAATATAATATTTTAATAAACAAATTTAAAATAAAATCTTTAGAAGATCCCTTTAATGAAAATGATTGGCTTTCATGGAACCAATTTATGAAATCTAATTACAAAAAGATTCAAATAGTTGGTGATGATTTATATGTTACAAATATTAGGAGATTAAAAATGGGATTTCTAAGCAACTCTTCTAATTCGATTTTAATTAAACTTAATCAAATTGGCACAATTACCGAAACTCTTAAAGTAATTAAATATGCTCAATTAATTGGATTTAATTACATAATCTCTCATAGATCTGGAGATAGTGAAGATACATTTATATCTGATTTTGCCGTTGGTACCAATTCAAATCAAATAAAAACAGGTTCTTTGACTAGATCCGAAAGGGTAGCTAAATATAACCAGTTATTAAGAATAGAAGAGTCTCTAGGAAAATATTCTAAAATGAATAATATAAAATAATGCTAGATAAAATAAAAAAAAATATTTTTTTACTATTTTCTACTTTTTTATTTCTGTATTTTTTCTTTAACCTTTTGGATGGAGAAAGAGGTTTAATTTCTTATTATAAAAAAAAAAATATCTTACATAATTTTAAGTCAGAAGAGGTCAAACTTTTAAAAATAATTAATAATTTAGAACATAAAAATTCACTTTTAACCAATAATATTGATTTAGATTATATTGAAATACTTATACGCGACAAATTTTTATTTGGTAAAAAAGATGAAAGACTTTATATAATAGAAGATAATGCTAATTAGACATCCTGAAAAAATAAAAAATAAAATAAATCCAATTAAAAAAAAGCCATCATGGATAAAATCAAAGTTATTAAATTCAAGAGAATTTTTTTTAACAAAAAGTATAGTTAATCAATTTAAACTTAAAACTGTTTGCCAAGAAGCTAACTGTCCTAATATTGCTGAGTGTTGGAGTAAAAGGCATGCTACTTTTTTAATTATGGGAGATATATGTACCAGAGCCTGTGCTTTTTGCGATGTTATAACTGGAAAACCTAAAAAACTTGATCCATTAGAACCTTTTAAAATAGCATCTGCTGTAAAAAAATTAAATTTAAAACATGCTGTAATAACTTCAGTCGATCGAGATGATCTTGATGATGGTGGAGCTAATCATTTTTACGAAGTCGTTATAGAAACTAAAAAAAAAAATCCTAAAACTTCTGTAGAAATTTTAACTCCTGATTTTTTGAGGAAAGAAGATTCTTACAAAAAAGTTATTGAGTCTGAACCAGATGTATTTAATCATAATATTGAAACTGTTCCTTCACTTTATAGAAAAGTTAGGCCCGGATCTAGATATTTTGCATCTGTTGAGCTTTTAAAAAATGTTAAAAAATTTAATAAAAATATTTTCACCAAATCAGGTCTTATGGTTGGTTTAGGAGAAAATAAAGATGAAATCATTCAAGTTATGGACGATCTAAGATCTGCTGAGGTTGATTTCTTAACAGTTGGTCAATATCTACAACCATCAAGCAAACATCATCCTCTTCAAAGATATTATCACCCAGATGAGTTTGTTGAATTGGAAAATATTGCTAAATCAAAAGGTTTTTTATTGGTTTCTTCTTCACCATTAACAAGGTCATCATATCATGCTGATCAAGATTTCTATAAGTTAAAAAAAGAAAGAATAAAAAATAATTAATGCCAAAAGCTTCAGTTAAGAGATTAATTGAAAGCAAAAAAGATCAACTTATAGATTTAGTTTTAGATATTGAAAGATATCCTGATTTTATTCCTTATTGTTTAAATTCAAAAATTTATGAAAGGAAAAATTTGGAAAATACAATTTTTATTGTTGCTGATTTAACTATAGGCAAAGGTCGTTTTAAAGACACTTATAAAAGTGACGTAAAATATAGTAAAAAAGAAAACTGCATTTTTGTTAAAAATATGGAAGGTCCCTTAAAATATTTAGAAAACAAATGGTATTTTAACGAACAAGGAAATTTTACAGAAGTTTCTTTTTATGTAGATTTTGAACTTAAAAATAAATTTTTAAATTTGATTATGACTAAATCCTTTGAATACGGTTTAAATAAAATAGCTGATGCTTTTCAAAAAAGAGCAGAAGATTTATTTAAGAAAACTTAATATTAAATGTAATGCTTTATTAACAGAAGCTCTTTGAATAAGTGTTCTTTTTCTAGCTTTAAACAAATATTTCCTAACTAAAGTTTTGTTTTTTTTTTTAATACCAATAAAAACTAGACCAACAGGTTTATTTTTAAGCCCTCCTTTGGGTCCCGCTATACCTGTAATAGATACTGAGATATCTGTTTTACTTAGTTTATTTAAATTTTTAACCATTGAGAAACATGTTTCATAACTTACCGAACCATATTTTTTAATTATATTTTTTGACACTTTGAGAATTTTAATTTTTGATTGATCAGAATAAGTAACCAATCCTAATGTAAAGACTTTAGAAGAACCGCTAATTGAAGTAATTTTACTTGATAGTAAACCACCCGTACAAGATTCAGCTAAAGAAATTTTTAATCTCTTTTTATTTAATAATTTAACTACTTTTTGCGAAAGTTTTTTCATGAAGTAATAACCATATATAAAACAAGAATAGCAACAACATACAATCCAGCACAAACATCATCCATGATGACACCTAAACTGTTCTTAAATTTTTTATCGTAATAGCTAACAGGGTAGGGTTTAACGATGTCAAAAATTCTAAATAAAATAAACATTATAAAATAAAAAGTTAATACTTGGTTAGTTTCTTTTGCTCCCTCATGCGCAATTTCATAAAGACATATAGGTATAGATTGCCCGATAAATTCATCAATTACTACTTCTTTTGGATCTTTGTTATCTAAGTTTTTTATAAAAACATTAATTGAGTAAAGTGATATTAAAAAAATTATAATAACAGAAATTAATATAATATTTGGTAATACATTTAAGATATGAAATAGATAAAATAATAATAAAGTTGTTGCCAGAGAAGCAAAGCTTCCAGGTATTACTTTAATTTTTCCTATCCCAAATAATGTAACGAATAAAAAATTAATTTTATTAATCATATTTTGTAACTGAAGTTATTACTTCGCAAGCTATAGCTTTTTCCTTTCCTATTAAACCTAATTTTTCTGTTGTTTTACCTTTTATATTAATTTGACCTTCAGAAATTTCACAAATCTTAGAAATTATTTTTGTCATTTTATTTTTGTATTTTTGTATTTTTGGAGTTTGTGTAATTATATTTATATCCAAATTATTGATGTAATAATTTTTAAATTTTATTTCATTTACTATTTTTTTTAATAAAATTGTTGACCTGATATTTTTAAATCTTTTATTTTTATTTGAAAATTTTTCACCAATATCTCCCATTTGACATGCTCCAAGTATACTATCAGCAATAGCATGCAGCACTGGATCTCCATCTGAATGGCCCAAAGTTCCTAAATTAGATTTTATTTTTAATCCACCTAAATATAAATTTCTATTTGGAACTAATCTATGTACATCAAAACCAATTCCATAATTTATATTTTTTTTTTCCGTAATATCTGATTTTAATGTAATTTTTATATTATTTTTTTCTCCTTTAATCATTTTTATTTTGATTTTTTTATTAATAAATAAACTTGCCTCGTCAGTTATTAATGATGAATTTTTTTCATGAAGCTTTATAAGATCTTTATAAATAAAAGCTTGGGGAGTTTGAGTTAGATATAATTTATTTCTATCAATATTTTTTAATTCATTATTATCTTTAAGTTTTACTGAATTGGTTGTTTTAATAACTGGAACTACACATTTATTTTTTTTTAAACCTTTAAATAAATTTGAAATTAATTTTAAGGAAAAATTGGGTCTTGCTGCATCATGAATAAAAACTTTATTTATTTTATTTTTTTTTAATTTTTTTAACGCTATTAATGATGACTCGTATCGATTTTTACCTCCAGAAATAATCGTTACATTTTTTATATTTAAGTTTTTTAGATATTTTTTGTGTTGTTTGTTTATTACTAGTATTATTTTATTAAATTTTTTTGACTCTCTAATTTTGTCTACTGAGTGTAGAAATATAGGTTTTCCCTTATATAAGTAGTATGATTTAGGTATTTTGGATTTAAATCTTTTACTTTCTCCAGCTGCTAGTATTATAAAGCAATTAATCATGAATTTTTTAATTTATTTTTAATATAGTTTTAATCTATGTTGTCATTTTTGAAAAGAAACCTATTTATAGTTATTATTTTTTTCTTTACTATTTCTGTAGGTATTTTTACTTTTTTTACATTTTTAGATAAAAGTTTTATTGAATTAAATGAAAATAACTTACAAACACTTTTACTAATAAATGCGATTTTGTTGTTAATTTTTTTTACTATAATTTTTATTGAAGTTAAAAATTCATTTAAAAATAATATTAACATAAGGGGATCTATAGCTAATAGGAAGTATATAATTTTCTTTTCATTATTTACACTTATACCATCTTTATTAATTTCAATTTTTTCTTTATTTCTTTTTTCTTTTGCATTAGAAAAATATTTTGATAAAAAAATAACGACAGCAGTTAATAACTCATATGAGATTGCAAGAAATTATGTTGATGAAAAAAGAAACAAAGTAGAATCAGACATTGTTTTATTAGCTTTTGATCTAAATAAAAATGTTAATATTTTTTATAGCAATCTAAGACAATTTAAAAATATTTTAGATACTCAAAAACTAATAAGAGATATAGATCAAATTCATTTAATTGATAGCAAAGGAAATTTAATTATTTCTTCTTCAAATAGTGAATATTCTCAAATTGAAGATAGAGCATTAGAGATGGTATTAAATGATGAAAGACCTTTAAAAATAATTAATGCTTATGAAAATAAATCTGCTGCAATAATTAAACTCAGTGGATATATTGATACATATTTATATGTAATTAAATTTCTCGATGAGGATATATCTAATTATTTGAAAGAGACTGAAAAAGCTATAGATTTTTACTACACAGTTGAAGATCAAAATTTCGGAATTAAAATCTCTTTTGCAATTATATATATTGTTATAGTGGCATTATTACTTTTTTTATCTATTACCATAGCAATAAGATTTTCTTCAAGATTTTTTGTTTCAATTAATAACTTAATATCCGCTTCAGTCGAAATTGGAAAAGGAAATTTAGACACAAAAGTTCCAGAAATAAAAGCTGATAAAGAAATGGAAGTTTTAAATAAAAATTTTAATGCTATGATTGAAAGGTTAAAATCTCAGCAAGAAAAATTACTTATATCTGAAAGACATGAGGCTTGGGAACATGTAGCTAGAAAATTGGCCCATGAAATTAAGAATCCTTTAACACCAATACAATTAACAATAGATAATTTAAGATCCAAATACTCATTATATATGGAAGATTCAAGAAAAGATAAATACGAACTTAATCTTCAAACAATTTTAAAGCAAATTAAACAAATAGAAAATTTAGTTAATGAATTCTCTGATTTTGCTAGAATGCCCAAACCTTTATTTAGAAATCATAATTTAAGCGAATTAATAAATACAAATGTTACTTTACTAAGTAAGATCGATCAAAATATAAAAATTAATATTAAAAATAATTTTGTTAAAGAACTAAATTTAACTTTTGATTATGAGCAAATTAGTCGAGTTTTTTTCAATTTGATTAAAAACTCTATTGAAAGTATTCATGAAAAAGCCAAAAAAGTGGCTAATTTTGATAAAATAATAGATATAGAAATTGAATTAAGAAATGATTATATAATCACAAATATAACTGATAGTGGAATTGGTTTTACTAATAATAAAATAAAAGATTTAATTAAACCCTACTACACAACAAAAGAAAAAGGATCAGGATTAGGTTTATCTATAGTAAACAAAATTATAAATGATCATAATGGATCAATTAATTTTTCTTCGCAAAATAATGGAGCTAAAATTCAGATAATTTTACCTAAAAATAATGTCAACTGAAATTCTAATTATAGATGATAATGCAGATATTCGTTTAATACTAAACGAATTAATAAAAGATGCTGGTTACAAAACCAGAATTGCGGCAAATTACAATCAGGCATTAACCGAGATAGACAAAAAATTACCAGACGTTGCAATAATAGATGTAAAATTAGATAAGGGAGATAATGATGGGATTGAATTATTAAATCACATCAAAAATAAAAATAAAGATATCCCTGTTATAATTATTTCAGGACATGCAAATATTGAAATGGCTATTAACTCTTTAAAATCAGGAGCTTTTGAGTTTATACAAAAACCTTTTGATAAAGAAAGGTTAATGAATTTTGTTAATAGAGCAGTTGAAAATTTTATTTTAAAAAAGGAAAATAAAAATTTACAAAGTAAACTATTTCATTCATTCGAATTAATTGGAAAAAGCTCTAATATTGTTTCAATAAGAGATCAAATCAAAAAACTTTCACTTTCTGAAAGTAGAGTGTTTATTAGTGGACCAACTGGATCAGGAAAAGAATTAATATCAAGAAAAATTCATAAAAATTCTAAAAGAAGCAGAGGTCCTTTTATAATTCTTAACGGAGCTCTTCTTGATGTGAAAAAATATGAACAAGAACTTTTTGGAGAAGAAAAAAATGATGGATCAATTTCTTATGGAGCTTTAGAAAAAGCAACTGGAGGTGTTTTATTAATTGACGAAGTAACAGAAATTCCTTTAGAAACTCAGTCTAAAATACTTAGGATAGTGATTGATCAAAAATTTAAAAGAATTAATGGAAATCATGATATTAAAGTAGATGTAAGAATAATTTGTTCAACTAGTAAAGATATTAAAAAAGAAATAAAGGATGGAAATTTTAGGGAAGACCTTTTTCATAGATTGAATGTTTTTAATATTAATATTGAACCTTTAAGCAGCAGAATAGAAGATATTCCTTTATTAATTGAATATTTTTTAGAAAATATATGCAAAACATACAATATTACTAAATTTAATATTAAAGATAATAATTATTTACTAAACTATTCATGGCCAGGTAATGTTAGGGAACTTAGAAATCTTATTGAAAGAATAGCAATATTATCACCTGGAAATGATTCAACGCAAATTTTAAATATTATAAAAGAATCTTTAACAAAATCTGAAATAGAAACTTTTTCAGTTACTGAGAATCTTTCTATTCCTTTAAGAGAAGCTAGAGAAAATTTTGAAAAAGAATATTTGACAAATCAGTTAAAAAAATTTGGAGGAAATATATCTAAAACAGCAGATTTTGTAGGAATGGAAAGATCTGCTTTACATAGAAAATTAAAATTACTTGGAGTGAAAGAATTTAATTAAATGAATATAATAATATGTGGAGCTGGAAGAGTCGGCTTTACAATAGCTAAATTACTTATCGAACAAAATCATTCAATTACAATAATTGATCAATCTAGTGAAGATATTCAGAAAATTAATGATCAGCTTGATATTAAAGCTATTGTTGGTAAAGCAACTCTTCCTAGTATTTTAGAAAAAGCTAATACTGGCGAAGCTGACATGATTATAGCAGTTACTAAAAATGATGAAATTAATATGTTAATATGTCAGATTGCTTATTCTATTTTTAAAGTACCTAAAAAAATTGCAAGAATAAGATCGCAAGATTTTTTAAATCCAAAATTTTCTACTTTATATAATAAGGAAAATTTACCAATAGATGTAATTATTTCTCCTGAGTTAGAAATAGCTAAATCTATCCAAAGAAAATTAGAAGCACCAGGTGCATTGGATAATGTAACTTTTGCAGAAAATAAAATTAGATTACTAGAAATATTAATTGATGAAAAATGTCCTATTGCTGGAATAAAACTAAATGAACTTACTAAAAAATTTCCAAAATTAAATGCTAATATTTTAGGAGTAATTAGAGATGAAACATTTATGATATTAAAAAAAAATGATTTAATGAAAAAAGAGGATAAAGCATATGTAATTATTAACTCATCTCAAATGCGTGAAACTTTAGATGCTTTCGGACATAATGAAAAAATATCAAATAAAATTTTGATAATAGGTGGAGGTAACATAGGATATAATCTTGCCAAAAATATTGAACAGTCATTTGAAGATGCAAGAGTCAAAATAATAGAAAAAAATAAAGAAAGAGCGGAATTTATTGCAAATGAATTAAATAATACAATTGTAATCAATGGTGATGGATTAGACGAAAGTATTTTAAATGAAGCAAATGTAGGTGAGGTAGAAACTGTTTTGGCTCTTACAAATGATGATGAAGACAATTTGATGGTTGGTGTTTTAGTAGAAAAAATATCTAAAAATAAAAGAACAATGGCTTTGATTAATAAACCTAATTATTCTTTGCTTCAATCTTCATTAAAAATTGATGATTTAATAGATCCGCGAATGAATACTGTATCAAGTATTTTAAAACATGTTCACAAAGGCACTATAGAAACAGCTTACACAATTTTAAATGGTGAATATGAAGTTATCGAAGCAGAAATTATTGAAACTTCTGAACTAATTAACAAAGAGCTTAAAAATTCTGAATTACCTGATGAGATAAGAATAGGCGCCATACTAAGAAAAGATGAAATTATAATACCAAGATCAAATTTTGTGTTTAAAAAGAACGATATAGTAGTTTTTTTAGCAAAAAGAGACCAGCTTCCTGTGGTCGAAAATATTTTTAGAATTAGTTCAATCTAAATTAATGAGTAGATTTAGTTTAATTTATTTAGGTATTTTTTTTTTATTAATATCAGTACTTTCATTTTTTAGTATAATTTATTCATATTATTTTAATCTATTTTTAAATATTAATATTTATATATACACTTTTATTTTATCTTTATTTATTGGTTCTCTACTTTTATTTATTAAAAGAGAAGAAAATAAAGTACTTATATATGAAAAAATACTTCTTGTTCTATCAGGATATATTATTTTTCCACTAGTAATTTCTATACCTTATTATTTAATAATTAATAACTTAAGTTTTCTTGATGCATATTTTGAATCCATATCAGGTTTTACATCAACAGGATTTAGTATATTTAATAATATTAAACATTTGGATGAAAGCTTAATTTTATGGAGATCTTCATCCCAATGGATTGGTGGCCTATATTTTTTATTTTCTATTGTTCTTTTAATTGATATTTTTGATAATAATTTAAAAAAATCAGTTACACATTTTCTTTCCTTTGATACAACTGAAACTCTTAAACAATCATTTAAAATATTAATTTTATATTCATTAATAACATTTTTTATTTTTATAATATTATGCATATCAAAAATTAGAATTTTTGACTCTTTTAATTTAGCAATGACTGTAATATCATCAGGTGGTTTTCTTCCAACAAATACACTTGATAGTATTTTGAATAGCAGCTTTAAAGAAATACTTTTTTCTTTTACTATGCTATTTTCTTTTTTTAGTTTATTTCTAACCTATAATCTTATTTTTTTTAAAAAAAAGGAGTTGAGCTTCTTTAATGAAGATTTTTATTTATTATCATATTTAATTATATTGGTATTATTTTTTTTTCTTTTATTTAATTTTGATTATAATTTTTCTACTATTTTTTTATCAATTACTAGTAGTATTTCAAACATTGGAATTTCCAAAAATCAATTACCCAATAATTTATATTTTATTTTTTTAATTTTAGTAATTATAGGTGGATCATTTTTTTCAACGAGTTCTGGTATAAGATTTATAAAATTATATTCATTAATAAAATTTTCAATTAATGAATTACTTTCACACGCAAAACCTAATAATGTTTATATTAACAAATTTTATTTCTCAAAAATTCAAGTTGATATATCTGATATTTATAAATATTTTTTATCAGTAATTATTTTTATAATTTCTTTATTTTTAATAACATCATTACTTACAATTAATGATATTAATATAGATGATGCTTTTAGACTAGGTATATTAACTTTGATGAATACAGTTAATTCATCTATGTATGGATTATCTGATTTAAATTTTTTTAGTATGAATTTTTTAACAAAAATTATATTGATAATATTTATGATAATAGGTAGGGTTGAGTTATTAACATTGTTAGTTATTAGTAAAAAATTTATTTTCAAAAATTAATTTTTTAATATAAATATAGCTTAAATGCGCCCTTAGCTCAGCTGGATAGAGCAACGGTTTTCTAAACCGTGGGTCGGAGGTTCGAATCCTTCAGGGCGCGCCAAAAGGTCCTTTAATACTATATTTTTTAGCATTGATACTAAAAATATATCGTGGTTTACTACTGCAGTTTAAAATTCAATTTTAAACTATTTGTTAACAAATAAATTAAGAGGGAAAAATGTATAAATACATTAAATACTTTTTATGTTTAGTATTTGGTTTAGCTTTATTAGTAGGTTGTGAACAACAAGGAAAAAAGCAATCTAAATCAGATTCTAAAACATTAAAAAATACAATTAAAAAAGGCTTTGTAAGATGTGGAGTATCTCAAGGCTTGCCAGGTTTTTCTAATGCTGATGCATCAGGAAATTGGACTGGTGTTGACGTTGACGTATGTAGAGCAGTAGCTGCTGCAGTTTTAGGTGATGCTAATAAAGTTAAATATACACCACTTAGTGCAAAAGAAAGATTTACAGCTTTAACATCAGGTGAAATTGATGTTTTATCAAGAAATACTACTTGGACACTTTCAAGAGATGCTGACATTGGCCTTACTTTCGTTGGTGTTAACTTCTATGATGGACAAGGTTTCATGGTTAGAAAAGATTCTGGAATGACTTCAGTAAATGATTTTAGAGATGGAATTTCAGCTTGTACTAATATTGGAACGACTACAGAGTTAAATATGAGAGACTTCTTTAATTCTAAAGGAATTTCATATGAACCAGTTGCTTTCGAAAAAGCTGACGAAGTTGTTGCAGCTTATGATGCTGGTAGATGTGATACGTATACAACTGATAAATCAGGATTAGCAGCTCAAAGAACAAAAATGACTAATCCAGATGATCATATGGTATTACCTGAAACGATATCAAAAGAACCATTAGGTCCTGTTGTTCGTCAAGGTGATTCTGTTTGGGAAGATATCGTAAGATGGTCTTTAAACACAATGATCGAAGCTGAAGAATATGGTGTTAATTCAGGTAACGTCGATGCTATGAAGAGTTCTGATAATCCAGCAATTAAAAGACTTGTTGGCGCTGAAGGTGAAATGGGTGCTGCTTTAGGTTTAGATAATGATTGGAACTATAGAATTATCAAGCAAGTAGGTAACTACGGTGAAAGTTATAAGAGAAATATAGCTGACACAGGTATATTACCTGACAGAGGTCCTAATGAATTATGGACTAAAGGCGGAATACTTTACGTACCACCTGCAAGATAATTGTTTAATTAAAATAATTAAAAAGGGCTAGATTTTTCTAGCCCTTTTTTTTATTATTCAGACAACTCAAATGAACAATAAAATCAGAAAAATTCTTCCTCAATTAATTACCCTTTTAGTAGTAGTTTTAATTTTTGGTTTCTTCACATTTAATGCTCAAACAAATATGGCAAGTAGAGGAATTGATTTTGGTTTTGGTTTTTTAAGTCAAGAATCTTCATTTGATGTTCAGTTTTCTTTAATTGAATATGATGGCTCTCATTCTTATGCTAGAGCATATCTTGTAGGATTGTTAAATACGCTCTTAGTAGCCTTTATAGGAATTATTATTTCTACAATTATTGGTGTTATTGTAGGTATAGCTCGTTTGTCACCAAATTATTTAATAGAAAGATCAGCAGCATTTTATGTGGAGTTTTTCAGAAATATACCATTATTACTTCAAATTTTTTTCTGGTACTTTGCTGCATTAAGAGCCTTACCTCTACCTGAGAAAGCAGATCCTATTTTTGGTGTTTTTTTTCTCACAATTAAAGGTTTATTTGTTCCTGCATTCATCTGGAACAATTTTGATATATTTTTCTATTCATTATTAGCTGCAATAATATCAATTATTTTAATAAGAAATTACGCTAAAAAGGTTCAAGAAAATCAAGGCAAACAAATACCAGTTCTATATATTTCGATAAGTTTATTATTAGTATTACCATTGCTAACATTTTTAATAGGGGGAGTTTCATTGAATTTTGAAGTACCTGTATTAAAGCAAATTGCAAAAACTTCTTTTATTTATGAAGGAGGACTTGGTTTACCTCCTGAATTAATAGCCTTAACTTTAGCTTTAGCTTTGTATACAGCAACTTTTATTGCTGAATGTGTAAGAGCTGGCATCCAAGGTATTAACAAAGGACAAAAAGAAGCTGCAGCATCGATAGGGTTAACACCAAATCAAGTTTTAAAATTGGTGATTATGCCACAAGCTTTAAGAATTATAATTCCACCTACAACAAATCAATATTTAAATTTAACTAAAAATTCTTCTCTAGCTGCTGCTATTGCTTACCCTGATTTAGTTTTAGTTTTTGCAGGAACTGCATTAATGCAAACAGGTAGAGCTATAGAAATTGTTTCGATTACAATGTTCACTTATTTATCAATCAGTTTATTTATTTCAATATTAATGAATTGGTATAACAAGAAAATTGCTATTAAAGAAAAATAATGAAAAAATTAAATTTTTTAAAACCGAATAGAGAAAATCTAAGTACTTATTTGTACACCGGTACATTTCTTTTACTTATGAGTTCATTTATTGTTTTTTTAAATGCTTTTTTTAAAGTAAATTTAACATCTTTTTTACCTGGTTACGTAGATTTTTTTCTTCCATTAGTATTAGGAATAATTGGATTACATTTAATTCGTATTGAATTTTCAGGAATTAAAAAATTAGATTTATTAAATAAAAATATTAATACAAGCACTTTCAATGCAATTCTTACTCTACTAATAATTTTTACTATAATAAAATCTATACCACCATTACTAAGTTGGTTTATTTTAGATGCTAACATAGCAGGTGATACAAAAGATGTATGTACTGGTAGTGGTGCATGTTGGACTTATATTAAAATTTGGTTAAGAAGATTTATTTATGGAATGTATCCCAATGACGAGCAGTGGAGAATAAACATTGCTTTTGTAATAGTTATTGCCCTTGGCTGCGTAGGTTATTTTGCTACTGAAAGATTTAAAAAGTTTTTAACTTTATACTATGTCGTAATATATCCAATAATTGCATATTTACTTATTTACTATTTAATTTCCGGAGGTTCATTTGATTTAATCTGGGTAGAAACTGGCGCTTGGGGAGGACTTTCATTAACATTCATAGTTTCGTTTTTTTGTTTAATATTTTGTTTTCCTCTTGGAATGATGTTAGCTTTAGGTAGAAGATCAGATCTTCCCACACTTCGATATATTTCAATTGGATTTATAGAATTTTGGAGAGGCGTTCCATTAATTACTGTTTTATTCATGTCTTCAGTCATGTTTCCTATGTTTTTACCTCAAGATTTTTTTATGGATAAACTTGTAAGAGTTATAATTGCTATATCTTTATTTGAAGCAGCATATGTTGCGGAGGTTATAAGAGGCGGACTTCAAGCTTTACCTAGAGGACAATACGATGCAGCTAAATCCCTGGGTATGGGTTACTGGAAAATGCACATATTTGTCATTCTTCCTCAAGCTTTAAAGTTGGTTATTCCGGGCATTGCTAATACATTTTTAGCTTTAGTTAAAGATACGCCATTAATATTTGTTGTAGGTTTGTTAGAATTAGTAGGGATGTTAAATTTAGCTAAAACAAATCCTAAATGGTTGGGATTTGCAATGGAAGGTTATGTTTTTGCAGCTATAATTTTCTGGATAATTTGTTATGCTATGAGTAGATATAGTTATAATTTAGAATTAAAATATAAAACTGAAAGATAAAATGTCGGATTCAATAATAAAAATTCAAAGTGTTAATAAATGGTTTGGTGATTTTCAAGTTTTAAAAGATATAGATCTTGAAGTTAAACAAAAACAAAAAATTGTTGTTTGTGGACCTTCAGGATCTGGAAAATCTACTTTGATTAGATGTATAAATAGACTTGAAGAACACCAAAAAGGAACAATTGTTGTTGATGGTACTGAACTTTCAGAGAATACAAAGAATATAGAAAAAATTCGTGCAGAAGTTGGAATGGTTTTTCAACAGTTTAACTTATTTCCACACTTATCAATACTTGATAATTGCACCTTAGCTCCAATTTGGGTAAAAAAAATGCCAAAAAAAGAAGCAGAACACTTAGCAATGAAACAACTTGAACAAGTACAAATAGTTGATCAGGCTTTAAAATTTCCGGGCCAACTATCAGGAGGACAACAACAAAGATGTGCAATAGCTAGAGCTTTATGCATGGAACCAAAAATAATGTTGTTTGATGAACCTACGTCAGCTTTGGACCCTGAAATGATCAAAGAAGTTTTAGATGCTATGGTAAATTTAGCTAAAGCAGGAATGACAATGATAGTAGTTACTCATGAAATGGGCTTTGCAAAGGAAGTTGCTGATGAAGTAATATTTATGGATGAGGGCATGATAATAGAAAAAGCAGAGACAAAAGAATTTTTTGCAAACCCCAAAAGTGACCGAACTAAGCTATTTTTAAGCCAAATACTCTAGAATTAATCTAAAAAGAACATGATAGATAATTGATTTTACGTATTGACAATGTTTAGATTTATTTAAAAAAACGGTTTTTTTTATAATTTTTTAACTTGCAATAACTTTCCAGATAGAGTTGAATTCATCTTTTTAAGAGGGGTCTTAATGGAAGAAAATTTTAATAAACATTTAGGTAATAAACTTAAACTAAGAAGATTAGCTTTAGGTTTAACACAAACAAAAGTAGCAAAAGCTATCAACGTAACATTTCAACAAATCCAAAAATATGAAAAGGGCACAAATGGAGTAAGCTCTATTAGATTATTGCAACTATCAAATTATTTAAAAGTTCCAATAAATTATTTTTTTGAAGATTATTCAGAGTATTTGTTAAATGCTGAAAAAACTAAAGAAGGTCATATGAATATTAATTATAATTTTCTTATTAAATTGTATTCAGAATTAACCAATGAACAAAAAATAAAGTTTAATAAATCTTTACAATCATCAGGAGTAGGGATTGCTAAAGTAGTATAATTTTTAGATAAAATTAATTAATAAATATTTTATATAAATATATTTTGGCTCCTCGGGCAGGACTCGAACCTGCGACCAATTGATTAACAGTCAACTGCTCTACCAACTGAGCTACCGAGGAATTTAAAAAGAACTTACTTTTTTTTTTATTCAAAACAACTCTTTTTTTTGGAGGCAACGCCCGGAATCGAACCGGGATACAAGGATTTGCAATCCTCTGCGTAACCATTCCGCCACGTTGCCTTAAAATTAATAATAAATCAATTTAGTGAATGTTTATATAATTGATTTTACTTAATAGTCTACAAATTTCCTTTAAAAATTCATTATTGTTTATTCAAATGATTAATTTATAAACTTAAACAAGTATGAGTTCAGATAAATATAATCATTTAGAAGTTGAAAAGCGAATTTATAATTACTGGGAAAAAAACAATCTTTTTAAACCTAAAAAGAATAAAAAAAAATTCTCTATTGTAATACCACCTCCAAATGTAACTGGGAGCTTACATATGGGTCATGCTTTAAATAATTCAATACAAGATCTTTTGACCAGATATCATCGAATGAATAATTTTGAAACTTTATGGCAACCAGGAACTGATCATGCTGGAATTGCAACTCAGGCATTAGTAGAAAAAGAACTAAATAAAAATAATATAAAAAAAAATGATTTGGGAAGAGAAAAGTTTATTGAAAAAGTATGGGAATGGAAAAATGAATACGGAGGAATAATTATAAATCAACTTAAGAAATTAGGTTGTTCATGTGACTGGTCTAGAAATGCTTTCACAATGGATGATAATTTGTCTAATTCTGTGTTAAAAGTATTTGTCGATCTTTACAAGAAAAAAATTATTTATAAAGCAAAAAAACTTGTAAACTGGGACACAGTTTTAAAAACAGCAATTTCAGATCTAGAGGTAGATCAAAGAGAAGTTAATTCACTTCTTTACTATATCAAATATCCTATAGAAGGAACTGAGGATACTATAATTATTGCAACAACAAGGCCTGAAACAATGCTTGGTGATACTGCGGTTGCAGTAAATAAAAAAGATAGAAGGTACAAACATTTAGTTGGTAAAAAAATAATATTACCTATTGTAGGTAGAAAAATAAAAATAATAACTGATAAATATGCTGATCCAGAACAGGGTACTGGTGCAGTTAAAATTACTCCGGCACATGATTTTAATGATTATGAAGTAGGAAAAAGAAATAAACTTGAGTTCATTAATATTTTTACAGAAGATGGAAAAATTAACGAAAATGCACCTAAGGAGTTTATTGGTTTAGATAGGTTTGAAGCAAGAAACAGAGTTTTAAATAAATTAAAAGATAATCAATTACTAATTAAAGAAGAAAAAATAATAAATAAAATACCATATGGTGATAGATCAAACTCAATTATAGAACCATTTTTAACTGAACAATGGTTTGCAGATGCAAAAAAATTATCAATTAAAGCAAAAAAAATTGTTAGCATAAAAAAGACAAAATTTTTTCCAGAGAATTGGTCAAAAACATATTTTCAATGGATGAATAATATAGAACCATGGTGTATATCTCGTCAACTATGGTGGGGCCATCAAATTCCTGCATGGTATGGTCCTGATAAAAAAATTTTTGTTGCAATAAATAAATCTGAAGCAGAAATAATTGCAAGAAAGCACTATAAAAAAAAAGTATATTTAAAAAGAGATCCAGATGTACTTGATACTTGGTTTTCATCAGGACTTTGGCCTTTTGCTACACTTGGATGGCCAATAAAAAATAATTTCTTAAAAAAATTTTATCCAACTTCGGTTTTAGTAACTGGTTTTGATATAATTTTCTTTTGGGTTGCTAGAATGATAATGTTTGGAATGGAATTTTTAAATAAAGAACCATTTAAAAATATTTATGTTCATGCGTTAGTAAGAGATGAAAAAGGACAAAAAATGTCAAAGTCTAAAGGTAATGTTATTGATCCTTTAGAATTAATTGAGAAATATAGTGCTGATGCCCTAAGATTTACACTTTTATCAATGGCCTCGCCCGGAAGAGACGTAAAATTATCAGAGGACAGGGTCAAAGGATATAGAAATCTTTTAAACAAACTTTGGAACGCAAATAATTTTTTAAATCAAAATAATTGTAACTTTTCAAATATTAAAAAGTCTTCGAAAATCAATCTGAATATAAATAAGTGGATTTATGTTGAGTTATTACAAGCCAAATCAAAAATTGAAAAAAATTTAAAAGATTATAGGTTTGATGAAGCATCAAGAGTTGTCTATCAATTTGTTTGGCACACATATTGCGACTGGTATCTTGAGTTATCTAAAACAGTTTTATATTCAAATAATAAAAAAACTATTAAAGAAGTAAGATCTATGTCTGGTTATATATTTAAAGAAATACTAATTTTAATGCACCCATTTATACCCTTTATAACAGAGGAAATTTGGCTGAAGAACAAACTAGACAAACCAGGTAGAAATTATTTAATGTTCTCTAATTGGATTTCAGGTAAAATTAAGCCTGATTCTGATTATAAAAATGTAAAAAAAATAATAAGAATTATTACTGAATTTAGATCATTTAAAAACGAAATTAACATCAAACCAGGATCATTTATTGATATTTCATTAGAGAAAATAAATAAAAAAAATATAAAATTTTTTGAGAATAATGAAAATATATTTAAAAAACTTGGAAGAATTAATAATTTTCACCTAAAAGATGTTGAAAAACCTTTCGCATCATTAGTTATTGATGGAGATCTGTTTAAGCTTTATTTTGAACAAGATGTTGATTTAAAGATAATCAAAGAAAACTTAATTCAAAAACAAGAAAAATATATAAACGAAATGAATAGCATTAATGATAGAATAAAAAATAAAAACTTTATTGAAAGAGCGCCAAAACATATTGTTGATCAAGAAAAAAATAACTATAATAATCTAAAGAATGATATAAATAAAATATCACAAACAATTAAAAACCTATAATGTTTAAATTTAATAAAAAAAAATTACCTAGTAGACATACTTCTTTAGGACCTGATAAAGCTCCACAAAGATCATTTTATTATGCAATGAATTTAACAGAAAAAGATGTTGCTAAACCATTTGTTGGCGTAGTTTCTACATGGAATGAGGCAGCTCCTTGTAATATTGCTTTAATGAGACAGGCTCAGTCAGTTAAGAAAGGAGTTAAATTATTAGGAGGTACACCAAGAGAATTTTGCACAATTACTGTAACCGATGGTATTGCTATGGGGCACGAAGGAATGAAATCATCTTTAATTTCTAGAGATGTAATTGCAGATTCAACTGAACTTACTGTTCGTGGTCATTGTTATGATGCTCTAGTAGGAGTGGCTGGATGTGATAAATCTTTACCCGGATTAATGATGGCAATGGTAAGATTGAATGTTCCAAGTGTATTTATTTATGGTGGTTCAATACTTCCAGGTAGATTTAATGGCAAGGATGTTACAGTTGTAGATGTGTTTGAAGGAGTAGGAAAATACTCATCAGGCAAAATGTCAGCACATGCTTTAAGAAAATTAGAATTAAAAGCTTGCCCTAGTGCCGGTGCATGTGGAGGACAGTTTACAGCAAATACTATGGCATGTGTTTCCGAAGCTATAGGTTTAGCTCTACCTTATTCTGCAGGAACTCCTGCACCTTATGAACAAAGAGATAAATATGCTTTATTAAGTGGTAAAGCAGTAATGAATTTACTTAAAAAAAATATAAAACCTAGAGATATAGTTACTATAAAAGCACTTGAAAATGCCGCTACTATAGTTGCAGCAACTGGAGGTTCTACCAATGCAGCTTTACATCTTCCCGCAATAGCAAACGAGATTGGTATAAAGTTTGATCTAATGGACGTTGCAAAGATTTTTAAAAAAACACCATATCTTGCTGATTTAAAACCTGGAGGAAAATATGTTGCTAAAGACATGTGGAAAGCAGGTGGAGTTCCTATGCTTCTTAAAACACTATACGATGGTGGCTTCATACATGGTGATTGTATGACTGTTACTGGAAAAACTATGAAAGAAAATTTGAAAAAAGTTAAATTTAATTCAAAGCAAAAAGTTATGAGAAAACATGATAATCCTTTATCCAACGATGGTGGTGTAGTTGGTTTAAAAGGTAATCTTGCTCCAGAAGGAGGAATTGTAAAAATTGCTGGATTAAAAAAATTACAGTTTACAGGAAAAGCCAGATGTTTTGACACAGAAGAATCTGCTTATAAAGCTGTGAAACAAAAAAAATATAAAGACGGGGATATTATTATAATTCGATACGAAGGACCAAAAGGAGGCCCTGGAATGAGAGAAATGTTACAGACAACAGGAGCTATCTATGGTCAAGGCAAAGGTGAGAAAGTTGCACTAATAACAGATGGCAGATTCTCAGGTGCTACTAGAGGTTTCTGTATAGGTCATGTCGGACCAGAAGCTTATGTTGGCGGCCCAATAGCTCTATTAAAAAATGGAGATGTTATCGATATTGATGCCAAAAAAGGAACTATAAATGTAAGAATTTCTAAAAAAGAATTAGCTAAAAGAAGAAATAAATGGAAACCAAAAAAAATGAACTTTGGTAATGGTACATTGTGGAAATACGCTCAAACTGTTGGACCCGCTTTTAAAGGCGCCCCAACTCATCCGGGTGGAAAAAATGAGGTTAGAACTTACTCTGATATTTAATGAAAATTAGACCTGTAATACTCTGTGGTGGTACAGGAACACGTCTCTGGCCCAATCAAAAAAAACATCAAGCAAAACAATTTATTGATTTTGGTGGATGGACGTTAATGCAAAAAGCATTGGAAAGAGTAAAAAATTCTATTTTTGATTATCCTATAATAAGTACTAATTCAAAATTTTTAAAACAAGTAAGATTAGCTTTAAAAAAAAGCAAAATTAAAAAATATAAAATTGTATTAGAACCAGTTAAAAAAAATACTGCTCCAGCTATACTAGCTTCATCTTTAATTAAGGATATTCCATTAACTCAAAGTATAATATTTTTTACAGCTGATCATTTGATAGAAAAATCAAGCATTATAAATAAATTAATTAACAAAAATAAACACAACTTAGATGATAAAAATTTATTTATATTTGGTATTAAACCAACAAATCCATCTAATGAATATGGATATTTTTTAACAAAAAAAGTGAAAAATATTAACAAGGTTACAAAATTTATTGAAAAACCAAAATATACTAAAGCTAAAAAGATTATTAAAAAAAATGGCTATTGGAACTCTGGTATGTTTTTCTTGAGAAAAGACTCAATAATTAATAATTTTAAAAAATATCAACCAAAAACATACAAAAGCTGTTTAGCATCTTTAGCAAAGGGTAAATATAAGAATAATACTTATTATTTAAACAAAGGTTCATTTATTCAATCCGTAGAAAAATCATTTGATTATGCGATCATTGAAAAAACGAAACAAATCAATGCAATTAAATTAGATATACCCTGGTCTGATCTCGGTAGTTGGAAGGAAATTTCTAATATATATAAAAAAAATAAGCATAAATATTTTAAAAAAAAGAATGTTCATTATAGACCATGGGGTAAATATGTAAATTTATTTGAAGGAAAAAACTTTCTTGTAAAAGAACTTACTGTTAATTCTAAATCATCCATTAGTTTGCAAAAGCATCATCATAGATCCGAACATTGGTTAATTACTCATGGAAATCCTAAAATTACTATTAATAAAAAAAAATTCTTTAAAAAACCAAAAGAATCTGTATTTATTCCAAGAGGCTCTATTCATAGAATTGAAAATCAATTTAAAAATTCAGTTAAAATTATTGAAATTCAAACTGGTTATATATTAAAAGAAACCGATATTGTAAGATTTCGGGATATTTACGGTAGACATAATTAATATATTAAAAGAATTTCAAAAAAACTACTCCTAAAAAAATACTTAATACTGCAAATGTTTTTAATGAAGTAAATTTTTCTTTTAAAAAATAAGCACCTATTATTAGAGCAAAAATTATACTAGTTTCTCTTAATGTTGTAATTAAAGGTATAGAAGCTTTTGTAAAAGCCCAGACTATTAATATATATACCAAACCTGAAATAGTACCTCCGACAAAAAATGAAAATTTACTATTTTTTATAATCTTTTTAATTATTTCTTTTTTATTACTTAATTTTAACAAAAATAAAAAAAAGATAGCTTCAATAGGGAATAAATAAGCCATATAACTTAGAAAAGATTCATTTAATCTAGCACCATATCCATCAGCCAGCGAATAAGACATAATAAATACTCCAGTAGCGAGTGAATATATTATACCTTTATAATTTTTTAACTTACTTGAGTTTTGAAAACTTAAAGAAAAAATTCCCACACACACAATAAATATACCTATTAGCTCATAATAGGATAATTTTACGAGAAATAAGATTAAAGATACTATTGTAATTAGCAATACAGAAAAACCTCGTGATATAGGATAAACAACACTGTAATCTCCAAATCTATATGAAGATAACAAGCAAAAATAATATCCACAATGTAAGATGGCACTTAATATCAAATAGGGAAGGCTTTCAAGAGAAGGAAATGGAACATTAAATAATAATATTATTGCAATTGGAACTTGTCCAAAAACTACTGCGGATAGTCCAAGATATTTATCCTCGTGATTTTTAACTAAAGCATTCCATGAAGCGTGCAAAAAAGCAGAAAATATTACTACAAAAAATACTTCATTATCCATAAAAATTTATAAATTTAGTAACTAATAATTTCTATAAAGAAGTTTTAAATTTTAAATATCCGTCAAATTCTTTACTGAAATCTACACTTACACGCGCATGCACTTTTCCTTGTTTACCTTTAAATGTTGCTGATTTATTAATAGGAAAAACAGCATCGTGCCAGACGTACGGATGAATATATAAACCCATCGTTCCATCAAAATAAAATGCCTTAAAATTTTCTGGTTTTATATCATCACCAGGTAATGCTAATGGACAAACAAATGCATTTTTTTCTTTAGGAAAAAAAAGTTGACCTCCATCTGGATGATAATTTGCATGCCATAAATAAATATCATTTATTTCCTCAGAATTTTTTTGATCATTTATATCATCCGGATGACAGCTGTAACCTAAAAGGTATACATCATCTCTTTCATAATTATTTACATTTTTATGAGGAACGGCATTATTTTTGCCATATAAAATATTTTTATCCCACCAAACTTCGAAAGATCCTTCTGTTATTCCTCCTTCATCACCAGTTCCAGGATCAATATTTCTCCATCCTTGTTTTGGCCATTGTGTTATTTGAATTTGACAATTATCAAAATTATCAACTAAATTTCCATACCCTTTTAAATTACCATTTGTTGCCTTAATTAAAGGAATTTCAAATACATTATTCATCTCTTTAATTTAATTTTATATCAAGATCCTTTAATGATTCTTCTACTGAGATAATTGCTTCTTTCATATCGTTTTCATTTAAATGTCCTATACAACCAATCCTAAATGTATCAGCAACAGTAAGTTTTCCGGGATAAATTAAAAAACCTTTGTCGCTTAAAGAATTATAAAATTTTTTAAAATCAAAATTTGGAACTTTTGGCTGTAAGAATGTAATAATAATTGGTGCTTGCAGTTCATTTGGTAAAAGCTGTTTAAAACCTAGTTTCGCCATACCATCACATATTATCTTACAATTTTTATTATAACGTTCATATCTTCCCTTTATACCACCTTCTTTTTTGTGTTCTATTAAAGCTTGATTAAATGCTGCCAAAACATGAGTAGGAGGTGTAAATCTCCATTGTGAATTTTTTTCCATAGATGCCCATTGATCATATAAATCTAAACTTAACGAATGTGAATTATTTTTTGAATTTTGAAGAACACTCTTTCTTACTAGTATAAATCCTACACCAGGAACACCTTCTAAACATTTATTTGAAGATGCAGCAACAGCATCAAAATATGTTTTTTTTATATTTAATGGCAAGGCTCCAAAAGCACTCATTGCATCAATGAATAAAGAAATGTTATTTTTTTTAGCTAAATCTGAAATCGATTGTATTGGATTTAAAATTCCCGATGTTGTTTCACAATAAACTGAAAATATATGTGTTAGATCTTTATTTTCATTAATTAAATTTTGAATTTTATTAAGATTGTGAGTTTCGTGTTCTTCAACATCATATGTAATAAAATTTTTAGACATGTAAGAGCATATTTTTTTCATTCTTTGGCCATAAGCTCCATTTATCAAAATTAATATTTTTGATTTATTGTTTGTTAGAGAACCTATCATTGCTTCAACAGAAAATGTCCCGCTACCTTGCATTGGAACACATTCAAAGACATCTTGACCATTAATTAGTTCAACTAGCGTTTCACGAATTTTTTTGTTTAAATCTATGAATTTAATATCACGAGAACCCCAGTCGTAGAGCATAGCTTTCTTTGTAGACTTTGAAGTAGTAAGAGGACCTGGTGTAAGCAGTTTTTTATCCATTTTTCATGTAGGATTTTTATTAAATTAGATTAAATATTTTTGCTAAAATTACACAATTTAATATTAACAGCATTATAGGAACGACTGTACGAATTAATTCCATAATATGATTTACTCTATCAAGTTTTCTTTCAAATCTTCTAATTGGTGATAAATCTTCGTAATTTTCTTCTTTATAAATTCTTTTATATTTTTTCTTTTTAAATTTTCTTTTTGCCATAATTATAGTTTTGTTACAGTTTTATTACAGAAATTCAAGAAAAAAAATAATTTTAAATTATTCGACATTTTAGACATTATTTTTAATTTTTTATTTTGAATGATGACAGTTTTGAAAATAATTTTGTGGAATTATTAAAATTGAATATTTAATTCCATTTCATATTTATATTTTTTAGTCTTGCGTAGCCTTTCATTTCATCAAAACATTCTTCAACGCCAATACCACTAAGTTTCCAACCGCCATAAGGAGCTCCCGAATATCTTCCTGCGGTGTTTACCCAAACATATCCTACTTCAGCATCTTCTGCTGTTTTCATAGCATTCGATAATGAGTTAGTTACAATCATGGTTGTTAACCCATACTGAGTAGAGTTAGCAATTTTTACCATCTCATCATAATCATCCCAGTCTATTACAGAAATAACTGGTCCAAAAATTTCTTCCTTCGCTATTTTCATATCTGGCTTAACATCACTAAAAATAGTTGCATTTACAAAAAATCCATTTTTAAGGTCACCTGATTTGTTTTGATCACCACCCAAGAGTAATTTTGCACCTTGTTCAACACCAGATTTAATATAGTTCATTACTCCTTCAAATTGTTTTTTCGAAACTATAGGTCCAATTTCATTACTTTCAATCCACGGTAGTCCAATAGGTATTTTTTTTGCTTTTTCTACAAGAGATTTTAGGAATTTTTCTTTAATTTTTTTACTTACAAGAACGCGAGAAGTAGAGCTGCATGATTGTCCTTGTCTACTTAGATTCATACCTTTTATAGCTAAACTTGCTGCGAAATCTGGGTCAGCATCATCAAAAACTATAATTGGATTTTTACCACCTAACTCTAGAGAGATATTTTTTAAAAGAGGGGCAGCAGATTTTGCAATAGATATTCCAGTGTTAACTGATCCGATAACAGCTATTCTTTTTATATCAGGATGCTCGACTAAAAATTTTCCATTATCTGGACCTCCAGTTACAACGTTTATTAAACCTTTTGGAAATATATTTTCTAGAAGTTCACAAAATCTCAAAGAGGAAATTGGAGCTTGTTCAGAATTTTTAATGATGAGCGAATTGCCCATTAATAAAGGGGCAGCAATTTTTTCAACACAAAACCTAAAAGGATGATTAAAAGGATTGATTTTAAGAACTACTCCATATGGTTGATAACGTGTAAAATTTAAGTGATTTTTTTCCATAGAAAAAGTTTCGCCCTTAACTTCTCTTACTAGTCCACAAAAATATCTTATGTTATTTACTGTTTCTTTAACATCTTTTCTCATTCCAGTTAAAGCGTTACCTGAATCGTAAGTGTCAATTAAAGCAAATTCTTCTTCTTTTTCTAATATTTTTTTTGCTAATTTTTCTAAAGCGTTAGCTCTTTCAATTAAAGAAGTTTTTGACCAAATTAGCTGAGCTTTTTTTGCAGACTCTACTGCTAATTCAAGTTCTTTTTTATCTGATATAGGTACGTCGGATAATTTTTCTCCATTAGATGGGTTAAAAACATCGTACCTATTGGTTGAGTTAAACCATTCGCCATTTACATAGCTACCTTTAACCTTAAAAATGTTTTTATCCATAGTTTAAAGCTAAATCAAAAATATCATAATTCCTTAAAACACCTTTTGATTTGTAACTATCATCAATTTTTTTTGAGATAAAAATTGGTATATCTGTTTCACCAAGCCCACCATGAGTTCGTAATGGCTCTTTTAGTTGACTTAAATCATGATCGCTTTCTTTTTTACCAATTGCAAATTTTTCATTTGATGTAACAATAATATCACCAATTCTATCTTTTGGTTGTTTTAACTCTTTAACACTATCTTCTTTATTTAGAACCAGCTCTACACCTTCTATTGTTTTAATATAATTAATAATATCATTAATTTTTTCTTTATTTTTTAAATATATATTAACAAAGCCACCCAAAGCTCCATGGTGAACTACATAAGGATCTGTGATAGTACAAACGACATTACATTCGTTTTTGCCAAATTTTTTATCTAGTTCGTCTTGTATATAGATTAAATTTAAAGAACCATCTTCGTTTGTCTTAGCCTTCATTCCATGATCTGCAGTTAATGATATTTCACAACCCAAATCATAAAATTTAGATAGGTATCCATCAAGCATATTATAAAAATTATTAGCTAATTTACCGCCTGGCGCAGATTTATGTTGTATATAGTCAGTTGTTGATAAATAAATTAAATCAACTTTTTCTTTTTTAATTATTTCTACAGCAGCAGCAAAAATAAATTCTGATAAATCAGAACTATATACTTCAGGTAAAGGTTTATTTACTAAATCTAAAACATTTTCTATTCTGTTGTCATTTAAATTTGCAAAATTTGCTTTTTCAGAGGAGAAGCAAATAGCTTTTTTAAGATTTTTACCTAATAATTTTCTTAGTTTTTCTTTTGCTGTAATGATCGCTATTTTTGCACCAGCATTTTCAAAAGCCTCAAATATTGTTGAGACACGTAAAAAAGAGTCATCATTCATTAATGTTTCTTTTCCATCATCGGGATTAAAAAAGAAATTTCCACATATACCATGAACATCAGGAGTTGTACCAGTAACTATAGACATGTTATTTACATTTGTAAAACTTGGCATTGCACATTTACCGATTTCGTAAGTTGATTTGTTTATCATCGATTTCATGAATGGCATTGAGCCCATTCTAATTGCAGTATCAATATATCCTTTTGGTCCTGGTTCACTTCCATCTAAACAGATTACAACAGCCGGTTTTGTAGGCCAGTTATAAGATTTTCCATTAACTGAAATTTTATCAGTTTTAGACATAGAGCAAAGTATATATACCAGTTAATAAATATCTGCAACAAAAAATGCTTATAGGAAAAAATATCCGTGACAAGATAATTTAAAATTTATTTGCCACTTCGGACATTATTTTTAATTTTTTTTTAGAAAGTTCTCTTGGTAGGTGACCAAGTCCACAATCAGGTGCTAGTATAAGTCTTTCTTTATCTATATGGTTAAGTACTTTTTTAACTCGATCGTAAATATCTTTTTGAGAATCAATTTTGCTACTAGCAATTTTTAAAACACCAAAAATTATTTTTTTATTTTTATATTTATTTAGTAAATTTAAATCATTGTATCTATGAGCATCTTCTATTGAAATTGAGTCTATAATTGAATTGTCTAGCATTTCAGCAATTTCATGATAAGAATTAAGTGGAGCTTTAGGATAATTAACAGCATTTAATTTATCAGGATATCCACAACATATGTGTGTAATTTTATCTATTTCTTTATTTATTATTCCTTCAAAACATTTTTCAAGATTTTTAATTCCATATTCGATAGCTTCTTTTGGTTTTCTAGCAAATAAAGGTTCGTCAACTTGAATATATTTACAACCTGCTTCAGCCAATCTATTTATTTCAATTTTTATTGCTTCAGCTAAATCTTCTCCCATTTTTTTTGGAGAATTATAAAATTCATTAGATATTGTATCAGTTATTGTCATTGGTCCCGGTATAGTTATTTTAACGGGTTTAGATGACATTTTTTGTGCTAACTGCCACTCTTTGACTAAAAAAGCCTCTTTAGCCTTTATAGTACCTGTTATAGTAGGTAACCAACACTCATAGTTTCCTGTTCTCGCAACTTTTTTAGTTAACTTATTAAAATCAATTCCATCTAGGTGACGGCAATGGTAGTGAATATAATTTTCTCTTCTTACTTCTCCATCTGTTAAAATATCAATTCCACATTCTATTTGATCTTTAATTACTTCTTTAGTTGCTCTTTGAAATATATTTTCAGCATCAGTGCCCATTTTTCTAATTGCATCGCTATAATCTTTTGTTGGGTATTGAGTATCGGTACCCCCATCAGCGTTAAACCAATCAGGAAGTTTTAGATATTCTGGTTTTGGATATGCACCTATAACTGTTGTTAACATTTATTCAAATATTTGTCTTAGAGTTGGACCATGAAAAACTTTAGGGCCATTTAAAGTTAATTTTATATTAGATATTTCTCGTTCTGAATGTCTAATGCGATGACTTAAAATTTTACTAAGCATTTCAGTTTTTATTTTATCATATTTTTTATTTGAGGCTAAATTTACTTTTTCTTCAGGATCATTTTTAATGTTATATAATAATGGTGGAAATGCAGGGAAATGAACATACTTCCATTTATCATTTCTTATAACTATTAAATTCGACTCTTCAGGAGCTATTTTAATTTTTTTCAAAGATTTATTTTCATATATTTCGCGAAAATCCCATTCAAAAATTACATATTCTCTATTAGGTACTTTTAATTTATCTCTTTGAATAATTGGGAGCAAAGACCTTCCATTCCAATTGATTGGTATTTTAGCATTTAGCCAATCAAGGATTGTTGGAGCTAAATCTACCGACTCAGTCATATTATTTATTAATTTTGGTTTTGAATTAGGAATATGAATAATCAAAGGAATTCTATATGAATCATCCCACCATCCTTTTTTACCAAACATCCAATTTTTTCCAAATAATTCACCATGATCACTTGTAAAAATAATCATAGTTTTATTATCTAAATTGTTTTTTTTTAGTGCTTTTAATATTTTATTAATATTAAAATCTACCTCGGAGCACATGCCTAAATATACAGATTGTATTTTTGCAATATCATTTTTTGTAAGCTTTTTATAATTTATTTCAGGTGGGTGATTATTTTTAAATTCAAAATGTTCAATCATAACCTTCATTAAAGGATGATAATTAATTCTATTTTTTTTTTGAATTTTAGTATTTAAAATTTTTATTTTTGATGGATTAATAAGACTATGCCAAGGTTCAGATACTTGATATGGTGGATGTGGCTTTAAAAATGAAACATGCATAAAAAATGGATCTTTAATTTTATTTAAATCATCCACTACTTTATCTGCTAAGAAAGCTGTGTCAGAAACTTCGCTTGGAAATTTCCATGGCTTGTAAACAAAACCTTCATTTTTTTTTGCTAAACGTTCTGTATATATATTTTTTGGATTTTTTAATTTGTAACCCTTCTTTTTTAAATAATTTGTCCATAATTGAGGATTCTGAAAAGGAAAATGGCATTTAGGGTCAAATCCCTTCATCGGCGACTCGTAAGTAAAAAGTTTTGGGTCATTTTTATTTAAATAACGTGGATCATATGATGTGTCTGTGTAGCCATATAAAGTAGGTTTATAACCAAGTTTTTTTACTTCTAAAGCAATGTTGGTGAATCTATCATCTAGAGGTGCGCCGTTAATTACCGATCGATGTATGAATGGATATAACCCTGTTAACATTGTTGTTCTAGAAGGTCCACAAGGTATAATATTTGCAAAATGTTTAACGAATGAAGTACTTTTTGCAGCAAGCTTATCTATAGTTGGAGTTTTTGCGTGTTTGTGTCCCATAAAGCCAAAACAATCCCAACGCCATTGATCTACAGAAATAAATAAAACTGATTTTTTCATTTAGAATATTAATTGTAAAAATAAATTAAATTTTAATGTTTGCATAGTATTATGTTTTACAAAAGTATAATCTATTTAGAAATCTAATGAAAAATCAAAAATTAAACCTCACAAAAGATTCTATTCCTCATTTAGCGATAAAAATGGCTATACCTGTAAGTGTAGGTTTCTTTTTTCATACAATGTTTAATGTTGTTGATACTTACTTTGCTTCAAAAATTAGCTCAATAGCTGTTGCTGCTATTACTATATCTTTTCCGATGTATATGTTGATTATTATGATTTCTCGAGGGACCCGCGAAGGCGCCACTGCTTTAATTGCAAATGCCGAAGGTTCTGGCAATAAATTTTTAGCAAAAAAATATTTAATTCAAACCATTTGTTTTTCTATAATGGCTTCTATTTTCATCATGATAGTTGGCCTTTTAAGCATTCCATATTTATTTAAACTTTTAAATGCGGAAGGTGAATATTTTAATTTTGCTGTCCAATATATGAATATTATTTTTTGGGGATGTATTTTTATTATTTTAGATTCAACACCTACGGCTGGCCTAAATGCAGTAGGTGATACCAAAACTTACTCCAATACATTTATTATTGGTTTTTTTATCAATTTAATTTTAGATCCTCTTTTAATATACGGATTTGGGCCAATTCCTCCAATGGGAATCAAAGGCATTGCATATGCAACTGTAATTGCTGAATTTGTGGCTACAATTTATGTTTTTTATCGATTAAAAAAAATTACAATCTATTTTGAAGACATCTCATTAATTGATTTTTTTCCAAAATTTAAATATCAAAAAGATATTATTAAACAAGCTTTTCCAGCGTCTTTAAATACATTTTGTATTGCATCTGGCTTTTTTATTATTACTTTTTTTGCTTCTTTTTTTCCATCACAGGACACTAGCAGTAGTTCTGTAGCTGCTTATGGAATTGCACTTCGTATCGAACAAATTATTTTATTACCAGCTATAGGTTTACATTTTGCTTGCCTTTCTTTAACTGGACAAAATTTTGGTTCTATGAAATATGATCGTGTTAAAGAATCTTATTTAACATGCTTAAAATATGGACTAATCACGATGATTATAGGAGGTTTTGCAATCTTTTTTGGATCTAGTTATTTAATAAAAATATTTTCACAAGATCCAAAAGTTATTGAAATTGGAACAAATTATCTAAAAATTGCTTCATTCTTTATTCCTGCTTTTACAACGCTACAAATTTCTATTTCATTAATGCAAGGACTTAAAAAACCCATATACACAACTTTTATAAGTTTTTTTAAAGAAATTTTGGGTGCAATAATAATATTTTGGTTTTTATGCTTTTATCTTAATTATAAGCTAGAAGGATTGTGGTATGGCATATTATTAATTAATTATTTATCTTTAATAATTTTTTTATTTGTAGTTAGAAGCAAATTAAAAGAAATAGGCATTCATATTTTTAAACGTCAGGTTGAAAAAAATTAATAAAAAATAAATTTTTTTTTAAACTCATTAAATATTGAATAATTAAAATAATAAATTCAATTACAGATTGAATTTAATTTTAACCTTCGTTTACTTTTTTGTAAAATTGAAATTAAATATCCGTTTATAGAAACACAATATAGGAGACAAAATGAAGAAACTATTAGTGAAAATTGTTGTAGTTTCTTTTCTGGTTGCAGGCTTTAGTACGAATTCTTTTGCTGCAAATTGCACCGGTATCACTATGAAGGATACTAAAGGTGTCGCTGGAGGGAAATATCCACAACAATACGAACTTTCAGAATATGAAAAGGCAGCAGGCTGCAAAATGAAATTTTCTGAAAATCCTAATATCAAAAGTATCAATGATACAATTCAAGGAAATTCTAAATTGAAAGGCGTTAAAAGTCGTCTTCCAAATGAGCCTTTAGTAGTTGTACCATATGATTCTATTGGTAAATACGGTGGAACACTTAAGTTTTTATCTAACGCTACTGAAGCAGGAACATCTGACATGTTATCAACACGTCATGTAAACCTAGTTCGTTTTGATGACGACTTATCAACTATCGTTCCTAACGTTGCAAAAGATTACAAATGGAATAGTGATTTTACGCAACTTACTTTTTATTTAAGAAAAGGTCACAAATGGTCAAATGGAGAACCTTTTACAGCAAGAGACGTTGAGTTTTGGTATGAAGATATGATGATGGATCCAAAGATAAGAGAGAAACCTTATCCTTACTTGCTAATTGGTGGAAAACCAGCGACTGTAGATGTGGTGAATGATCAAGAAGTTAGATTTAATCTTCCGGCTCCAATGCCAGGATTTTTAGCTACAATAGCTTGGTCATACAATCAAGCTTTCATTCCTGAACATTTCCTAAAACAATTTCATCCAAAATTAGATTCAAAAGCTGATGCAAATGCTCAGAAACTTGGATTTAAAGATGGTTATGATGCTTTAAAAGCTTATTATGGAAACTCAGGTTGGACTGATACACCAACACCTATGTTGGCAAATCCTACGTTAGTAAAAAATCTACCATATGCAGCTTACCCGTCTTTGGAAGCTTTTATGACAATAGAAGATACTACTGAAGGAAGGGTGTATGCGGCTAATCCATATTTCCATATGGTTGATACTGCAGGAAACCAATTACCTTATGTTGACTACCAGAATGAGAGATACATTAACGAAAAAGAAATAAGAATTTTAAAACTTGTTAATGGAGAAGTTGACTACAAAGCTCAATCTGTTCAGCTTGAATCTGTTCCTCAATTATTAGATGGAAAAGATAAAGGTAAGTATAATGTTCAAATTAAACCAGGATGTGGAGCTGCTTTATTCAGCTTTAACGTTAATCATCTTGATGAGGAAAAAAGATCTGTTTACGGTAACAAAAAATTCCGTCAAGCAATGTCTGTTGCGATCAATCGTGATGAGATAAATGAAGTTGCTTATTATGGAATGGGTACTGTAGAACAGTTTGTTGGTTTCTCACCAGCGCCTGATTTTGTTGATCCAGCGTTAAAAACATACATGACTCAATACGATCCAGCTCAAGCAAAAGCTTGGCTTGATGAAGTAGGAGTTAAAGATGCTAATGGTGATGGCTTTAGAGATCTTCCTAGTGGAGCTCCTTTAGCAATCAACATTGATTACGCTACTCAAGGAATTGGTGGTGTTGAAGTTGAACTTGTTGCAAGACATTGGAGTGAAGTAGGAATTAAAACTGCTTTCAAAGAAGTTACTCCTGATGAATACAGAGGCTCTCAAGCAGCAAATAAACTTGATGTACACGTTTGGGATAAAGGTCAACCTTTAGCTATCGTTTTAGGAGACCCAGAAACTTTCAAACCTCCGTTTGGTAACTATTTTAACCATACGCAAGGTTTAGAGTGGGCTGCTTATGTTGATAGTAATGGTGCTGAAGGTGTTAAGCCTCCAAAATGGGTCTACGACTCAATGGAAGGAATTGACAAGTTCCAGTCATATGAAGCAGGTACTCCTGAGTCAAATAAATGGGGTGCTAAAATAGCAAAAATATTGACTGAGAGTTCACTGTTTATAGGAACAGTTAAAGCTCCTTTCCCAGCATACCACAGAGATGCTTTGAGAAATTTTGCAGATTTCCAAACTGTTTCTTATGAGTATTACAGAACTTATCCGTATCTTGCTCCACAATGGTGGTTAGCAGACGCTAAAAGGTAATTAGGTTAAGTTTAGTAAAAACATATAATTTTAAAAGCGGCAATGAAAATTGCCGCTTTTATTTTTTTTTTAGTTAATCTATAATTTAAGTTACATTAATAATGGATAAGTATGATTAATTTTATACAATTTACATTAACAAGATTTTTCTTAGCAATTATCACATTATTGATTGTTTGTTTTATAGTATTTTCATTAATGGAGCTTGTTCCCGGTACTTGCGCTGAAAGGTATTTAGCTTTTAAAAACACACAAGGTTCCCAAATTACTTACGAAGATATTGAAGCTGAAAAAGTACGATTGGGTCTAGATAAACCTTTTTTATATAGATACGGTAAATGGGTAACTGACATTGCTTTTAAAGGAGAATTTGGCAACAGTTGCATTTTAAGAATGAATATTAATGAACTTTTAAGTGGACGTTTTTCCTTATCCTTAATTATATCAATAACCGCGTTACTTTTATCATATTTGATAGCAATACCAGTCGGAATAATTTCGGCCACGACCAAATATAAGGTTGTTGACGAGTCATTAAAATTTATAAGTTATTTAGGTATTGCTTTACCTAATTTTTTGGTTGCTCTCTGTATTATGCTTTTTATGACTTATTTTTACGGAGACACAATGACAGGTTTATTTTCAGAGGAATTTGAAAATGTTCCATGGTCAGCAGATAGAGTAAAAGATTTTTTAAGTAGAGCTTGGTTACCAATATTTGTTTTAGGTTGGAATGCTACAGCTTTTGCTCTTCAAACAGTAAGAGCTTTAATGCTTGATGAAAATGATAAACTTTATGTTATGGCAGCAAGAGCAAGAGGTATTTCAGGTATGAGTTTGTTGTGGCGTTATCCAGCAAAACATTCACTTGGACCCGTTATTAATTCTATTGGATTTGACTTAAATAGAATATTTAGTGCACTTCCAATAGTTGCACTGATTTTAATATTAACTGAAGCAGGCGCATTATTAATTGAAGCTTTAGCACGTTCGAATGATCAACAATTAGCGGGTGCAATTATTTTTTTACTAACAGCTACAATAGTTTTTGTAAATTTTATTACAGATCTTATTTTAGCAATAATGGATCCGAGAGTACGTAAAGGAGTTATGGGTGGAAGCTAATATAGAAAAAAAAACACAAATTACTTCTAAGACTAAAGAAGCTTATTTTACAGCTACACAAACACAGTTAGTTAAAACTCGTTTTTTTAAAAATAAATCAGCTATGATTGCAGGATCTGTTTTAATATTTTTAATTTTTTTAGGATTATTCTCAGATTTTTTATCTCCATATGATCCAACAATAGCTGGTCGAGATAAACAATATGAAAATGGAGCACCGCAAATTCCTAAATTTTGGGATGAAAATGGTTTTTCATTTAGACCATTTCTTTATACACAAACAAAATTTAGAAGTGCTGAAACAAATTTTAGATGGGTTTACAAAGAAGATAGAGAGAAAAGACGTTATGTGCATTTTTTTGTTAAAGGATGGGAATATAGAGTATTTGATTTCAGTATAAACTTACCAGGCAATGCTTTAGATTTTAAGGTCCCTGGCTTTAAAATGAATAGACATTTATTTGGTATGGATAAAGGAGGAATTCATTTATTCGGTACTGATAAAGCTGGTAAAGATATATTTGGCAGAACTTTAGCAGCTATTTACATTTCTTTAGCAGTTGGAACTTTAGGTGTGTTTATATCATTTGTTCTTTCTTTAATTATAGGAGGTATTTCAGGTTATTATGGAGGTTGGATAGATGGGGTTTTACAAATGTTTACTGATGCAGTCAGGACAGTGCCGCCCATACCTTTATTCATGTGTTTAGCAGCTTTCGCTCCACTTGAATGGAGCTCTGAATTAAGATTTTTTTTTATATCCTGTCTTTTAGGGTTAATTAACTGGCCAACACTTGCAAGAAGAGTCCGAACCCATTTATTAGCCGAAAGAAGTCAAGAGTACGTACTTGCCGCTCAACTTTGTGGAGCATCTTCATCACATATAATTGGAAGACATCTTTTACCTAGTTTTACAAGTTATATAATTGTTGATTTAGTTATAAGTTTTCCATATATGCTATTAGCAGAAACAGCTCTTAGCTTTATTGGACTTGGATTAAGAGAGCCAGTTAACTCATTGGGTGTATTATTACAAAATGCAACAGCTGCTGATGTTCTTCTAAATTATCAGTGGTATTTTATTCCTGTAATATTTTTAGTTGTATTAATATTATCTTTTGTCTTTGTTGGAGACGGATTAAGAGATGCAGCAGATCCTCATAAAATTACAAATAAATAAAATATGGAAGAATTATTAAAAATAAACAATCTAGATGTTAAATTTGATACTGATGAAGGTAGAATTACAGCAGTAGAGAATATTTCATTATCAGTAAAACAAGGCGAGGTACTCGGTATTGTTGGAGAATCTGGTTCTGGAAAATCGGTAACAGCAAAAGCAATAATGCAACTTAATCCTGGCAATACAATTTATAATGACGATGCAGAAATAATAATAGATGGTGAAAATGTAATAAAGTTTACTTCTAAAGAAGATTTGATGAAAATTAGAGGAGGCAAAGTTTCAATGATATTTCAAGAACCCATGGCTAGTTTTGCTCCCGCTATTAAAATAGGTGATCAAATGGTTGAGCAACTTCTTCTACATAAAAATATTAAAAAAGATGAAGCAAAGACTATTTCATTGGATATGTTAACTAGAGTTGGAATAACAGATACAGAAAAAAGATTTAATCAATATGCTTTTGAGTTATCAGGAGGAATGAGACAAAGAGCCATGATAGCAATGGCTTTATCAACAATGCCAAAATTATTATTAGCTGATGAACCAACAACAGCACTTGATGTTACTATACAAGCGCAAGTTTTGAAGTTGATGAAAGATATTATTAAAGAATACAAAATGGGTGTTATTTTTATTACTCATGATTTAGGTGTAATTGCTCAGACAGCAGATCAAATTGCTGTTATGTACTTGGGTTGTGTAGTTGAAAAAGGTCCAGTAAATGAAATTTTGAAAAACCCTAAACATCCTTACACAAAAGGTTTAATAGCTGCTCTTCCAGATGTAAATAATCTTGAAGCACCTTTAAAACCTATACCAGGAAATATACCAAGCCCATTAGAAAGACCAACAGGTTGTGTTTTTAGAACAAGATGTCCTCATCCAACAAAAGAAGGTAAAGAAGGAAAAATAGATATGAAATTAGTAGAAGTTGAACCTGGTCATTGGGTGGATCAATGTGGAGCTAAATGTGGATAAAATGAGTGACAATTTAATTTCTGTAAATAATGTTTGTGTTAACTTTGATTATCAAGAAAATTTCATATCAAAAAAACAAAAAATTCATGCTGTTCAAAATATAAATATAAAAATTAAAAAAGGATCATTTTTTGGTTTAGTAGGAGAGTCAGGATCAGGAAAAACTACACTTGGTAGAGCAATATTAGGGGCTAATAAAATAAGTTCGGGAAATGTAATTTTTCATGATGATGATAAAGATTATGATTTAACCACTATTAGCAAGGATGAATTAAAGGAATATAGAAAAAAAGCTCAATTAATTTTTCAAGATCCTTACGCAGCTCTTAGTCCACGTATGACTGTTAGAGATATTATAGCTGAACCTTTAGAAGTGATGAAAATTACAAAAAATAAACAAGAAACCGATGAACGTGTAAGAGAAATTGCTTCAAAATGTAGATTAAATCTTGAACATTTAAGAAGATTTCCACATGCTTTTTCTGGAGGTCAACGTCAAAGAATATCTATTGCAAGAGCTTTAGTCAGTAGCCCCAAATTTATTGTGGCAGATGAAAGTGTTGCGGCATTAGATGTATCTATTCAAGCTGATATTTTAAATTTGTTAAAAAATTTAAGAAAAGAATTAAATTTAACATATCTTTTTATTAGTCATGATTTAAGTGTTGTAGCTCATGTTTGCGATGTAGTTGCTGTAATGTATTTAGGTCATATAGTTGAGTTAGCTCCTTCAAAAGAATTATTTAATAATCCAAAACATTCTTATACAAAAGCATTACTCTCTTCTATTCCTTCTATTGATCCAGAAAAACAATCAAAAGCAATTGAACTTACAGGAGAAATTCCAAGTGCTATGAATCCTCCTTCAGGATGTGTGTTTAAAACTCGATGTCCAAATCCAGGACACGATTGCAAAGGTGGAGATATTGAAATGGGATTAATCGAAGTTTCTCCAGGTCACTGGGTTGATCAATGTTGTGTAATTTCTAAGTAAAATTTATGAAAAAGTTTATAGAAGAACCCTCAAGAAAAATTGAAATAATTACCGAAACCGATGTTTTAGTTGTAGGTTCGGGACCAGGTGGATTATCAGCTGCACTAGCTGCCGCAAGAACAGGTGTAAAAGTTGCTCTTGTCGAAAGATTTGGATGTTTTGGTGGTAATATTACTGCTGTCGGTGTCGAGGGTTTTGCTTGGTATAGACATAAAAAAACTATTGAAGCTGGTGGAATAGCCTTTGAATTTGAAGAAAGAGCAAAATCAATGGATGCAGCAGTTCCAGAAAGTCAATCAACAAGCTATGAACTTGATAGTGAAAGATTCAAATTAGTTGCAGATACTTTAGTTGAAGAAACTGGTGTTTCACCAATGTTACATCGGTTTTTTGTTTCACCTATACTAGAAGGAAATGAAATTAAAGGAATTATAGTTGAGTCGAAAGCGGGCAGGGAAGCAATACTAGGAAAAGTAATAATTGATGCAACTGGAGATGCTGATGTGGCTTATAGATCTGGAGTACCATTAAATAAAACACCTGTAGAAAAAATGATAGCTGCAAGCGTGATGTTTCATTTATCTGGTGTAGATAAAAAGAAATTTATGCAAGAAGTTAAAGACAATCCTCAAACTTATAGTGA
>CACFSO010000004.1 GCA_902568975.1 uncultured Pelagibacteraceae bacterium
CACCATTTAATTTTAAATTAGATTTTTTGCCTTTCTCTTTGCTATATTGAATAGCGGGTATTTTTAAAGAGCTTTGATCAAAATTTATTTCTGTTAAAAAATTATAATTATCTTTTTTTTTTGTAATCTTATAATGAAAATTATCATAAAACTTATCAAAAGAATAATTGCTTTTACCTTCTAAATTAAAATTTTTATTTTCATATTTTAGTTTTATTGAATTGTTTTTTATAATGATATGGTTGTTATAATTTTCAAAATAATTTTTAATAAAGTTATTTTTAGGATTCAAAATTAATTCATCCAATTCTATCTGTGAAGAATATTTTAATTTTTCAATTTTTCCTTTTTTAATAACTAAAGAATATTCATTAATACTTTTAAATGTAATTTCTTGATTTTTGATTATGCTTAAATCATTTTTAAAAATTTCTTTTAATTCTTTTATATTAATTGAACTTTTTTCGTTCCTAATATCTCCTTTAATATTTATATCTTCAGTATTGATTATATAAATCTCATCAGAAAAAAATTTAATTTTTTTATAATCAAATTCAGCTTTGTTAATTAAAATTCCTTTTTTTTTAGTTTGAAAATTTAAATTTATATCTTCAAATAAAAAATCTTTATTATATTTTATATTTCCATTTTTTATTTTGCCATTTAAATTATAATTTTTAATTTTACCATTTTTATCAAATTGTAAAAAACCATTCGCATTGGCATATCCCCCCTTGATAAATATATTGTAAAAAACTAGTGAAGGTTTTTCTAATGATGCAAATTTAATTATATCGTTAATTTTGTTATCTTTTGTAATAAATTCAAACTCTTCAATTACAAAATCATTTTTAAAATAAGATAAAATATCAATGCTTGTTTCAACTACCTTTAGTTCTATTTTGTTATTTCCTTCTATTAGTGTTGGATTTTTACTGCTGATTCTTAATTTAGGTTTTGTTAAGTTACTTAGGCTAATATTAAGATAAACTTTTACTTTTTTGATATCGAGGTTTAAATCTTCATTATATTTTTTTACCTGCTCAATTATTATAGGATTGAATCTTTTAGTTTCTAAGCCAGCTGAACTCAGTACTAATGCTAAAAAAATACAAATTAAAAATATTAATAGAATTGAATAAATAAAAAATTTTATTAATCTAGGCATTTAAATTATAAAGGTTGCTTTCTAAAAACTCGTCTAATTCTCCATCAAGTATTTTTTCTGGACTAGAGCTTTCGTGATTTGTTCTATTATCTTTTACCATTTTATATGGATGTAAAACATAAGATCTAATTTGATGTCCCCACCCAATATCTGATTTAGACTTCTCCAAGTTTTCGCTTTCTTGTTCTCTTTTCCTAATTTCAAACTCGTAAAGTCTTGCTTTTAACATATTCATACATGTTTCTTTATTCTTGTGTTGTGACCTTTCATTTTGACACTGAACAACAATTTTTGTTGGAATATGTGTAATCCTTACTGCGCTATCGGTTGTATTTACATGCTGTCCGCCAGCTCCACTTGATCTATAGGTATCAACTCTTAAATCTTTTTCAATTATTTCAATATCTATATTTTCGTCAACAACTGGATAGACCCAAACACTGGCAAAACTTGTATGCCTTCTTGCCCCTGAATCGAATGGAGAAATTCTGACCAACCTATGTATTCCCGACTCTGATTTTAAAAAACCATAAACATATTCACCTGACACCTTAACTATTGATGACTTAATTCCAGCTTCTTCTCCTTTATGTTCATTAATTAATTTAGTTTTATACCCTTTGTCTAAAGACCACTTCGTATACATCCTCCTTAACATTTCCGCCCAATCTTGGCTTTCTGTGCCACCTGCGCCTGCATGAATTTCAAGATAGCAATCAAGACTATCGCTTTCATTAGATAAAAAACATTTTATTTCGTTTTTTTTTACTTCTTTTTTTAATTCTTTAATATTATCAGATGCTTCTTTAATTATAGTTTTATTATTTTCCTCAACGGCTAGATTATATATATCAAAAATATCCTCACATTCTTTTAAGGTTAAATTATATGAATTAATTATTTGTTCATATAATTTTTTTTCTTTAATAGTTTTTTCAGATATTTGTTTATTTTTCCAGAAATTAGGTTCTAATATTTTTTTATTTATGTCTTTAAGTTTTGAGAAGATATTTTTTTTTTCAAAGATACTCCTTAATTCTTTGATTAATTTTTTCTATTTCTGTCTTATAGATTAGTATTTCGTTATCCATTAGTAAAAAGTTAAAATATTCTTTTTTGATACTTTATATTTTATATCATCGAAATTATCAAAATTATTATTTTCTATTTTATTTTTTTTAAATGCCTCAATTATAGTTTTTTTCGAGCCAAAATTTGCCTTTTTGCCTGTAGATTCGTCAACAACCATCATTTTTATATTTTTTGCCACCTTAAAAGGTCTTGCATCTTTTTTTCTAATAGATTGTTTAATAAATTTTTTAAATATTGGAAGAGCTGTTTTTGCTCCAGTTTCATATTTACCAAGACTTTTTGGATTATCATGACCAACATAAACCCCTATTACTAAATTTGAGGTAAATCCTATAAACCAAGTGTCAGTATTGTTGTTTGTTGTTCCTGTTTTGCCAGCTAAATCCAAATTAAGATCTTTAAGTTTTTTTCCTGTACCTCTCAATATAACTCCTTCTAACATTGACGTTATTTGATATGCTGTTTCAGGTGAAAATATTTGTTGAAAATTATCAGTAATACTCGGAAATTCTTTTCCTAAAAATGAAATCTCAGAACATTTTTTACAAATTCGTTTATCAGAATTATATATTGTATATCCCTCACTATCTTGAATCCTATCAATTATGATTGGTTCTATTAGTTTTCCACCATTTACAAAAGAACAATATGCTGATGTAAGTTTTAACAATGTAGTTTCTGCTGAACCTAAAGATATTGACATTAACTCTTCGGGGTTATTATAAATTTTCAATTTTTTTGAAAAATCCGTTATTTTTTTAATACCTAAGTCTTGCGCAATTCTTACTGTCATTAAGTTTCTAGATTTTTCTATACCTTTTCTAAGAGTAGAGGGACCATAAAATTTTTTACCATAATTTACTGGTTTCCATTTTTTTAAGTCCGCTCCTTGATCTAGCACTATAGGTGCATCTAAGACCAAAGTAGATGGGGTAAAATTATTTTCTAAAGCTAATGCGTAGATAAAAGGTTTAAAAGCTGAGCCAGGCTGTCTGAAAGCCTGTGTGGCTCTATTAAATTCACTTTTTTTAAAACTAAAACCACCTGACATGGCTAATACCCTTCCGGTAAATGGATTCATTATTACAATACTTCCATTAACGTTTGGAAGTTGTTTGAGTTCATAAATATCTTTGTCCTTTTTTTTAACATAAATTATATCACCAATTTTTAAAAAATTATTTAAATTTTTTTTTGTCCAAGATAATCCTTGATATTCTATTTTTCCTAATTGTTTATCTTTTGTTTCAATTTCTACTGAAAATTTATTAATTTTTTTTACTATTGCAATATTCCATCCAATTGAATTTTCTAAATAAAATTTATCTAAATTTTTGTTCCAATTATTAAAATTTTTTTTATTTAATAATGGTCCTCTCCAACCTTTTCTTTTATCATATTGAATTAATCCCTCTCTTAATGACTCAGTTGCAATTTTTTGAAGTTCTAAATTAAGTGGAGTTTTTATTATAAATCCTTGTTTATAAACTTTATCAAAACCATATTCGTTAACTATAAATTTACGCACATCCTCAACATAATAACGTGCATCCTCTAAATAAATTTTTTTCCTTTTTTTTAATATAATTTCGGAATCCAATAATTTTTTATATTCAATCTCATTAATATAAAGATTTTCATACAAATTTTTTATTACAAGATTTCTCCTATATTTAGATAAATCCTTATTTTTATATGGATTGTACTTACTTGGTGCCTTTGGGAGGGCGGCTAAAAGTGCTGCCTCGGAATAATTTAATTCATTTATTGACTTATCAAAATATTGTAAACTAGCTGAAGCAATACCATAACTGCCTTCTCCAAGATAAATTTGATTCAAATACAACTCTAAAATTCTTTCCTTTTCTAAAGTTCTTTCAATTCTGAATGCTAAAATCGCCTCTTTAATTTTTCTTTCTATGCTTACTTCGTTCGTAAGTAAAAAATTTTTGGCCACTTGTTGTGTTATTGTCGAAGCTCCTTGTAATCTTTTCGAATAAAAAATATTTGAAATATTCTTTACTGTAGCTCTCAAAACTCCTTTCGCATCAACCCCAGGGTGAGAAAAAAAATTTTTATCTTCTGCGGACAAAAAAGAATATATAACTTTTTCTGGTATCGCATTAAATGGCACAAAAATCCTTTTTTCTGAGGAAAATTCACTTACCAGTTCTCCTTTTCCTGAATACAATTTGCTTGAAACTGGAGGTTTATAGTTTTTTAAAAATTTATAGTCCGGTAATTTGTTTGAATATGTCCACAAAACTGCAATTATTGAAATAAAAAATGCTAAACTTATTGAAAAGATAATTATTAGTAAGTTTTTAAAAATTCTACTCATTTTAGTTTTATTTATTAGATGAATTTGTTAATGTTAAGGCACAGAATTTATAAAAAACAATGAACACAAATAATCTTAATTTATGGCAAAAAATTTATACATTGATGCTTCGCATCCTAATGAAACTAGAGTTGTACTTAAATCAAATGAAAATATTGAGGATTACGAATACGAAAGTATAAATAATACTCTTATAAAAAATAATATTTATTTGGGAAAAGTAAGCAGGATTGAACCGTCTTTACAAGCTGCATTTATTGATTTCGGAAAAGAAAGGCATGGGTTTTTATCATTCAATGATATTCAATCCGATTATTATCAGCTTCCTCAAAGTGATTTAGTACAAATTAAAAAAGAAGAGGAAAAAGCTAGAGAAGAATTATTAAAGGAAAGCGAAAAACAGGATGAAAATATTTTAAATGATAAAGAGGATTTATTAAATCAAGATGCTCAAGAAAAATTACCAGAAGAAATAATACAAGAAAAAAATAATAAGATAGAAAAAAAATTCCCTTCTAAAAGATATAAAATTCAAGAAGTTATTAAACCCAATCAAATTATACTTGTACAAGTTTTGAAAGATGAAAGGGGATTAAAGGGAGCTGCATTAAGCACCTTCATTTCTATTGCTGGGAAATATGTTGTGTTAATGCCAAACACAGCCAAAGGAGGTGGAATTTCTAGAAAAATATATAATCCCGTGGAAAGAAAGAAGATTAGAAATATTTTAAATCAAATTGAAATTCCAAAGGAAGTAGGAATTATAGTTAGAACAGCGGGATCAAATAAAACTAAAAATGAAATTGAAAACGACATAAATAATTTATTAAAATTATGGAATAGCATAAAAGATAATGCAATGAATTCAATCGCTCCTTCATTAATTCATAGAGAAAGCGACATCATAAAAAGAACACTAAGAGATATGTATAATGATGATACTCAAAGTATCATTGTTGAAGGGAGCGATGGATATCAAAAAGCTAAAAATTATATGAAAATGATGATGCCTAAGCATGTAAAAAAAATAAAAAAATATAGAGATAAAATTCCACTTTTTTTTAAAGAAAATATTGAATCTAAACTTTATGAAATTTTTGAAACTGAAGTCAAACTTGTATCTGGAGGATACTTAGTAATTAATCCTACTGAGGCATTAATTTCTATCGATGTTAATTCTGGAAAATCTATAAAACAAAAAAACGTTGAAAGCACTGCGTTAGACACAAACCTTGAAGCAGCAGAAGAAATAGCGAGACAAATTAAAATAAGAGATTTATCGGGTCTTATTATAATCGATTTTATTGATATGTTAAATTTTGGAAATAGAAGACAAGTTGAAAGAAAATTAAAGGAAAGATGTAGAGCAGATAGAGCAAGAATTCAAATTGGCAGAATTAGCAATTTCGGTCTTTTAGAAATGTCGAGACAGCGTTTAAGAGAAAGTAGTGTAAAGTGGAATATACAATTAAATAATGAATCTTTTGCACTTAAAATTCTTAAATTAGTAGAAATCAAATCTATAGAAAAAAAATCTAAAATTGTAGATATTTATGTTAACGAAAAAATAAATAAATTTATAAATGAAAATTTCCTAGAAGATATTAAATATTTTCAAAAGAAAAATAAGATTAAAATAAATATTTTTACAGAAAATAAATTAAATTTATCCGAGTATTCTGTTCAATTGAAATCAAAAAAAAATAAAGTTACAGAAAAAATTGATAAAATATTAGATTTAAAAATAGATAGAGATAACAATTTAAAAAATAAAAATAGTTTAAAATATTCGGCAAATAAAAGAAAATTCAAAAAAAATAAACATTATACAAAAAAACTAAATAAGCCCAAATTTAGGAGAGGAAGAGCTTCCTAAAAAATTTTTTTTAATTCTACCTGCTAAGTAAGATTTTCTACCCGCTATAACTGCAAACTTCATTGCCTCGGCCATCAAGAATGGTTTTTTAGCTTTGGCGATTGCTGTATTGACTAACACACCATCACATCCTATTTCCATTGCTATAGATGCATCAGATGATTCACCTAGTCCTGCATCAATAATTAATGGTAATTTAGTTTGTTTTCTAATTATTTTAATATTTACTTTATTTTGAATACCTAAACCTGATCCAATCGGGGCCGCTAAAGGCATTATTGCAGAAGCTCCGGCATTCTCTAATCTTTTTGCCATAAGCGGATCATCGTTACAATAAACCATTACTTTAAAACCTTCTTTCGATAATATTTCTGTTGATCTTAAAGTTTCTATCATATCAGGAAATAAATTTTTTTTTTCTCCCAATACTTCTAATTTTACTAATTTCCAACCACCTATATTTCTTGCTAATCTTAATGTCCTTAGTGCCTCTTCAGATGTAAAACAGCCTGCGGTATTAGGTAAATAAGTTATTTTTTTTGGATTAATATAGTCCATTAAAAGAGGTTTGGATTTATCTTGAATATTAACTCTTCTTACAGCTACAGTAACTATTTTTGCTCCAGAAATTTTGATTGCTTTCGAACACTCTTCCATACTTTTATATTTACCCGTTCCAACTATTAATCTTGAGGTAAATCTTTTTTTTGCAATTATTAAATGATCACTATTCATTACCCTCCACCTATAAAATGAACTATTTCAATATTATCTTTAAATTTTAAAATTATATTTTTTATTTTTTTTTTATCTATAATTTTTTTGTTAAGCTCAATAGCAACCTTATTTATTGGAATTTTAAGTCTAATCAACAAGTCATTTAAAGATGAATCCTTAACAATTAATAAATTTTTGCCATTAACCTTTATTTTTATTTTATTTTTTTTATTCATGTAATATAAATTCAAAATGAAAAATAATATTTTAATAATTAATGGACCAAATCTTAATCTATTAGGCGAAAGAGAACAATCTCAATATGGATCTATTACATTTAAGGAACTAGAAAAAATTTGTTTAGATGCAGCCAAAAAAATACATTTTAAACTAGATTTTAGACAATCAAATATTGAGGGAGAAATAGTAACAATAATACAAGACGCAAGGAATATATACGATGGGATAATTATAAATGCTGCCGGATTTACTCATACCTCTGTTGCCATTAGAGACTCTTTAAATATATTTAAAAAACCTATTATAGAATTACATATATCTAATATATACAAAAGAGAAGAATTCAGGCACAAATCACTTATAAGTGACGTTGCCACAGGAATTATTTGTGGACTTGGAGCAAATGGATATATTTTGGCCATAAATGCAATGCAAGAATTGCTTAAAAATGGAAATAGATAAGAAAATAATAAAAAAATTAATTGAAACTTTGGAAGATTTAAAAAAATCTTTGAATGACAAAAATTTGCTTATCAATGAAACTAGTGAAGAAGAAAAAATAGAAGAATTAGGCACTCCTATTAAAAGTCCAATTGTAGGCACGGCTTATTTAGCTCCTGAACCGGGTGCAAAAAAATTTGTAGATGTAGGAAAAAAAATTAAAAAAGGCGATACATTAATGATAGTTGAGGCTATGAAAACTATGAACCACATCCCTTCAACATCAGATGGTACAATCAAAAAAATTTGTGTTGATGATGGTCAACCTGTAGAGTTTGGTCAAACAATAGTCATTATTGAATAATGTTTAAAAAAATATTAATCGCTAATCGTGGCGAAATAGCAGTTCGAATAATAAGAGCTTGTAAAGAATGGGGTATTGCTACAGTAGCTATTCATTCTGATGTAGATAGAAATAGTATGCACGTTAGATTGTCTGACGAAAGTGTATGCATTGGTTCTCACCAACCAGCTAATAGTTATTTAAATATACCCGCAATCATGTCTGCAATAGAATTAACTAATTCAGATGCAGTTCATCCAGGATACGGTTTTCTTTCTGAAAATTCAGCTTTTGCAAAAATATTAGAAGAAAATAATATAAAATTTATAGGTCCTTCATCAAAATTAATAAAAATGATGGGAGACAAAATAGAAGCTAAAAAAATTGCAAAAAAATATGGATTGCCAGTTATTGAAGGGTCAGCTGGAGGGGTCTCTAGTAAAAGTGAAGCTAAAGAAATATCAAAAAAATTGGATTCCCAGTATTAATAAAGGCTGCTGGTGGTGGTGGTGGTAAAGGAATGAAAATAGTTAAAGAAGAGAAAAATTTTGATGAATTATTTTCAGCTGCAAAATTAGAAGCAAAAAAGTTTTTTGGAAATGACGAAGTTTATATTGAAAAATTTTTTCAAAATCCAAGACATATAGAAGTTCAAGTATTATCTGGAAAAAATCACACTGTTCATTTGCACGAAAGAGATTGCTCAGTGCAAAGAAGGCATCAGAAACTTATTGAGGAAACACCAAGTCCTGTTTTAAACGATGAATTAAGAAAGGATTTGTTCGATAAAACAGTGAAAATGGTTAGTCAAATTGGATACCAAGGAGCAGGAACAGTTGAGTTTATTTATGAAAGTGGAAAATTTTATTTTTTAGAAATGAACACAAGAGTTCAAGTTGAACATCCAGTTACAGAAATGGTAACAGGAATTGATATTATAAAAGAACAAATATGGATAGCTTTTACTGGAAATACAGCTTTAAAACAAAGTGATATAAATCCAAGAGGCCATGCAATTGAATGTAGAATTAATGCTGAAGATCCATCAAATAATTTTCAACCTTCTCCTGGAACTATTAGCATGTGTCATCAACCTTCAGGCTTTAGAACAAGAGTTGATGGAGCAATATATCAAGGTTGCAAAATAACTCCTTATTATGACAGCATGATTTGTAAATTAATATGTCAAGGAAGAAATAGAACAGAAGCAATACAAAGAATGCAAAGATCCTTGGATGAGTTTGTAATTGAAGGAATAACAACTACAGTAGATTTACATAAAAAAATCTTAATTCACGAAAAATTTGTTAAGTCTAATTTTAATGTTAGCTGGTTAGATAACGAAAAAATTCTTTAATCTAAAAACATTTTGTAAGCCATATATCGTACACTGGATGATCAAAAGGTTGTATTGAAGGGCTGGAAGAAAAAGCCCATCCATTAAAAACGAAAACTCTATTATTGTCTTCGTAAGTTATATCTTTTACTTGAAGATATGCAGTAACCTCAGGATTGTCATCAAATTCAGAGTTAGTACATTTAAGGGATTTAATTAATAAATTTTTAAACTTTTTTTCCTCTCCTATCTTTAATATCACATTGTTATTTTTAGATGATACTTTATCTAAGATATTTAATTCTATATGCTCTCCAACATTAATATCTTCTTTTGATTGGCTTGTTGGATATATACAAATATAAAAGACAAGGAAAAGATAAAAAAATTTGAAAAAATTAATCTTTCCAAATTTTATATTTTTTTGTAGGTACATTATTATTTTGGGTTGGATTGTATGCTTCTTCAGTTCCAGTCTGATTTGATTTATGTGGTTTTTGCCAGCTATATTTTTTTAATTCATGTTGATTTTCAATTTTATTTTTAGTGTAGTGCATCCAAGAGTACCATTCACCGGGTATTTTTGATGCATCAACTTCACCATTATATATGATCCATCTTTTACCTTTTTTATTTTGATAATATTTATTTCCTAAATTATCTCTACCAACTAACTTTCCAGAAATTAAAGTTTTAAATCTAGTTCCTAATGTTTGCCGATTCCACCAAGTGAATATTTCTTTAAACAGTGTCAACATAAATTATTAGTTAATTTTTCAATTTTTAAGTGTAAAAAATAAATTAGACTAAAAATTAAATTTGTATATACAATAATTGTTTTAAGATTCAAAAATAAATAGGGTAACATTATGTCAAAATACTTAGTAGAAACTTACTATAATTGTAGTATTAAAGTCAGTCATTACTTGGATGATATAAATGAGACTGACATTCAAAATCTTGAGAAAAGAGAAGATGGAAAATTTGAAATATTAGACATCAAATTAGATAATAGAAAAACAAAGAATTTAGATGCAAAAAATAAGAATTTACATACTAAACCTGATAGTAAAAAGATAGATATAGCCTCACAAACAAATAATTCAAAAAATCCAGCAAAAAATAATCCATTTTTTGCAAAAAGTATTAATGAAGGCATCAGCAATAGATTTGGAATGCCTGATAGACGTAAAGGCTATATTCAAAAAGCAACTATTGGTAATCATAAAGTTTACTTACATACAGGTGAATATGAAGATGGAAAAATTGGAGAGATTTTTATAGACACAAGTAAAGAAGGAGAATTAGTAAAAGCCCTTATGAACAATTTTGCAATTGCTATCTCTCTTGGTTTGCAATACGGGGTTCCTCTTGACGAATTCGTAAATGCTTATGTAGGAACGAAATTTGAACCTTCGGGAAAAGTTTATGGTAATGATAGAATTTTGAGCGCTACATCTATACTAGATTATATTTTTAGGGAACTTGCAATTTCATATTTAAATAGAGAAGATTTGGCTCATACACCATCAATTGGTGGTTCTGAAAAACCTGTAGAAAAATTAAGCGAAGAAGTAACTGAAGATCAAAGCAAATTCTTAAAAATAGTAAAAGATATTACTAGTAAGGGATTTGTAAGGAGTAATTACAAAAGAAAATTGGTTGATTTATCAGATATAAGAATTAATTTAAAAGGGAAAAAATAAGTAAAACTATTTATTTTTTTAGAAATTTCAAATTTAATTCTTTTAATTGTTCATCACTAACTTTAGAAGGTGCGTTCATCAATAAATCTTGTGCATTTTGGTTCATTGGGAACATTGTAACCTCTCTTATATTAATTTCTTCTGCCAAAAGCATTACTATTCTATCAATCCCAGGTGCTATTCCTCCGTGAGGAGGCGCTCCATAACTCAAAGCATTTATCATGCCGCTAAATTTTTTATCTACTGTTTGTTTATCATATCCAGCTATGGAAAATAATTTGTACATTAACTCTGGAATATGATTTCTAATCGCTCCCGATGATAACTCTATTCCATTGCAAACTATATCATATTGAAAAGCTTTAAGATCTAATGGCTTTGAAAAATCAAGATTTTTTATATCTCCCTGTGGCATAGAAAAAGGATTATGACTAAATTTTATTTTTTTTGTTATTACGTCTTTTTCAAAGATTGGGTAATCAACTATCCAACAAAACGCGAAAGAATCTTTATTAATAACATTTAAGTCATTACCTATTTTTTGTCTCGCTAAGGCCATAATTTTTTCAACTTCATCTAATTTTCCACAAGAAAGAAATATAGAATCTCCTATTTCAGCTGAAGTAATTTTCATTATTTGCTTTAGTGATTCTTCTGAGAAGAATTTTCCTATAGGTCCCTTACCTATAATTTTATTTTCTTCATCGAAAGTAAAGTATGCTAAGCCTGATGATCCTTGTTCTTTGGCCCATTTGTCGATATTGTCAAAAAAACTTCTTGATTTATTCTTAGTATTTTTTGTTATAATAGCTCTTACAACAGATCCTGATTTTACGAGTTTTTTAAATATATCAAATTTTACATCTTCTCTTTCAAAAATTTGAGTAATATCAAAAATCAATAATGGATTTCTAAGATCAGGTTTATCAGTACCATATTTTAACAAAGCATCATTATATTTAATCTTTGGAAATTGATCATATAATAATTTTTTTTTAGAAAAATTTCTAAATAAATTAGTCATTAATTTTTCTACTACTTTAAAAACATCTTCTTGCTCAACAAAAGACATTTCAAGGTCTAATTGATAAAATTCTCCAGGACTTCTGTCAGCTCTTGCATCTTCATCTCTAAAACATGGAGCTATTTGGAAATACTTGTCAAAACCTGATACCATTATTAATTGTTTAAATTGTTGAGGTGCCTGAGGTAGAGCATAAAATTTTCCAGGATTTAGCCTACTAGGTACTAAAAAATCTCTTGCTCCTTCTGGGCTAGAAGAGGTTAAAATTGGTGTTTGAAATTCTAAAAAACCTAATTTTTCCATTTCTGATCTTATAAATGAGATAACTTTTGATCTTAAAATAATATTTTCATGAATTTTTTTTCTTCTTAAATCTAAAAATCTATACTTTAATCTTATTTCCTCAGAATATTCTTGATCGCTAAATACTGGAAGTGGGAGTTCTTTTGTATAACCTAGTACTTCATAATTTTGAATTGATATTTCTATTTCTCCCGTAGATATTTCATTATTAACAGTTTCTTTGCTTCTTTCAATTACATTACCTTCAACTTTTATTACAGTTTCTAATTGTAGTTTTTCTAGAACATTAAAATTTGAATTCTTTTTATCAATAACACACTGTGTAATTCCATAATTATCTCTTAAATCAATAAACAATAAATTACCATGATCACGTTTTTTATTAATCCACCCTGAAAGAATTACTTTCTTATCTTTATGATTTTTATTTAAATCACCACATGTATGAGTTCTATATTTATTCAATTTATACCTTTAATATTTCATTTACTGTTTTAAAATTAATTGGCTTCTTTCTTTTTAAACTCAATTCATCTATCTTATATATAAAATCAGCTATTTTACCATACGATCTATCAATTCTTTTAATTATAAAATCAATGAGTTTTTTATCTATTTTTATTTGTCTGTCTGAAAAGTTTTTCAATATAATTGCAAACATTAAATCGTCGTCTGGACTATCAATTTTAGCAAAAAGACAATTTTTTGATCTTGATTTTAAATCTTCTAAATGAAAATTAATTTCATTTATTGGAATTAATGAATTTATCAATAAATATTTATTATCCTGATCAATTAAATTAAATAATGAATATAATAATCTTTCGTCACAATTATTTGTAAAATTATCAAGTATTATATTTTCATATAATTTAAAATTTTTTAAATTTTCGTTAGTTAGCTCACTCTCATTTATTCTTATTCCATTATTTTTTTTTTTAAAAATATTAGCAAGATGGGTTTTTCCTGAGTATTTCTCTCCATATATATTTAATATTTTCTTTTCCCAGTATGGCCATTTGTCAATTAATTTAAATGCATAATAATTACTGTCGCTTACGTAAAAATCATCATATTTAAAATTTTGCTTATAATTAAAATTTAAAAGAAGTTGGTTTAATTCTCTCATTTAATTTTCCAATTTTTTTTTGAAGAATCAATTTTAAAACCATTAGATTCAATTTCTGAAATAAATTTATCTGGAGTGCTACTATAGATTATTTTATAAACTATAGAACTACTTGAAAATCTATCTATGTAATGTTTTGAAACTAAGTCTAAATTATCTAATACTTCAGTTAATCTTAAAATTAATTCGGTATTTTTCGATTCTAAATGAAGTGTTAAAGGTAACTTTATAGAAGTATTTATTTGGTTTATTTTTTTCCATTGGTCCTCATAATCAATTTTAAGATCTTCAATCATCTTGGACATATCTGATTCCTCTTTAAGATTAAGATTAATAAATTCTTTATTTAAAATTACTAGTTTATTATTTAAATTTACTTTTGAAAGGCACCTTATTTTTTCTTCTGTCTTAAAAAAAATAGTAATAATATAATCTTTTAAATTATACTTAGAAATTATTTCTAAAAAATCATAATCTTCTATATTATCTATATTACTTTTTATAAAAGATATGTCTTCAATATCTTCATTTGGCAAAACATAATTTAACAAGTAATATTTTTCATTTTTAATATTCCAATTATTATAAAACTCGTTTTTGTTAAAAAAAAATACTTCATTAGCGTTGATGTCGTAGAGTATAGGTAAAATTAAGAGAGTTTTTTCATCAAGAATTGATGGAAAAATATTTTTTTCTTCTAAAAATCTAAATACTTCTTTTTTTTCAAAATCAACGTCAAAATTAGCATAATATTTATCTTCAATAAATCTTTCATCAGTTATTGTAAATGAATCTACTAATTGTTTAATTTTGCTAGAGTTGATTTTTTTTAACTTGTTTTGATCTTTAGAAAGAGTAATTTTAAATATTAGTTCAATAAAAGCTTTGTAAATCGCCTCATCAATAATTTCTAATTTTTTAAAGTTTGTTTCAAAAGATTGAGAGACTTCAATATCTTTAATTTTATAAGTTTTTGCTAATGCATTATTTGTGGAAAACTTAATTAAAAATAGAAAGATAATAAAAAAAAATATATAAAAAATAAATTGATTTTTTTTTTTTTTATAAAACATAAATAATTCTAATGAAAAATAACAAATTATCATATGCTAAAAGTGGAGTTAATATAAAAGCAGCAGATAAATTTGTAAATTTCATATCATCTTTAACTAGAAAATCAGAAAAAAATGGTAAATTTAAGAATATAGGTGGTTTTAGCTCTATATATAACATCCCAAATAATTTAAAAAATCCTAAGATAGTTGCAAGTACTGACGGTGTTGGGACAAAAATTGAGATAGCTAACATATTAAAAAAATTTAATACAATAGGGATAGACCTAGTTGCTATGTGCGTAAATGACTTGATTGTTCAAGGAGCTAGACCGGTATTTTTTTTAGACTACATCTCAATAAATAAAATCAATCTATCAAAGCTTAAAACAATTATTAAAGGAATATATAAAGGTTGTAAAATTTCAGGCTGTTCATTAGTTGGAGGTGAAACTGCAGAAATGCCAGGAACTTATTCTAAAGATAAATTTGATGTTGCTGGGTTTGCAGTAGGCTTAGTTGAAAAAAACAAAATTCTTAACAATAAAAAAATAAAGAAAAATAATTTAATTTTAGCTATTCCTTCAAATGGAATACATTCAAATGGATTTTCGTTAGTAAGGTATATTTTAAAAAAAAAAAAAATTAATTTAAAAAAAAATAATTTTTTGAGAAGCGAGTTTTTAAAACCAACGAAAATTTATGTGAACGAAATATTAAAATTGGTGGATAAAAATTTGATAAATGGATGTGCAAATATTACAGGTGGTGGATTGTCAGAAAATATAAAAAGAATAATTCCCACAGGATTGTCTGCGGATATTAATTTAGATATGATAAAAACAAAATTAATTTTTAAATGGATTCAAGAAAAAGGAATTTCGAACAGTGAAATGTTAAAAACTTTTAATTGTGGTGTAGGTTTTTGCATAATAATTGAGGCTAAAAATTTAAATAAAGTTAAAAAATATTTTATAAAAAAATATAAACCCTATGTTATTGGAAAAATTTCTAACGGAAAAGAAAAAGTAAATATAAATGGTCAAATTAATTGGAATAAATAAAATTAATATAGCGGTATTTATTTCTGGAAAAGGTTCTAATTTAAAATCACTAATTGAGTATTCAAAAAATAAAAAATCAACTTTTAAGGTAGACTTAGTTTTATCAGACAAAAAAGCACCCGGCTTGAAATACGCTAAACGCTATAATATTGATTTTTCCATAATTAATTACAGTAAAAAATATAAAGCAGAAAAATTTGCTTTAAAGCTGCTAAAAAAAAAAAAAATAAACTTGATTTGTTTTGCAGGTTTTATGAGGATTATATCAAATAAATTCTTGAAAGAATTTAACGGAAAGATTTTAAATATCCATCCATCTCTACTTCCTAAATATAAAGGTCTTAATACACATGAAAAAGTTATAAAAAATAAAGAAAATTATTCTGGTTGTACAGTACACTTGGTTAACAGTCGCTTAGATTCTGGTAAAATAATTATGCAAAAAAAAGTCAAAGTTTTTAGAAATGATACTCCTGTTAGTTTAAAAAAAAGAATTTTACAATATGAACATAAGTTATATCCCAAAGCTATATCAAAATTTATTGCTAATTTTTAAAAAAAAAATCTATTTCAATTTTAGCATTTTCTACACTGTCAGAACCATGTACTGAGTTTTTATCTATAGATATTCCATATTTTTTTCTAAGTGTTCCAGGCTCTGCTTTATTTGGGTCTGTTGCTCCCATTAACTTTCTATTTTCACTTACTGCACTATTTTTTTCTAGTACCATAACAATAATTGGGCCTGATGATAAATAATCACATAAATCGTTATAAAAAGGTTTGGTTTGATGAATTTTATAAAACTCTTCAGCCTCTATTTTTGATATTTGAATTTTTTTTTCTTTTAATATTTGAAAATCATTTTTTATAAATTCTTTTTTTATTTCATTAGACAGATTTCTTTCAACTGCATCAGGTTTAATTATTGATAGAGTTTGTTCTAAATTACTCATAGTTATCTTCTACAAACTTATTTAATAATCTTACTCCATATCCTGTTGCTCCACCTGAGTTTAGAGCTCCAGCATATTTTGAAAATGCCATACCAGCTATATCTAGATGTGCCCATGGTGTTTTATTAATAATAAATCTTTGTAGAAACTGCGCAGCTGTTGTTGAGCCAGCACCTCCTACATAATTTATATTTTGCATATCTGCATTTTTTGAGTCCATAAGTTTATCATAATTTTTATGTAGTGGTAATCTCCAAGCTTTCTCATCAACTTTTTCTCCAGCTTCAAAAATTTCTTTTGATAATTTATCGTTATTTGAAAAAAGTCCTGCATATTCCGATCCTAATGAAACAACTATTGCTCCTGTAAGAGTTGCAAGATCAACAATAAAATTAGGTTTAAATTTTTTTTCAGTAAAACTTAATGCATCCGCAAGTACCAATCTCCCTTCTGCATCAGTATTTAAAACTTCAATTGTTTTTCCGCTATAAGATTTGACAATATCTCCAGGTCTTTGAGCATTACCTCCTGGCATGTTTTCAACAAGACCAACAACGCCTACAGCATTTATCTTTGCTTTTCTAAGTGCAAAATTTTTCATTAAACCTACAACTACAGCTGACCCTGCCATATCATATGTCATATCTTCCATAAATCTTGCAGGTTTTAAAGATATTCCTCCAGTATCAAAACAAACTCCCTTTCCTACAAATGCCAAAGGTTTAGATTTAGATTTATTTCCATTCCATTCCATTGTAACTAAATAAGACCCCCTAATACTTCCCTGCCCAACTCCAAGTAAAGCATTACATCCTAATTTTTTTAATTTTTTTTCATCATAAACGGTTACTTTTAATCCAAATTTTTTTAATTTTAGCAATCTTTTTGCATATTCATCTGGATGCAATATATTTCCTGGTTCAGACACCAAATCTTTTGTAAAATTAACACCGTTTAAAACTGCATCTAATTTATATTTAATTTTTGAATCAATCTGGTTTTTACTTTTTAAAATATTAATATTTATATCTTTTTTATTTTTCTTTGTTTTATACAAATCAAATTCGTAAGCTTTTAATTCAGCGCCATGCATAAATTCATTAAATCTAATATTATTCTTAACTGAAGAAAAATTTGAACCTAAAACCAAAACATTATTTAAATTATTATTTTTTATATAATCATAAAACTTAGCGCCTAGTTTCTCAGATTGTAATTCTCCATTTTTCTTTACTATTAAGATCATTATTAATTGTTGATCAAATTCTAGGTTAAATGAAAAAATTTTGTCTACTTTGGTTTTTTTATTACTTTTCAAAAATTTAACTATTTTTTGATTTATTTTATCGTCAAAAATCCCTTTAAAATCTGAAAGTTTTGAGTCCTTTCCTAAAAAAAGACCTATGTTCTTTGAGGTACCAATTTTGCCATCAAAATATTTTATTTTTAAAGCCATTTGTATTAAATATATTATAGGTTGAAAGTATATAAATACTTTTTTTAGCAATTCAATGAGAAATATTATATTTAAAAAACTGAGATTTGACTGCAGTTCCTTTTTTGTTTTATCAATTATAAGCATATCCTTGATAATTTGGGTAGCTCAAGCGGTAAATTTTTTAGATTTTGTGACCGAAGATGGCCATAGCTTTAAAGTGTATTTTTTATATTCACTTTTAAATATACCAAAAATTGTAAGTAAAATATTTCCTTTTATTTTTTTTATAAGTTTAATCTATATTCTTGTTAAGTATGAAAATAATAATGAATTAATTATTTATTGGAATTATGGTATTAAAAAAAATACTTTTACTAAGGTTGTATTACTTTTTTCATTATTATACTTATTTATACAATTAATTTTAACAAGCTACATAGTTCCATATTCTCAAAACAAGGCAAGATCTTATATTAGAGATTCAAATATTGATCTTTTTCAACAACTTATTAAAGAAAAACAATTTATAGATACCATTTTAAATTTAACAATATTTGTAGAAAATAAAGATCAAGAGGGAAATTTAAATAATATATATTTAAAAGAGTTTAGAGATAGTAATAATTCACAAATAATAGTTGCTAAAAGAGGTAATTTTTTTTCAGATAAAAAAAATAAATTCTTATTATTGTATGATGGGGAGGTAATAAATCAAAAAAATAAAAAAATAAATCAAATTAAATTTGAAAAAACAAAATTTAATTTATCAAAATTTGATACTCAATCTCATGAGCAGGTGAAGACACAAGAAAATACTACCTACCAGTTAATTAAGTGTATTGAGGTAACAAAAAATTTTGAATTAAAAGAGAAGGCTTTATTTGAAAATTGTAGAATTCAAAATTCAGTTGCTATACATCAGGAGCTTTATAAACGATTGATTACACCAATATTTATTCCAGTGTTAGCTTTGATTGCTCTTCTTCTTATAATTAAATCGAAGAACCAAAAAAATTATATTAATTTTAGAAATTTTATTACAATTTATGGGTTAATAATTTTAATTTTATCGGAGTCATTCATTAGATTAATAAATTCAAATTATATAAATAATGTAATTTTAATTTCTGTGCCATTTATAATCTTTTTAGCAAATTATTTTTATTTAAGAATTAGGGTCTTGAAATGATATTTTCTACATATAATAAATATATAATTAAACTCTTTTTAGGAAAATTAATTCTTATTTTTTCAATTTTTTTTTCCTTAATTTTAGTAATTAATATTCTAGATGAAATAAATTTCCTTCAAGGAAAAAATGAAGGATTCTATCTACCAATTATATTAACATTTTTAAATTCTCCATCAGTTGTGTTTGAAGTTTTTCCGTTTATCTTTTTAATTGCAACTCAATTTTTTTTTATTTCCTTAATTGAAAATAATGAAATCCAAATATTTAAATACTCAGGAATTAAAAATACAAAACTACTAATAACTATTGCTATTACCTCATTTTTTGTTGGTATTTTTATAATTTTTGTGTTTTATGAATTATCTTCTAATTTAAAAAATAACTACTTAAAAATTAAAAATTCAATGATAGAGGATAAAAAATTCTTAGCAGTAGTAACTAATAATGGTTTATTTATAAAAGATGAGATTGGAGAATTTAAAAATATTATTAATGCTGAAAAAATTTCAGGAAACTTTCTAATAAATGTATCTATAACTCAATTTAATGAAAATGGAAAAATTGAAAAAAATATTATAGGAAAAAAAGCAGATATATCTGATTTTAAATGGATAATCGAAGATGCAAATGTTTCGATAAATAATGAAAATTACTTTAAAAATAAGCTATTATTTAATTCGAATTTTAATTTAGACAAAATAAATAATATTTTTTCTAATTTATCCTCATTAAGTTTATATAAGTTATTTGAATTGAGAAATGATTATAAAAAATTAAACTATTCTCTAGATAAAATTGACTCCCATCTCAATAAAATATTATCTCTTCCTCTATTTGTAAGTTTAATGACAATTTTATCTGCAATACTTATGTTCAGAATAAAATATAATAGAAATGTTATTTTTAATGTTGTTATAGGTGTTTCTATTTCTGTAGTTGTATATTATGTAAACTATTTTATAAATACGATGGGTATAAATGAAATTATTTCAATAAAATTATCTATTTGGCTACCTATGTTATTTTTATCTTTATTTTGTTTATTAAACACAGTCAGAATTAATGAAAAATAATTTTTTATTATATTTCGCTTTATTATTTATTTTCTTTTTAAATCATAATTCTTTTTCTGATGAATTTAAGTTTGAGTTTACTGAAATTCAAATTGAAGAAAATGGTAATTTTTACAAAGGTATAAATGGAGGTAAAGTAATCTCAGATGATGATGTCGAAATAATTGCTGATTTTTTTGAATACAAAAAGAAAGATTTAATACTTAGAGTTTTTGGAAATGTAAGCATTATAGATCATAAAAAAAATATTATTATAAATGGAAATGAATTCTTTTATGAAAAAAAAATAGATAAAATATATTCTATAGGAAAAACCTTTGTAAATTTTGACAATAATTACGAAGCAGATACTTATAACTTAGTTTTTTTACGTAAAGAAAATGAATTGTATTCAAATCAAAGGACAAAGATAAATGATAATAAAAAAAATTACTATGATTTAGATAGTTTTAATTATAATTTGAATAATAGTTTTTTAACTTCTCCCAAAGCAAAACTGGAAGACAAAAATAGGGATAAATACGATATTACTGATTTATTATTAGATACTAAAAATAAAAAATTAATTGGTAAAGATATTTCATTATATTTGCACAAAGATATATTCAAAGAGGAAAGAAACGATCCAAGAATAAAAGGAAATTCAGTTATTTCTGACAGCAAAAAAACTTTAGTTAGCAAAGGTGTTTTTACATCGTGTCAAGTTAGAGAAGGTAAATGTCCTCCATGGCATATAAAATCGGAAAAAATTATTCATGATAAAGTAAAAAAAGATATAATTTATAAAAATGCTTGGGTAAATATATATGACATACCTATAGTTTATTTTCCCAAATTTTTTCATCCTGATCCAACTGTTAAAAGACGAAGTGGTTTTTTAAAACCAAGCACAAGTAGTTCAGAAAAATTAAATAGATCGGTATATGTACCATATTTTTATGTAATCTCTGAAAGTAAAGATATGACTTTCAAGCCTAGGATTTTTTCTGATCACAAGTATACAATACAATCAGAATATCGGGAGGCTAGAAAATATTCAGAGTCAGTTGCTGATTTTAGTATTACAAAAGGATATAAAAATTTAGTAGATAATACAAAAGATACAAGAACTCATTTTTTTTCAAAGACAGAAATTGATTTAAATTTAGCAGATTTTAAGGGTGAAGATGACGAAAGTAAATTAGATATTCAAATACAAAGAACATCAAACGATACATATTTTAAAGTTTTTGAATTAGAGTCTCCTCTTATAGCCCCAGGAGGAATGAGTACTTTGCTAACATCATTAGAGTTAAATTTAAAGAAAGATGATAAAAGCTTAATGGCATCTGCTAAAATGTATGAAACTTTAAGTGGCAAAACAAGTGATAGATATCAATATGTTTTTCCTAATTATAACTATTCAGAAAAAATTGATTTAGATAAGGATATAAATGGCGAATTGAATTTTATATCAAGTGGATATCATAACTTATATGATACTAATGTTGCAGATACTGTAATAATTAATGATATTAACTATGAGTCAAATGTAAAATATTTTAACAATGGTTTAACCAATAAAATTAATTTACTTTTTAAAAATGTTAATACTGCTGGAGAAAATTCAAATAAATATAGTGATAAAACTCAGTCAGAAATTATGTCTTCTTTAGTTCTAAACTACGAATATCCATTGATGAAATATGATAATGAAGGTTATGAAAGTTTAGTACCAAGATTATCCTTTATGTTTAGTCCTAATGACATGAAAAATAAAAGAACAGAGCAAAGAAGAATGGATGTGGAAAGCATTTTTTCACCTAATAGATTAGGTTTCTCAGATACTTTAGAGTCAGGGGAGTCTATAACTTTAGGTTTAAATTATAAAAAGTATCTTAATGAAAAAAGTGACGGAGAAGGAAATGACATCAGTAGTGAAGCAATCTTTGAAACAGGATTTGCAAGGGTTTTTAGAGCTGAAGAAAATTTAAATATTCCCACTTACAGCACTATTGGTACCAAAGGTTCCGACATTGTTGGAAATGCTATATTTAGACCAGGAGAACATTTAAGTTTTGAATATAACTATTCTTTAGACAGTGATTTTAGTACGATTAACTATAATTATTTAGAAACTAAATTAGATTTAAATAACTTTGTAACGGAATTTAAATTTTTAGATCAAAGTAATTTACCTAATGATGAAGGATTTTTACAAAATGATACAACTGTGAAATTTAATGAAAGTAATTCTTTAACCTTTTCAACTAGAAGAAATAGAAAAATTGATCTAACTGAATATTATAACTGGCTATATGAGTATAAAAATGATTGTTTAATAGCAGGTATCGAATATAAAAAAAGATACTACAGTAATAATGATTTAAAACCTAGTGAGGATTTATTCTTCTCAATAACTTTATTTCCTTTAACAACTTATACTACAACTAATTTGTTTAAAGATAAAAACTAGTGAAAATTATTTTTATTATTATTTTTTTTATTTTTTTTAATAACTTAAGTAATGCTAAAATTGGCAAAATTTTATTTAAAATAAATAATGAAATCGTTACAAATCTAGATATTGAAAAAGAAGCTAATTATCTTATGGCTTTTAATAAAAACATGGATCAACTTGAAAAGAGTGAAATTTTGAAATTTTCAAAAGAATCTATTGTTAAGGAAAAAGTCAAATTAATTGAAGTTAAAAAACAGTATGACTTTGAAAAACAAAAAATTCATTCAAAACAATTGCTTGATAGGTTTTACAAAAATTTAGGATTTATTGACGATGAATCTTTTTTTAATTTTTTAAATGAGAAAAATTTAAATGTAGACGAGTTTAAAGATAAGCTTTTAATAGAAGCGCTTTGGAATGAGTTAATTTTGAGAAAATACTCAAATAAAATGAAAATAAACGAGGATGAAATTAAAAAAAGAATATCAAAAATTAAAAAGGAAAGTCAATTAATAAAATCTTATTATTTATTAGAATTAATTTTTCAAATTGATAAAAAAGAAAATCTAAATAAAAAATTTTCAAAAATAAAAAAAAGTATTGAAAACATTGGCTTTGAAAGTACTGCAAGTATTTACAGTATTTCAGAAAGTTCTAAAAATGGAGGAAAAATTGGATGGGTAAATGAAAACCAATTATCATCTCAGCTATTAAAAGAAATTAAAAAAATACAGGTCGGCGAATTTTCAAATCCATTAATTGTACCAGGTGGTTTCTTAATTATAAAAATTAATGAAATTAAAAATGAATCAAAAAATTTCGATTTTAACGAAGAATATAAAAAAGCAATATCATTTGAAAAAAATAAGCAATTAAATGAATTTTCCTCTATACATTTTAAAAAGATAAAAAGTAATTTAATTATACATGAAAACTAAACCTATTATAATAGTCGCAGGAGAACCTTATAGTATTTTCTCTGAAATATTATTTAAACTATATAAATCAAAAATACTTAAAAATTTTAGAAGACCACTCATTTTAATAGGATCAACCAAAGTTTTTCAAACTCAAATGAAAAAGCTTAAATATAAAATAAAATTCAATGAAATTAAAAAAAAAGATATTAGTAATTTAAATCTAACAAATATGTCAATAAATATAATTAATGTAGATTTGAATTTTAAAAATAAAATAAATAAAATTTCTTCATTTTCTTCAAATTATATATCTAAATGTTTTAAAATTGCTTTTGAATTAATTAAAAAAAAAAAAATAAATACACTAATAAATGGGCCTATTTCAAAAAAGGATTTCTTAAATAAAAAGTATTTAGGAATTACTGAATTTATATCAAAAAAAATAAAATCTAAAAAAAATCCTGTAATGTTAATATTCAATCCAAAGTTATCTGTTTCTCCTATTACAACTCATCTGCCAATTAAAAGTGTAAGTAAGAATTTAACAAAAGAAAAAATAATAAATAATGTTTTAGAAATTAATAACTTTTACAAAAAAACAATCAAAAAAAATGCAAAAATTGCAATGCTGGGACTTAACCCGCATTGTGAAAGTACAAGTTATTTTAGCGAGGAAGATAAGATTATTTCTCCGGCTATAAAAGTCTTAAAAAAAAAAAGAATTAATGTTGATGGACCTTTTTCTACAGACACTTTTTTCATTAATAAAAATCTTAAAAAATACAATATAGTTATTGGCATGTATCATGATCAAGTTCTGACACCTTTAAAAACTTTATTTAAATTTGATGCAATTAATATCTCATTAGGTCTTCCTTTTTTAAGAATATCTCCAGACCACGGTCCAAATAGCGAAATGTATGGAAAAAATATTTCTGATCCACAATCTCTTTTTTCAATTATTAATTTTTTAAAAAAAATAAAATGAAGTTAAAGCCTAAAAAAAGTTTAGGTCAAAATTTCCTAATAGATAAAAATATAATTAAATTAATAGTTAACGCAGGAAATATAGGTAACAAAGATACAATTTTAGAAGTAGGTCCAGGAACAGGAAATTTAACCAATGAAATTATTTTACGAAAACCAAAAAAAATAATTGTTATAGAAAAAGATAAAATTTTAGCAGAAGAATTGTTAAGAAAATTCAAAAATAATATTATATTAATTAATAAAGATATATTGGATATTGATGAGTCTGGTTTGAATGATAAGCAAATTATTGTTTTTGGAAACTTGCCTTACAATATTTCAACTCAGATATTGGTAAAATGGATAAAATTAAAAAATTTAAACAATATATTTAAAAAAACAATTTTGATGTTTCAAAAAGAAGTGGCAGAACGAATTATTGCTAAAACAAATAGTAAAAATTATGGAAGATTGGCAGTTTTATCAAATTGGAAATTAAATATTAAAAAAATAATTGATATAAATCCAAGTTGTTTTTTTCCATCACCCAAAGTAAAAAGCACACTTCTTCTTATTGAACCAAAAAAAAATTTTTTTAAAATAAAAAATCCTAAAAATTTAGAACTAATTACTAAGATTTTTTTTAATCAAAGAAGAAAAATGATAAAAAAACCACTTAAAATTATTTTTGGAGATTATGAAAAAATTGCTGAAAAACTTAAAATAGATCCTAACAAAAGACCTCAAAACCTAGACCCAATAGTATATTTTAATTTGTGTAGTGAATACGAAAAGTCAAACTTGTAATATTTTTATATGATCTTCAATTTTTTTTCTATCGTAGCTTATTTTTTTTCCTACTACTTTTAAGTTAATTAAATTAATTATTTCGTCAAAACATGCATTTAGATTATCGTTAATAACAACAAAATCATAATCTTTCCAATGTAAAACATCTTGTTCGAATTGCTCCATTCTTTTTTTTATAATTGACTCATCATTATTTTCTCTATTTGAAAGCCTATTTAGCAACTCTTCTTTACTTGGTGGTAAGATAAAAAATGTAATTAATTCGAAATTAAGATTTTGTTTTTTAATTTGCTCAGTTCCCTGCCAATCAATATCAAAAAGAACACTTTTGCCTTTTTTAAGACTTTCTAATACTTTTTTTTTGGATGTGCCATAATAGTTATCGAAAACTTTTGCATATTCTAAAAATTCACTTTTTTTAATTAAATTTTCAAAGTTTTCCTTTTTTACAAAATAGTAATCCTCTCCATTAATTTCTTTTGATCGAGGCGTCCTGGTAGTATATGAAATAGAAATTACAAATTTCTTTTTTTCTGCAATTTTCTTTGCTAAGGTTGTTTTTCCTGCACCAGATGGCGATGATAATACGACCATTATCCCATCTTTAATTGAGGACATCTATATTTTAATAAAATTAATTTGCTTTACTCTCTATAAATTTTATTGCATCTCCAACAGTTAAAATTTTTTCAGCTTCGCTATCGGAAATTTCTGATCCAAACTCTTCCTCAAATGCCATTACTAATTCAACTGTGTCTAAACTATCGGCGCCTAAGTCGTCTATAAAACTTGATTCTTCAGTTACTTTTGCTTCTTCTATTCCTAAGTGGTCAGCAACTATTTTCTTTACTTTATTTGAAACATCATCTGACATATTAATCCTTTTTGTTATAATTTCGTTATTAGATTATTAATCAACTTTGTCAAGCCATATACATGCCTCCATTAACATGTATAGTTTCACCTGTAATATAAGAAGCTGCTTCAGAGGATAAAAAAGCAACTGCATTTGATACATCTTCTCCAGTACCCAGTCTTGACATTGGTATCTTGGAAATTAATAATTCTTTTATATTATCATTAATATTTTCTGTCATTTTTGATTGGATAAAACCAGGAGAAACACAATTAATTGTTATATTTTTTTTTGCATATTCTATAGCTAAACTTTTGGACATTCCAATAATTGCAGCTTTTGAAGCTGAATAATTTGATTGTCCTAAATTTCCAGTATGACCAACTATTGAAGTTATATTTATAATTCTTCCGAATTTATTTTTTAACATTTTCTTTATTGCGTATTTGCATAAAAAAAATGTAGATCCTAAATTAATATCTATAACTTTTTTCCATTCGTTATCTTTCATTCTTAAAGACAAATTATCTAAATTTATACCTGCATTATTAATTAAAATATCTATACCAGATAGTTTAGATGAAGCATCTTCTATAAATTCTTCGATTTTTGAATGATCTGAAATATCAAATTTAGTGATATTTATATTTGAAAATTCATTTTTTAAAGAATCTAATTTTTCTTCTTTAGTTCCTGTTGCTAGAATATTTCCATTTAATGAAACAAATTTTTTCACTAAAGAATATCCAATTCCGCCGGTTGCTCCTGTAATTAATATTTTTTTATTTTTAAAATTGATCATTAATTTTTTTTAAATCTTCAAATTCATTAATAGATATTAAATTTATATTTTTTTCTATTCTTTTAACGAGTCCAGATAATACCTTTCCTGGTCCAATTTCAATAAATGTTTTTACACTATTATTTATCATATAAACAACACTTTCTCTCCACCTAACAGGACTTTCAATTTGTTTTATTAACAAATCTTTTATTTCTAAAGATTTTGTTATTTCTGTACTTGTTACATTTGAAACTATGGCATTTTTTGGATTTTTGAAATCAGTTTTCATTATAATATCTTTCATTATATTTGTGGCTGGTTTCATTAAATGACAATGGAAAGGTGCGCTAACTGGTAATTTTATATTTTTAATATTATTTTTTTTTAGATCTTCGCTGAACAAATTTAAGTCCTTAATTTTTCCACTTATTACTTGTTGACCATTTGAATTATCATTAGCTATATAACATGTGTAATTTTTATAATTATTTTTTATTATTTGATTAATTTTTTCTATATCTGCACCAAGAACAGCCAACATTCCACCTTCTCCTTTGGGAACTGCAGATTGCATTGCTTTTCCTCTATCTTGTAAAATTTTTAGTGTCTGTTCAAATTTCAATGATTCACTTGCAGTTAAAGCTGAATATTCTCCAAGAGAATGTCCGGCAAAATATTTTGCTTTAAATAAATCTAAATCAGTTTCTCTTTTAATAAGTTCAATTATTGAAAAACTAACTAAAAATATTGCCGGTTGTGTATTTTCTGTTCGATCTAATTCATCTTTTGGTCCATTTAAAATTTTGTCGCTTATTTTAAGTCCTAAAATTTCATCAGCTTTTTGAAATAATTCTTTTATATATGCAAAATTATTATATAAATCTCTCCCCATACCAACTGATTGAGAGCCTTGACCTGGAAATATTACTGAAAACATAGAAAATTATTTATAACTTATCTGTTTTTTGTGTTGTATTTCAAAATTTATAATAGTATATCCTCTTTTTTTTAAAAGGATATTATGCACTTATATGAACATACGATCATTGCAAGACAAGACATCAGTTCATCACAATTGAACCAAATTCAAGAAAAATATACAAAAATTGTAGAAAAATTTGAAGGCAGCATAGTTAAGACAGAAAATTGGGGATTGCTTAATCTTTCTTATTTAATAAAAAAAAATAGCAAGGGCAACTATATTCATTTTAAATTAAAAGGAAGTAAAAAAACTATTTTAGAATTAGAAAAAAATGAAAAAATAGATAAAAATTTGCTAAGATTTTTAACCATAAGAGTTAAGAAATTTGATTTAGAAACAAACTATTTTGAAAAAAATGATAAAAGAAAACAAGATGGAGAGCTGAATTAATATGAAAAATAGAAAAAATCAAAAAAAAAATAGACAAAATAGTTTTACAAAATTAAGTGTTTTTCAACCCCAAAAATTTAGATTTAAAAAAAAATGTCCGCTTTCTGGAAAAGATGCACCAAAAGTTGATTATAAAAACATTAAACTTTTAAAAAAATATATTTCAGAGAATGGAAAAATTTTGCCATCAAGGATAACTTCAGTAAGTCAAAAGAAACAGAGAGAGCTATCTTTATCTATAAAAAGAGCAAGGAACTTAGCTTTAGTTTAATGAAAGTAATATTATTAGAAAATCTCAGAAAGTTAGGAGAAATTGGAGATATAGTTGAAGTAAAAAGAGGTTTTGCGAGAAACTATTTAATATCAAAAAAAAAAGCTTTATTCGCTTCTAAAGTTAATATTAAAGAAGTTGAAAAAATTAAACAAGAATTAAACAAAAAAGACCTTGAAAGAAAAAAAGAAGCTAAGGAAATTCAAGAAAAACTATTTAAAAAAGAATATAAAGTTAAAAAATTAAGCACAGAAAATAAAGAGCTTTATGGATCAGTTAAACCTACTGAAATAGCAAAAATATTAGAAGAAATTGAAAATGTAAAAATTAATCCCTCTATGATTCAACCAGAAAAAGAGATTAAAGCTCTTGGAACTTTTAAAGTCATACTTAACCTACATTCTGAAGTTCAATCATATATATTTATCAAAGTAATTTCTGAGGAAAATATTAAGTAGTTTATACAAAATTTTCCCCAGTAAAACTTTACGCTTGAGAGTTTATATATTTTTCATTAATTAGTTTTATGCTCAAATCATTAAATTTAGTTAAAGATAGTACAAAAGAACCCCCGAATAATATTGAGGCAGAACAATCTGTAATTGGATCAATTTTACTAACAAATGAAATTTTTGATGAAATAAATATTTTACTCTCAAGTAAAAATTTTTTTGATCCTATGCACCAAAAAATTTTTAGTGCAATTGAAAAACTTATTTATACTGGAATGCTGGCAAATCCAATTACCCTAAAAAATTATTTTGAAAATCAGAAAGATGAATTAAATATACCAGAATATTTAGTGAAAATTACAAAATTTTCTACTTCCTCAAGACAAGCTATAGAATATTCAAAATTAATATATGATTTATATGTAAAAAGAGAATTAATTAAAATCTCTGAAAATATAATAGACACAGCAAAACTTAATGATTTAGATTTGGACGGGCAAAAAATAATTGAAAATTCTGAAAAAGCTCTTTTTGATCTAGCAGAAAAAGGTTCGTTTAATTCTTCGCTAGTTAAATTTGATGAAGCAATGAAATTAACGATTGAAATGGCTTCAAATGCATATAAAAACGATCAGGGTATCGTTGGTGTTCCCACAGGTTTAACTGATTTAGATGATAGACTTGGTGGATTGCACAAATCTGATTTAGTAATTATTGCTGGAAGACCTTCGATGGGTAAAACTGCGCTAGCAACCAATATTGCATTTAATGCTGCAAAAAAAATTCAAGAAAGTGGAAAAAAAACCTCTATAGCATTTTTTTCCCTTGAAATGTCTTCAGAACAATTATCAACCAGAATACTTGCGGAACAATCAAGAATAAAATCAAATGATATTAGACGAGGAAGAATTTCTGACGAAGAATTTGATAAATTTATAGAAACATCAAAGAATATATCTGAGTTACCACTTTATATAGATGAGACTCCAGCAATAAGTATAGCTGCTCTAAGTAATAGAGCACGAAGAATAAAAAGATTATATGGAGTAGATATGGTTGTTATAGATTATATTCAGTTAATGAAAGCTTCAAATTTTAAAGAAGGAAGAGTTCAGGAAATATCTGAAATAACCCAAGGTTTAAAAGCTTTAGCTAAAGAACTTTCAGTTCCAGTTGTAGCTTTGTCTCAATTGTCTAGAGCAGTAGAGCAAAGAGATGATAAAAAACCTCAATTATCAGATTTAAGAGAATCGGGTTCAATTGAACAGGATGCTGATGTAGTTATGTTCGTTTACAGAGAAGCTTATTATTTAGAAAGAAAAGAACCACGACCAGCAACTGTAGAGCATGCTGAATGGCAAGCAAAAATGAATGAAGTTTCAAATTTGGCGGAAATAATTATAAGTAAACAGCGACATGGCCCTACAGGTAATATAATGCTTGAATTTGAAGCAATGTTCACAAAATTTAAAGATATTCAAAATAACTAATATAAAATATATAAGCTAATATTGAATGTTAGCGAATTTTTATCAAAAAAATTTAATAGGAAAACCAAAGACAATATTTATTATTTTGGTAATTCTTCTCGCTTTTTTTGGATTTTATTCAAAAGATTTTAAGTTAGACGCATCTTCTGATACTCTTTTATTAGATAATGATCCAGACCTAAAGTATTTAAGAACAATTAATGAAACTTATGGTTCTAATGATTTTTTAATATTAACTTATAAACCTTATGAAAGTATTATTTCTAAAAACTCTATTAAAGACTTATTAAATCTCAAAAAAGATATTCAAAAATTAAATTGGGTAAAAAATGTAATTACTATCCTTGATATCCCTTTATTAGATAGTACTGACGAACCATTAAGTGAAAGATTAAAAAACTTTAAAACTCTTAAAGATGAAAACATAGACAGAAAAAGAGGTTTTAATGAAATACTAAATAGTCCTGTATTTAAAAATTTTGTGATAAGTGAAGATGGAAGCACAAGTGGAATAATAGTTAATATCAAAAATGATAAAAAACTAAAAGAGTTACAAAAAACTAATAGCAATGAATTACAAGAGTATAAAGAATATTTAAAAATTCAAAATCATAAAAATATTTTAGAGATTAGAAGCATCATTTCCTCTTATAAAAATAATTCCGAAATATTTTTAGGAGGTATTCCCATGATAGCTGATGACATGATCTCATTTATCAAAAATGATATTATAGTTTTTGGAATTGGTGTTTTTATTTTTATAATAATTACACTATGGTTTGTATTTAAAAAATTTATCTGGATACTTATACCTATAAGTAGTTGCTTTTTCTCAGTGTTAATTATGATGGGTCTTCTAGGTATTATAGGTTGGAAAGTAACAGTAATTTCGTCAAACTTTATTGCCTTGATGCTTATTTTAACAATGGCAATGAATATTCACTTAAGCACAAGATTTATTCAACTGAAAAAAGAATATACTAAAAAAAAAAATTCAGAACTAATTTTTTTGGCAACATCAAAGATGTTTTGGCCGATAGTTTATACTGTAATGACAACTATTTGTGCTTTTCTATCTTTAATTTTTAGTGAAATAAAGCCAATTATTGACTTTGGTTGGATGATGACACTAGGTCTTATAACTTCATTTATAGTTACTTTTACTTTATTACCAACTCTTTTAAATATTTTTCCAAATAATACAATTAATATTAAAAACCAAAAAAATTCTACTGTTACAAATTTTTTTGAAAAAATAAGTTTAAATAATAAAAATTCAATTTTTTTTATTTCTACGCTAATGATTGGATTAAGTATTTTCGGAATTAGCAAGCTGGAAGTAGAAAATAGTTTTATAAATTATTTCGATAAAAAGACCGAAATTTATAAAGGAATGAAATTAATTGATGAAAAACTTGGAGGAACAACGCCTTTAGAAGTAATAATTAAATTCCCTACTAAAGATTCAGAAGAAAAATCAAATGATGATGATTTTGAAGATTGGGACGAAGGAAACGACAATGATGCGGAAAAATATTGGTTTACAAAAGACAAAATAGATAAAATTAAACTTGTTCATAACTATTTAGAAAATTTGCCTTCAATAGGTAAGGTAATTTCTTTTTCTTCAATAATTGAAGTGGCAAAAAAACTTAATAATAATAAGGAATTAGGTACTCTTGAAATGGGAGTTCTGTACAGTAAGCTCCCACCAACTATTAAAGAACAGATAGTTGATCCTTACATATCTATAGAAAATAATGAAGCGAGAATAAATTTAAGAATTAAAGACTCTCTTGAAAATTTAAGAAGGAATGAATTAATAAACAAAATAAATCATGACTTAGAAAATAAACTTAATCTTAAAAAAGAAGAATTTAAATTAACAGGAGTGTTAATTTTATTTAATAATTTACTACAGAGTTTGTTTAAATCTCAAATATTAACCTTAGGTTTTGTAATGATTGGTATTCTTTTAATGTTTTTAATATTATTTAGAAATCTAAAACTTTCATTAATTGGTGTAATTCCAAATTTTTTGGCAGCTTTCTTTATTTTAGGTATAATCGGTATTTTAGAAATTCCGTTAGATATGATGACTATTACTATTGCCGCTATAACTATTGGAATAGCTGTTGATAATAGTATTCATTATATTTATAGATTTAAAGAAGAATTTAAAAAATTAAAGGACTATAAAAAAACCTTAAAAAAATGTCATTCAACTGTTGGAATTGCAATACTAAATACATCCATCACTATTGTATTTGGATTTTCAATTTTGGTTTTATCTAATTTTATACCAACCATATATTTCGGAATATTTACTGGAATCGCTATGCTTCTCGCCATGATTTCTGTATTAACGCTGCTCCCAGTGTTGTTGCTTATGGTAAAACCATTTAATGCAAAATAAAAATTTATGTTAGATTTATTTTTAGATTTTTTTAATAAATTATATATTTTTGACATAATTTATATTGGTATAACAATTCTTTCCCTTTTAGAATGTACAAGGAAAGGTTTTGTTTTAAGTATTTTAGCTGCATCAAAATGGTTGCTAGCCTATGTTCTTACTTTATTTTTTTTTCCTAAAGCCAAACCTTTCGTAGAAGGTATTATTGATAGCGAGTATGTTTTGGATATTGGATTGGGAATAAGTATATTTATTGTAGTAATTTTTATTATATTGCTTATTAACAAAGGAATAAGTAAAGCGGTAATCTATTCTGGATTAGGTAGTTTAGATAGACTCTTTGGATTCCTTTTCGGATTTTTTAGGTCGTACGTTATTGCAGTATGTATATTTACAACCATAGATATTGTCTATAATCATAAAAAGTGGCCAATAAATTTGGATAATTCAATTTTTTTTACTTGGGTTGAAAATGGTAGCAAGTATCTTATAAAAGAAATTCCAGATAAAAAACAATATGAAGATGCAAAAAACAAAGTACAAGAACTATAGTCCAAAGATAAAAGAAGAATGTGGAGTTTTTGGAATAAGCAATACATCTGAAGCTTCAACTTTAACAGCATTAGGTTTACATGCTCTCCAGCATAGAGGCCAGGAAGGTTGTGGCATTGTTTCTTTTGATGGAAAAAATTATCACTCTGAAAAAAGATTTGGACTTGTTGGAGATAATTTTAATAAAGAAAAAGTTCTAAATAAATTACCAGGTAATTATGCAATAGGTCATAATAGATATAGCACTACTGGTGCAACTACTTTGAGAAATGTACAACCATTCTTTGCTGATACAAATGCAGGTGGTATAGCAATCGCCCATAATGGCAATTTAACAAATGCCATAACGCTAAGAGAAAAATTAGTAGAAGAAGGAGCGATTTTTTATAGCACCTCAGATACAGAAACTATTATACAGCTTATAGCAAAATCAAAAAGAACTGGGAAAATAGAAAAAATTATCGATGCATTGTTCCAAATTCAAGGCGCATATGCACTTATTTTTATGACACAAAATACTCTTATAGGCGTAAGAGATCCTTTTGGAATAAGGCCTTTGGTCATAGGAAAATTAAATAATTCATATATTTTTGCATCTGAAACATGTGCATTGGATATTATTGGTGCAAAATTTATAAGGGAAGTTGAAAATGGTGAGATTGTTTGTATTGAAAAAAATGAATTAAAAAGCATTAAACCTTTTCCTAAAAAAAAGCAGAGACCATGTGTCTTTGAATATATTTATTTTGCAAGACCTGATAGTATTTTAAGAGGAAAATGTGCCTACGAATATAGAAAAGATTTTGGAAAGGAATTAGCCAAAGAAGCTGGTATAGATGTTGATTTAATAGTGCCTGTTCCTGATTCAGGTAATGCTGCAGCTATAGGTTACAGTCAATATTTAAAAAAAGATTTTGATTTAGGTTTAATTAGAAACCATTATGTTGGTAGAACCTTTATTGAACCTGTTCAAAAAATTAGAAGTTTAGGAGTAAAATTAAAATTGAATGCAAATAAATCAACCATAAAAAATAAGAATATAGTTTTAATAGATGATTCTCTTGTAAGAGGAACAACTTGTCATAAAATAGTTAAAATGCTTTATGATTCAGGAGCAAATGAAGTTCATGTTAGAATTGCTTCCCCAGAAATAAAATTTCCTGATTTTTATGGCATAGATACTCCAACCAAAAAAGAACTTTTAGCTGCAAATAAAACTAATAAAGAAATTTGTAAATATATAAATGCAAAATCTTTAAAATTTTTATCAATAAATGGAATGTACAAAGCTATGGGATTTGAAAAAAGAGACATTAATTACCCACAACTTACAGATCATTATTTTACTGGGGACTATCCTGTAAAACCACTAGATAATCTTGGAGAGGATAAGGTAACAAAATTATCTTTATTGAGCACCGCTTCAAATAACTAAGTTTTATGAAAAAAGTAAATTTTACAGAAATGAAATATGGAAATAAAGAAGATTATCTTCTCTTAGAAAAATATGAAAAAAAATTTGAAAGAGCAACGGCAGATAGAATTTTAAATTATATGTCAGGTCTTAATAACACTCTTGAGGGATATCAAATTTCAAGATTGGAACACTCTTTACAAACAGCAACTAGAGCCTTTAAAAATGGAGAAAGCGATGAAATGGTAGTTGCAGCTTTGCTTCATGACATAGGAGATGAGTTAGCTCCTATGAATCATTCTCAATACGCAGCTGCTGTTTTAAAACCTTATGTGTCTGAAAAAACTCATTGGATTATAGAAAAACATGGATTTTTTCAAACTTACTACTCTGCACATCATTTAGGTGGTAACAGAAATTTAAGAGAAAAATATAAAGATCACAAATATTATCAAGCAACAATAGACTTTTGTGAAAAATATGACCAAGCTTCATTTGATCCAAATTATAAATCTATGAAATTAAAAGATTTTGAACCAATAGTTAGAAAAATTTTTTCCAGAAAACCCTATTATCATTATTAACCTTGGCAAATAATCTACAAAACGAAAAAAGTCCGTATCTTAAACAACATAAAGATAATCCTGTTGATTGGCTTCCATGGAACAAGGAAACTTTGAAAAAGGCGAAAAATTTAAAAAAACCAATATTTTTAAGTGTTGGATATGCAAGTTGTCATTGGTGTCACGTTATGGCCCATGAAAGTTTTGAAGATCATCAAACAGCAAAATTAATGAATGATAAATTTATAAATATAAAAGTCGATAGAGAAGAAAGGCCTGATTTAGATTCAATGTTTCAAAAAAGTTTAGGAATTTTAACTGGAGCACAAGGAGGTTGGCCATTATCTATGTTTTTAGACGAAAATGGGGTTCCTTTTACTGGTGGAACCTACTTTCCACCAAAAGAAATGCACGGTCGTCCTAGTTTTATTCAAGTCTTAGAAAATGTTTCCAAAGTATATTCAGATAATAGGGAAAAAATAATATCACAAGTTTCACAGCTTAAAATGGTCTTCAAAGAATTAAATAGAAAAAATGCAGTTCTAAAACAAGATTTAGAGCCATATGCAGAAAAAATAATCCAATACCTTGATGAGGAAAATGGAGGATTTAAAGGTGCACCAAAGTTTCCTCAATTTTATGTTTTTGATACAATTTTTTATTTTTTTAAAAAAAATAATAATCCAAAATTTTTTAAACCAGTTGAAAATCTTTTAAAAAATATTTCATCTAGAGGAATTTATGACCATTTAGAAGGAGGTATTGCTCGATATACTGTGGATGACAAGTGGATCGTTCCTCACTTCGAAAAAATGTTATATGATAATATTCTCTTTGTAAATTTGCTTAATAATTTTTTACAAAATAAAAATTCTGAATACTTAAAAAAAAAATTAAATCAAACAATTAAATTTATAAATTCTGAATTTTTATCTGAAGATAGCCTTTTAGGGTCAGCATATGATGCTGATAGCGAGGGTATTGAAGGAAAATATTATATTTGGAAATTTGATGAATTAGAAAATTTATTAAAGGATAAATTTAATATATTCAAAAAAAAATATATGATTTCCAAAGAAGGAAATTTTGAAGGATCGAATATTCTTGTGGAAAATAAAGATCAAAAATTTACAGATCAAGAATTACTAGATATCAAAAATTCAGAAAAGTTATTATTAAATGAAAGAAAGAAAAGAATAAAACCTCTATTTGATAATAAAGTACAAACGGATCTAAATTGTTATTGGTTATACAGCAACCTCTATTCTTCATTAATTTTAAATGATGAAGATTTATTTAATAAAACAATTAATTCAATTCAAATTATTAATAAAAAACTAAAAGACAATATATTCCACTGTTATAACAAAAATAAAAGTGAAATTGATGTTTTTTTGGAGGATTATTCATATTACTCTCTTCTACTGATTACTATGTATGAAATAAATAACGATAAAGAGTCTTTGGAAAAGTGTAAAAAAATAATGAATGAAACATGGAAATTATTTTTTAATAAAGAATATAATTTACTTCAAAAAAATATTTTGAACTCTAATGATTTGTTTGTAAATCCTATTGATATTTCTGATAATAATATTCCAAATGGAAATAGTATTTATCTACTTGTTTGCAATAAGCTCAAAAATATTACAAATGATGTAGAATGGAACAACAAAATAGACTTATTAAGTAAATCTTATAACACATATATTAATTATAATTTTTCACAAATGTTTAGTTACTTAAAAATTTTAGACATTTGTGAAACGAATATAACCCTCACCTTTCATGGAAAAAATAATCAAATTGAAAAAATAAAAAAAGAAATTTTAAAGAGATTTATGGGTGATGTTTCAATTATATATAAAGAAGATAATAATGAATTTTTTGCAGTCTTGTGTAAAAATCAAATTTGCTCTGATAAATTAAAAAACATAAATCAAATTGATGAATATATAAAAAAAATTTATAATGTTTCATAATTTAAGCAATCAAAAAAAAGGTTCTTTACTTGCTTTTGTGGGCGTTATGTTTATCACGCCAGACTCGCTATTTATAAGACTTGCAAATGCTGACACCTATCAGTTACTTTTTTATCGAGGAGCAATACCTTTTATCGCTGTCTTAGTTGGATTATTATTAATATATAAATCAAATTTAATAAAAATTTTTTTAGATACTGGTTACCCAGGAATTGCTTATTCGCTAACTTTTGCTTTAACAAATATAACTTTTATAATTTCTATACAAAATACTAATGTAGCAAATACATTAATTATGATTGCTCTAGCTCCTATGTTATCAGCCATTTTGGGGTTAATATTTTTAAAAGAAAACCCTGAGAAAAAAACATGGTTTGCAATATTAATTACAACTATTGCTGCAATTTATATATTTTACGATTCTATTCAAATAGGTAATTTCTTTGGAGACATCTTTGGTCTTATTACCGCTATGGGATTAGCTGCGGGAGCAGTGATCGTTAGATCTGCAAAAACAAGAAATCTAGTTCCTTCGGCTGTTTTAGGAAAGTTAATAGTGGCTATTATTGCATCATTTTTTGTTCAAAATTATGAATTAGTTAATAAAGATTTAATCATTGTTCCTGCTATGTGTATACTTTGTGTGGCTATACCATTTGTTTTAGTGACAATAGCACCAAGATTTATAACAGCGGCTGAAGTAAATCTATTCTTTTTGCTAGAAACTATATTGGGTCCCTTGTGGGTATGGTTAGTAATAAAAGAACAGCCAAGCTTTGAAACTATATTTGGCGGTCTAATAATTATTATAACAATTGCAATTCATTCTATATTTGTCATAAAAAGAACAGAATCAAAAATTAACTAGTTGCTTTTTTAAACAAAAGACATACTCACAACATAATGTTAAATTTAATTAAAAATTCTTGGGCCCTCTTTCTAGGCTATGCAGTAATTATACTAGCTCATGGATTGCAAGGTAATTTATTAGGAGTAAGAGCAGTTTTAGAAAATTTTAATATTATCGCTACAGGTATACTGATGTCAGGTTATTTTATTGGTTACTTTACTGCAGCAAATATTGTGCCAAACTTAGTAAGCAAGGTAGGACATGTTAGAGTTTTTGCTGCATTTGCATCTGTTGCTTCTCTTAGTATTTTAATCCATGCAATTTTTGTAAATCCATATGTTTGGGCTTTAGGAAGATTTTTAACTGGCTTTAGTATGTTAAGTATTTTTGTTGTAGTAGAAAGTTGGTTAAATGATAGAGCTACAAATAAAACACGTGGAAAAGTTTTATCAATTTATATGATAATTACCTTTACGTGTCTTGCCCTTGGAGTATTGTTACTAAATTTTAATAATCCAAAGCAGTATGAACCATTTATACTAGTTTCTTTATTATTATCAGTAGCATTAATACCAATACTTCTTACAAAACGTAAACCTCCAACATTTAAAAAAATAAAATCAATAAAAATAAAAGATCTTTATAAAACTTCACCATTAGGTACCGTTAGCATGTTATGTGCCGGCTTTCTTCATCCGGCTATATTCACAATGGGTGCAGTTTATGGAGCATTAATGAATTTCTCTATTTTAGAAATTTCCCTATATTTATCTCTAATTACAATTTCTGGAGCAATATTTCAGTGGCCAATTGGATATTTATCTGATCGATTTGATAGAAGATTGGTAATTATTATAACTTCTTTACTAGGAACAATTTTTTCTATTCTTTGCTTTTTTTCAGTTACAGTATCGCCAGACTTTACAAATTTATCTTCTGATTGGAAAATTATAATAAAACACATATCAAATCATAGAATGTGGTTTTATATTTTTATAAGCTTATATGCTGGAATGTGTCTTCCTTTATTTTCTCTCAATCTTGCTTATATAAATGATTTTTTACCAAAAGAAAAATTTGTTTCGGCAGGAGCAGGTTTGCAGCTTATATTTGGAATAAGTGCAATGTTTTCACCTTTTCTATGCTCATATTTTATAAAAGAATTTGGACCTAATGGTTTTTTTATTTTCTTATTTGTATTTCAAATAATTATTGTTTTATTTGGTATTTATAGAATATTGATAAGGTCTAATGTTGGAATTACTGAAAATGAAAATACTTTTACACCATTGCCTAGAAACATTACTCCAGTAGGTATACAGCTTGACCCGGATACTGGAGTTGATCTTTCTAATAATGATGAAAAGTAAAAAAAATTTGTGGTGAATGAACAAAGAAAACGCAAGTAAGCTGTGGAAAATTATTCAGGAAGCTACTGATTATTTACGCCATTAGAGGGATACACTACCCCACACGACATCACACTACATCACACTAGTTATGCGGATAATAAAATTTTAATTAAAGATAATTCACATAAAGACTCATCAAATTAAGCAATAAACTAGAAATGAAACTAGAAATAGTTGAGATAAATAAAATAGTCAATTTTAGATTTTTTTGTTAACTTATTATTATGAAAAAACTTTTAGGGATCGTGGTTCTGGGTTTATTCGTTTTTAGTAATAGTTTTGCTGAAAAAATAAATGTTAAAAAAAAAGTAAAATTGCCAAAAGACGTATCTATTGGTTATGAAAATCCATGGGGCTTGAGCTGCACTTGGACAGAAGATGGGAAATGCATGACGCCTAAATATGCTTTACAAATTGTAAATAAAAAAGACAACTATCCAGTAAGACTTGGGAAAAAATCTATAAGAATGGAATTAAGAAAAGGAGATTGTCATCAAAAAAGAAAAGGTTCATACAACGATTGTAAAGCTACTCCTCCTGCTGAAAGACACGAGCTTACAAATAGAAACGATATTATAGGTAAGAAATGGCACACATATTCAATTTTTTTACCTAAAGATACACCAACTATAAACTCTGAATGGATTACTATGGGTCAATTTCACGTCATAAACGGTAATGCACCACCAGTTAATCTAGATTTAGAAAGAAAACATTTTTTACTAGTGACCAGATTTTTTTGTGTGAATAAGAAGCATTGTAATTCACGTCATTTACAAAATAGAAGGATAAAAATTTTAGATAGTGATCAGTTATTTGGAAAATGGAATGATTTTATTTTTAATGCTAATTGGACCAGTGATACAAAAAAAGGTTACTTTAAATTATGGGTAAATGGACAATTAGTTTATCATTTTAAAGGTAGAACAATAGCGCCAAAAGATGCTGCAATACATCAGTTGGGAATTTATAGAGGTTCAGCTAAATCTTCTGGCGAAGCAAATCATGTTGTATATTATGATGAGATAAAAACTGCTACATCTTGCAAAAAAATTAAATTAAAAAAACTTGGATATACTTGTAAAAAATTAGAAAGCCAAAAATTAGAAAAAATTCATACTATTAAATGAAAAAACTTTTAGGCATCGTGGCTCTGGGTTTGTTGTTGTGCAATGTTGGGGTTGCTGATGCAAAGAAAGTACTAAAAGAAATAAAAAAAAATAAAGATATAGCTCGTGGTTTTAATAAAGTTAAATCATACGATGAAAAATATAATAGATGGAGAATTGTCCAAAAGGAAATTTTAAAATCTGATAAGAACACAAGAAAGCATATAATACAAATTGTAAATAAAAAAGAAGGCTATCCTACAAGATATGGAGATCAATCAATTAGATTTGAAGTTAGAGATGGAGATTCTTGGGGGTGGGATACAAGAAATGATAGAGAAAGAGTAGAACTAATAATATGTTGTTTTGAAAAAAAAACACATTGGAATACTTGGTCAATATATTTACCAGAGGATTTTCCCATCATATTTCCAACTAAAGTAGCAATGGGACAATTCCATGGTTCTGGAGATAATCCCCCTGAATTTATGTTTCAAAATCAATATGATAGATATAATAAATCAAAATCAGGAGGTTATTGGGTAACTCCTGCTGAAAGTATTAGCGATCATATTTCGAAAAAACTTTTAGATCAAAAAGATATGCTAGGAAAATGGAATGATATATTGATAAATGCCAAATGGACTCATAAAGATGATGGTTTCTTTAAAATATGGATAAATGGAAAATTAACTTATGAACACAGAGGAAAAACTCATTTAAAAGGTGAAGAAATAGAACATCAACTTGGAATTTATAGATCATATGTATCCAGATCTCCCGGTCCAGACCCTACACAAATAGTTTTTTATGACGAAATACGTTATGCAAAATCATGCAAAAAACTTAAGCTAAAAGATCTAGGCTATTCATGCAAAGAAATTGAAGGTCAAACTATAAAATGAAAAAACTTTTAGGGATCGTGGTTCTGGGTTATAGGATTTTATAGGATACTATACCCAGGACTATACCTGGAAGGAGATAAAACAAGGTTTTGAGTAGTATGAACAAAGAAAACGCTAGTAAACTCTGGAAAATTATTCAGGAAGCTGGTGATTATCTCGAAGGTCAGCTCCCTGAGCACCCCAATCATCCTAAGGGTAGAAATCCATATGCTCATGTAGCTATTAGTATAAAAAGTAAATTTAATGCAAGTTATAAAGATATTGAAGACGAAAAGTATGATGAAGTTATAAATTATATTGAGTTTTTAAAAAAAAACCCAAGTTAATTATTGTTTGGGAAAGTAGTCTTCTAATTTCCCTTCTCTATGAACATCAGCTGTAGAACAATGTAATCCTCCTCCAAATGCATAAGCATCTCTAAGTTCCACAGGTAGAACTTCCATTCCAAGTTTGTCCAATTGTTCAGCTTGATAGATTTCACTTTTTTCTACACAAACTGTCTTAGGATCTAAGACCAGCACATTCATTGATAACCAAACCGATGAATAACAAAGAGGTGGTGGAGAATTGTGCGCAGGTTGAGCTGCATCAATTATTTCCCAATCATTATCTTCAAATAATTTTCTTTGTTCCATGGGAAGTTTTCTTTGAGGATTGTTAATTATTAGTCCAGGTTTAATTGGTGTAAAAGTTGCATCAATATGAATTGGATAAGGATCTCCTGGAAAGTTTACCGCATGGACTCTGTGATCCTTAAAATGTCGTTTAAGCCAATCAATTCCTTTTAAGTTTGTAGTAAAACCATGTTGTACTACTAAATCCTTGCCAAATCTTAAAATATCTGCAGCGTCAAAAAGAGGCTCTTCTTCAGTTGTTACAAAAAATTTTTTTGCTGTCCAATCTAATCTTTTTTGGATTCCTATTTTTTCTGACAAATAATCTTTTCTATAATCATCATCTGTTAGTCTTGGTTTGGGAGCTGACTCATGTTTCATATTTGGATCAGAATTATAATATTTTCTAATAAGAGGCCTATAACTTAAATATTCAAACCATCTGCATCTATAACTCATAGTAGCTTCTAATATTTCATTTCCAACAGTAAGAAGAACATCTCTAGCTGGCATGCATCCAAACATACTATTTGTTTTCCAATCCGGTGTTGAAATGCTTTGATTAAAATTTAAGGGTTCTGGCCTATCAACTTTTATACCTTTTTTTTCCAATAAACTTGCAAAATTATCTAGAAGTTCATTTGCTTTATCAATTGTTTCTTTTGTTCTAGGGCCATATTTTCCTTTCATATCAGAATCTTCAGGAACTTTTGCATCAACCGCAGGTTCAGGAGAAGGAATACAAGATCCATCTGCTTTACCTACTATAACATGTTTAAGAGGGTCCCATTCATTCCAACTATTAACAATTATTTTATCTAAACTCATTTTTATTTTAATTTAATCCTATAAAACGCCTGTTAGATTGAATTATAAGACTATAGTAAATTAAGGACATTAAAATTAAAAATCCACCTATTATTGTATTAGTCGATGGGATTTCGTTTATTCCTAAGATTGGTAACCATACCCAAAATATGCCCCCAACTATTTCGGTTAAAGATAATAAAGTCAGTTCTGCAGCTGGTATATTTTTTGATCCTATAGAATATAAAATTAAGCCTATAGATACTAAAGTTCCATGAAGTGCAAAAAGACTCTCATTTTTACTAGATGATAAGAAGTTTGAGCCATTCATATATATAATTATAAAAGAGAATAAAAAACAAATTAGACCTGCTATAGCTACAGTTGTAAATTTTGGAGTTTCTTTTTTCCATCTTAAACTAACAGAAAAAATTGAGAAACCTATTGCTGATACTATTCCAAAAATAAATCCAACAAAAGAAGATTTGCCAGAAGATTCAAATGCCATTACTATAATTCCAGCTGTTGCAACTAAAATTGCTAACCATACATTAACTGAAATTTTCTCCTTTAAAAATAAAAATCCTAATAAGGCTGTTATGAATGGCATTGCAGCTAGACATAACAAAGTAATAGCTGCCGTGGTATTGGTTATTGACCAAATAAATGTAATCATCGCTATAGCCAAGCCTGTTCCGCCAGCGATGCCTGATAAACCAAGTTTAAAATAATTTTTATAAAAAACTTTTCCTTCTTCAAGAAAAAGAAATAAATTTAATAATAAAAAAATAACTATCCCTCTTGTAAATAAATATTGCCATGGAACTAATTCAGGTTGATCAATATGTTTAACTACATAAGGTCCAAATGACCACAGTACTCCTGCAATTAATACTATTGGAATTGCTACTCTTGGATTTTTTAGTTCAAACATTCTGGCTTTTTATACCTATTTTAATTTTACTCAACAAAATTAAATTACTTAATAAATAATTCATTAATACCTGTTGGTGTGTAGCATTGTATTAAAGTTCCACTTTTAAAAAGTGCTTTTCCATCAGGAAACAAGCCCCAGGCGTTTGACTTACAAAAGGAATTGATTTTATATGATTCCTGTCCTTTAAGTATTTGAAATTCAGCATATCCTTTATTTGAGAAAGATAATTTTCCTTTTATAAACCTAGTATAATTTTTTTTTTTGATAAAAGTATTTTTTACTCTTGCAAATATTGGCTGATCTATATCAGCTCTCATTACTGAATATAAAAAAGGAAGAACAAAAAATCTAAAACACGCAGCCGAAGAAATAGGATTACCTGGAAGACCAAAAAAAGCCATATTCTTTTTAAATTTTGAAAACATTATTGGTTTTCCTGGCCTTATTGCCGCTCCTTTAAAAAACTTTTTTAATTTAAATTGTTTTATTATTTTTGGTACAAAATCAAATTTTCCTGCAGAAACTCCGCCTGAAGTAATTACAACATCGATATTAGAAGATAAGTTTTTAATAATTTCCATTTTAAATTTTTTATGATCATTGTCTCTTAAAATTTTTTTTTCTTTAAATACTACTGGAAAGTTTTTTAAAAAAGATTTTAAATAATGATTGTTTGAGTTTCTAACTTTCCAATTAGGAATTTTATTGTAATTAACAATTTCATTTCCTGTCGTATAAAAAGCTATTTTAGGTTTTTTTTTAACTAATACTTTTTGAATTCCTAGAGTTTTAAAGGCTAGAACATGATTAGGCTGTATAATTTGACCTTTTTTAATAACTCTTTCTCCTTTTTTATAATCTGATCCTGCAAATCTTATGAAGTTATGTTTTTTAATTTTATTGCTAATAATAATATAATTTGGTTTTTTTTTGCTTGGATAGTATTTAATTTCTTCAATAGGTATAATTGTATCAAAAGGTTTTTGAATGATAGCGCCCGTCATAACCTCAATACATGAAAATTTTGGAATTTTTTTAATTTTTGGATTATCTCCTGCGGCAATAACTTTTAAAATTTTAAATTTTTTGCTACTTTTTTTATTTATAAAACTAGTTTCTTTTGAATTTATTGCAAAACCATCAAATGCTGAATTGTTAGCAGAAGGATAATTATTTTTAGATCTAATATTTCCAGAAGAAATTCTATTAACTGAATCTTTCGATAAAATTATTTCATTTTTTATTTTAATTTTATTTTTCTTTAAAATTTTTAAAGCTTTATTGTATGAAATCATTTTACAGTTTATCTATATTTTTTTTTGCTTTTTCAAAATCATCTTTTGTATTTATGTTTAAGAAGCTATCAATTTTATTATTATTAATATTTATAATTTCAAATCCTATCTTATCAGCCCAGAGCTCAACCTTTCTATAATTATTATGTATATCCTTTTCTAAAACATCTATTAATTTTAAAGACCAAAGACCAAATATATTGTGTCTATTTCCCCCACTTTTAAAAAAAAATAATTTTTTTGTTTTTTTTTTAGATGCTTTTTTTAATTTACTTATTATTTTTTTATCAAAAAAAGGTGTGTCGCAAGGAAAGGTTGAAATCCAATCATATTTCCTTTTATTCATTTTAATCCATTTCATAGCTGAAAGAACCCCTATCAAAGGACCGAGATAACCTTCTATATAGTCTTTAATCACAAAAATATTTTTTGAAGTTATTCGAAATTTTTGTTGGTTAGAAACAATTAGTATTTCTGGAAAATCTTTTTCTATCTTGGATATAGTGTGCTCTAAAAGAGTTTTATTTCCTAATTTGGTATTTGATTTATCAGTTCCAAATCTTCTTGATTTTCCACCTGCTAAAATCACTCCTAGGATATTGTTTTCATTCATAAAACCAAATATAAAACATTAATTATTTATTAAAAGAATTATAAATGGATTTAGAAATTTTAAAAATTGCCTCAAATACTGAAAATAATAAAATTCTTCAGGACTATACTCATTCTTCAAAACTAAAAAATTCAATATGTGGTGATGAAATGAATATATGCGTACAAGTGGCAGATAACAAAATCAAAAATTTTGCATATCAATGTAAATCCTGTATTTATTGCCAAGCATCAGTAAGCTTGCTATCAAGAAAATCAATTAATAAGTCGATTAATAATATAAAAAATTTATTAGATGCCGCCTTAAACTTTTTTGATAAAAAGGAAGCTACATTTAATAAAGAATGGTCTGATTTTAATAAAATTTTTAAAAAAAAAAATATTTCTCGTAAAGAATGTTTAATTTTACCTTTCAAAACTCTTTCAAAAGCACTAGAAAAATCTTTAAATGATTAAAGATAATATTAAAAAATCTGCAATTGCTGCAATTTTTTCTACGATTACAATTGGTGTATTAACTTTACTTACGTACAAAACTGACTATGGAATATTTTTAATTGCATCTTTTGGCTCATCAATGGTTTTGTTGTATGGATATCCCGAAAGCCCATTTGCTCAACCAAAAAATATTTTTTTTGGTCACTTAGTTGCATCGGTAATTGGTTTGTTTTTTTTAAATTTTGTCCCCTTGCCTATTTATATTTTGCTACCCATAGCAGTAGGATTTGGAGTTGGGGCAATGATTTTATTTAATGTAACTCACCCACCTGCGGGAGGAAATCCAATAATTGTCATTATGGGGAGTGTGTCGTTAGATTATATAATAAATCCTATAATAATTGGTTCAATTATAATATTAGTTTTTGGAGTAGTTTTAAATCGACTTATCTTAAAAAAGAAATATCCTTTGTAAATGGACATAAAGTACGACGTAACAAAATTAAAAGATAATAATATAGAAGATTTTAAAGATTCTGTCTCAGTAGAAGAACCTTTGGAAATGAATTTAAAATTTAAAAAGGATGGAAAATGGCAAATCGAAAATTTATCTATTACAATGAGAACACCAGGAAATGACGAAGATCTAATTTCTGGATTTCTTTTTAATGAAAGAATTATTTTAGATATAAACGAAATAGATAAAATTGAAAAGAAAGGTCAAGAGGTAGGAGATTATAATATTAAAAATAAAATAGAAGCAACTATTAATAATATAAAAAATATAGATATTGCAAAATTTAAAAGAAACTTTTTAACTAATTCTTCTTGCGGAGTGTGTGGAAAAACTTCCTTAGACACTGTGGAAGTAATAAAAAATGAAAAATTAGATATATCATTTCCTAAAATTAATAAGAAAATTATATTGAAATCACCTGATCTAATAATAAGCCAACAATCTCAATTTTCAAAAACTGGTGGAATTCATGCCAGTTCATTAATTGACAAAGAAGGTAAAGTAATTGCAACAAGAGAGGATGTTGGAAGACATAACGCTCTGGATAAACTTATTGGACATGTTCAAAAAAATAAATTAATTGATAATCATTCTCAATTTATTGCTTGCTCGGGCAGATTAAATTTTGAACTTATTCAAAAAGGATTAATGTCAAATATAGGACTTATGGCCGGAGTGGGTGCGCCGACAAGTCTCGCTATAGACTTAGCAAAAAGATTTGGTATGACATTATTGGGTTTTGTAAAAAATAATAGTTTTAATATATATGCTAACAAAGAAAGAATTGAGTTTTAAAATTAAATGTCAAAAAATATAAGTAAATTATCTGGGAGAGTAGGATTAAAAGATAACCTTTTCCAAAAATTATCTGAGAGATCTTTAAACTCTAAAAATGGAGAAGGTATGAAAGAGTTGGCAGATAAATACCATGTTGGAGTTTCAACTATTCATGGGGCTGAAAGTTTTTATGAATTTTTAAGACCAGAACATAGAGCAAAAAAAGCCTTTGTTTGTAATGGAAGTGCATGTATGTGTGCCGGAACCCAAGATGGTTTAAAAAAAAAATTACAAGAAAAACTTGGTAAAGATAAAGTTGGAGAAATGTTTTGTTTAGGTTATTGCTACGAAAATCATGCTTTTCATTATAATGGTGAGAATTATGCTGGAAAAGATATTCATAAAATAGATCAAATCGTTAAAGGTGAGGAAATAGTTCAAGAAAAATTTTTTTCAAAAAGCTTCGCAACAACAAGTTTTTTAATGGATGAAAAGTTATCTGATATAAAAAAATTTAGAGATAATTTGAGTAGTTTTTTAAAATTTGACAAAAAAAAAATAATTCAATTATTATTATCATCTAATCTTACTGGAAGAGGTGGTGCTGGTTTCCCTACTGGATTAAAATGGGATTTTTGCAGTAAAGCTAAATCAGATAAAAAATATGTTATTTGTAATGCCGATGAGGGCGACTCTGGAGCATTTTCCGATAGATATTTATTAGAAGACCAACCATTAAAAGTCATTTTTGGTATGATGATTTGTGGATATGTAATTGGAGGAGACGAAGGTGTTCTCTACATTAGAGGAGAATATCCTAAATCGATTGAAGCTTTGAATGGATGTATTAATTCATTAAAAGAGTCGGGTTTATTAGGAAAAAACATTTTAGGTTCTGGTTTTTCATTTGATTTAAATATTTGTATTGGGCAAGGTGCTTACATTTGCGGAGAAGAAACAGCATTAATTGCTTCTATTGAAGGTAGAAGAGCGGAAGTTGATGTAAGACCACCTTTTCCAGTAACCGAGGGATTGTATAAAAAACCAACCGTAGTAAACAATGTAGAAACATTAGCTGCGGCTAGTGGAATTTTAATTAATGGTCCAGAAAAATTTTCTTCAATTGGAAATAAAAAATCTGCAGGAACAAAATTAGTCTGTCTAGATAGTTTCTTTAATAATCCTGGTGTTTACGAGATTGACATGGGAACACCTATGAAAAAAGTTTTCTATGAAATTGGTGGAGGACTAAAAAAGCCAGTTAAAGCTTTTCAAATTGGAGGACCTTTGGGTGGTGTAGTTCCAACTCAGGAAATAGATAAACTAAATTTAGATTTTCAGGAATTTACAAATGCGGGATTTATGCTTGGACACGCAAGTGTAGTAAGTATACCAAAAGATTTTAGTATGATTGATTATATTCATCATCTTTTTGAATTTACTGCCGAAGAATCATGTGGCAAATGTTTTCCTGGAAGATTAGGTTCTTATAGAGGTAAGGAAATGTTTGACCAAGTAAAGAAAAAAACAGCTAAAATTCCTTTAAAGTTATTAAATGAACTTCTAATTACTATGAAAAAAGGATGCCTGTGTGCTCTTTGTGGTGCAATCCCAACCCCTATTATGAATATCTTAAAGTATTTTGGTGATGAAATGAAAGATGATATAGTGAGAGAAAATTAATGAGCTCAGAAAAAAGAAAAATAGCCTATATCGATGGAAAACCTTATGAAATAGGAACAAACCATACTTCAATTTTAAAGTTTGTAAAAAGTTATTTAGGTGAGAAAAAAGTTCCAACTTTATGTGATGATCCAAACTTAGCCCCTTATGGCGCCTGTAGAGTTTGCTCGGTTGAAGTTGCTCTTGAAAAAGATGGACCAACTAAAGTAGTAGCATCTTGTCATACTCCAGTTGGCGAAAACCAACATATTTTTACCAGTAATGAAGAGTTAAAAAATTTAAGAAAAAATATAGTTGAATTGGTTTTAACTGATCATCCAATGACTTGTAATACGTGCGAGGTTAATAATAATTGTGAACTTCAAGATGTAGCTAACGATCTTGGTATAAAAGAACATAGATATAATAATCCTAAACAAAATAAAGGTATCCCAAAAGATACTTCTCATTCATATATGAGAATGAATTTGGATAACTGTATAAATTGTGGAAGATGCGTAAGAGCATGTGATGAAATTCAAGGATCTTTTGTTCTAACAATGAGTGGAAGAGGTTTTGAATCGCGAATCACAACTGATAACGACATGTTATTTGGGGACTCTTCTTGTGTATCATGTGGAGCATGTGCTCATACATGTCCCACCGATGCAATTTCGGATGTTTTTGCTTCTAAATCTGCTGACTTCGATGAAAAAGTAAGAACAACATGTTCTTATTGTGGTGTTGGATGTAATTTAGAAGCCTCAGTAAAAGATGGAAAAGTAGTCTCGATTGATACTCCAAAAGAAACTGAGGTTAACGCTGGTCACACATGCCTAAAAGGAAGATATGCTTTTGGATTTTATGATCACAAAGATAGACTAAGATCTCCACTTATTAAAAGAAACGGCAAATTTAAAGAAGCAACTTGGGATGAAGCTTATGATTTTATAAAAAATAAATTAGATAAAATTGTTAAGGAAAGTGGCCCAGATGCTGTGGCTGGAATTTCTTCTGCTAGATGTACAAATGAAGAAAACTATGTGTTTCAAAAAATGATTAGAGCAGCTATAGGAACAAATAACATTGATTGCTGTGCCAGAATTTGTCACTCTCCAACGGCTTGGGGTATGCAGCAAACATTTGGAACAGGAGCAGCTACTAATTCAACTGAAGATATTTATCATGCAGATCTTTTCTTAGTAATTGGTGCAAACCCAACTAATGCTCACCCTGTAACCGGGGCAAAAATAAAACAGCAAGTAATGAAAGGTAAAAAACTTGTTGTGCTTGACCCAATAACTACTGATTTAGCTAAACTTGCAGACTATCATATTAAGGTAAGACCTGGAACTAATGTTGCAGTATTAAATATGATGCTATATTTCATTATAAAATCAAAGTTATATAAAGAAGATTTTATTTTAAGTAGAACAGAAGGTTTTGAAAACTTTCTTAAAGAAATAGAAAATTTAGATATAGATCATTTAGCAAAAGTAGCAGGTGTAGATAAACAGCAAGTAAAAGAAGCTGCTATAGCTTACGCAACTGCAAAAAACTCTATGGAATTTCATGGTTTAGGAGTAACTGAACAAGAACAAGGATCTAAAACAGTGATGCTAATTGCAGATCTTGCAATGATTACAGGAAATATTGGAAGAAAAGGTGTGGGAGTTAACCCATTAAGAGGTCAAAACAACGTGCAAGGAGCTGCGGATATGGGATGTCAACCACATCAGGGAGCTGGATATTTTCCTGTAGCAGATAAAAAAATTCAAGATTTTTATACTGAAAAATATGGTGTTGTTCACCCAACTAAAGCTGGTTTAAAAATTCCACAAATATTTGATGCTGCAATAAATAGAGAAGTAAAAGCTGTATGGATTATTGGTGAAGATGTTGTTCAAACTGATCCTAATAGTGCTCATGTTGCAAAAGCAATGAATTCACTAGACTTATTAGTTGTGCAAGAAATATTTATGAGTGAAACTGCTAAACATGCAGATGTAGTTTTGCCTGGAACGACATTCTTAGAGAAAGATGGTACTTTTACAAATACTGAAAGACGAGTTCAAAGAGTGAATAAAGCTGCAGAGCCTTTGCCTGGAACAAAACCAGATGGTGTAATCGTAACAGAAATGATGCAAAAACTTGGATATAATCAAAAATTATATGATGCTGATGAAGTGTTGGCAGAAATTGCAGATGTAGTTCCTTTCTTTAAAGGTATTAATCGTGAAAGACTTGGAAAATTAGGTCTACAATGGCCTGTTAAAGAAGATGGTACGGATACAAAAATACTACACGAAAAAGAATTTAAATTAGGCAAAGGTAGAATTAAATATTTTGATTGGAAAGAAAGTACTGAGGTAAAAGAAAATAAAAAAGATTACCCACTGATATTAACTACTAGTAGAGTATTACAGCATTATAATGCAGCAACAATGACAAGAAGAACCAATAATATTGATATTGTTGATGAAGATATTTTATTAATTCACCCAAAAGATGCAAAATATAGAGAACTTAACACTGGTGATGTTGCAAGACTTTATTCTGGCAGAGGTGAAGTTGCTTTAAAAATTGAAGTTACTGAAAAAGTTAAGGAAGGAATTGTATTTACCACTTTCCATTTCCCTGAACATATGGTTAATATGGTTACTGGTCATGGTAAAGATGAGGAAACTATGTGTGCCGAATACAAAGTGTCTTCAGTACAAGTTCAAAAAATTTCAAATAAATTTAAAACTGAAGTAGATACTGAAAAAAATAAGGCCGAGGTAACACGCGTCTAAAGAAATTTTATAAACCTTTTATAGTAACTTATATATTTTTATCTATTGCTATTAGTTTTTATCCAACGTTTAATTTTTACTCATTTAAAGGACAATTAATCATATTGGGAGTATCTATTTTTAATGGATTAATGGGTATGTTTGTTAAAAAACTATAAAACGTAAGGCTCTATTCTCTCTTTATTATTTATAATTCTTTCAATTCCAAAACAATTAAGATCTATTGTTTGATAAGATCCCGTTGTAATTAATTCTGTTAGGCCTCTGCCAATTCCTGGGGATTGCATCAAACCTCTTCCTGTAAAACCAGTCGCTAAATATACATTTTTATAAGCAGGGTGTTTTCCAACAATTGCATTATTATCGAGTTTGTTAGTATCATAGTAACCAGCCCATCCACCAGTTAATTTTAATTCTTCAAAAGCAGGAATCCTTTTAGCTAATCCTGGCCAAACTAATTCTTCAAAATCATTCCATTCTGGTTCAAGATCATCACAATCCCATTTTGAAATTGGAGAGCCTGCTAAATATTCTTTACCCTCTGGTCTCCAATAAACTCCTGTAGTCAAATCTCCTGTTAAAGGCATCTCAGGTATATGTTTTGGACATTTAACTCTAAATACTGTGTGCTTTTGAGGAAACACTGGTACATCATTTAATAATTCGTTTGTCCAACAACCTGCTGCTGAAACTATAATATTAGCATTTATTTCTTTTAAGCTTTTAACTTCTCCTTTTGTAAATTCGGCACCTAATTCTATTGCTTTATTTTTTAAAGCATTGTGAAGTAGGTAAGGATCTATCCATCCTTCAATTTTTGTGTCAGTATATGTGGCTGTTTCTATTCCTATAGAGCTAACATATGGAAAAACATTGGATAATTCAGAACCTTTAATATTTTTTGTGCCTGCTTCACATGCGCGGTGATTTTCTAAAGCTTTATACTGTTCCTCTGCATGCTCAGGCCCAAATAATAAAAGATAACCATTAGGCACCATACTAGCTGTAGGATCTGGATTTTTTTCTGTTTTCAAAGTTTTTGGTAATTTAAGTAAAAATTCTCTTGCGAACTTGCCTAGCATTATATTTTCTTTTTGAAAAAATTGTCTTCTGAAACCGCCTAAAGATAAGGGGAAAGAGGCTTTTTTGTAGGTTGGATCCCTCTCAATTACTTTTACTTTTCTTCCAGAATTAGACAAAAAATATGCAGTAGAAGCTCCAATTATACCTCCGCCAACTATTACAATATCATCCATGAATTTTAAATTTATATTATACGATTTTTAGCATTTAAGAAAGTGAAGATCGAACCTGTCACACTGACATTAAGATTTTTTTCTGACATATATTTATAGTAGAAATATGAAATTATTTTTTATACTAGGAAATCAATTATTCCCACAAGAAAAAATTATGGCGCACAAAAAGGACCATACTTTTTTTATGGCTGAAGACTATGAATTATGTACTTACGAAAAACATCATAAACTCAAAATTTTGTTATTTTTATCATCAATGCGTTCTTATGCAGAACATTTAAAAAATAATAAATTTAAATTGGAATATTTAAAAATTGATTCAGATTACTCTAAGAAAAACTATACTGAAAAACTAAAACGAATAATAGATTCAAAAAATATTACAGAGGTAAGTAGTTTTGAAATAGAAGATAAATTTTTTGAAAACAAAATAAAGAATTTTTTAAATAAATCAAAAATCAAATGGAATATTATTAAATCACCAATGTTTTTAAATTCTAGAGATGATTTTAAAAAGTATCTATCTAAATCTAAAAAACCATTTATGGCAACTTTTTATAAAGAAGCTAGAAAAAAATCTGGAATTTTGATGGGTGCAGATGGTAATCCTGTTGGTGGTAAATGGAGTTTTGATGATGAAAATAGAAATAAATTACCTGAAAATATTTCAATTCCAAAACTACCAAAAATTAAAGAAACCAAACACACAAAAGAATTAAAACCAATTATTGAAAATTTATTTAAGGATCATATGGGTAGTACAAAAAATTTTTGGTTAGCTACAGAATATGAAGATGTTGTAAAGTTACTAAATTTTTTTATAAAAGAAAAATCAAATGTATTTGGTGATTATGAAGATTCTGTAAATCAAAAAAATAATATTTTATTTCATAGTGCATTAAGTCCTTACATTAATTTAGGTTTAATTACTCCAGACTTTATAATTCAAAAGGTTTTTAATTTTCATAAAAAAAATAAAATAAAATTAAATTCATTAGAAGGGTATATACGTCAAATTATTGGGTGGAGGGAATTTATGCGTGGAATTTATCATGAATATTCTAATGAAATGATAACAAAAAATTTTTTTAAACATAATCGAAAAATGAAAAAAACTTGGTATGAAGGCTGTACTGGTTTACCACCTCTTGATTATGCAATTAATAATGCAACTAAATTTGGATGGTCACATCATATAGAAAGATTAATGATTTTATCAAACATCATGAACCTTTGTGAAATTAAACCAAAAATTGTTTATAAATGGTTTATGGAAATGTATGTAGATTCTTCGGATTGGGTAATGGCTCCAAATGTATATGGAATGGGTTTATTTAGCGATGGTGGAATATTTGCAACTAAACCTTATATCTGTGGATCGAGTTATTTTATGAAAATGATGGATTTTAAAAAAGGATATTGGTGTAATACAATGGATGGCCTTTATTGGAGATTTATAGATAAAAATAGAAAATTTTTTTTAAGAAATCCCAGACTTTCAATGATGGTAAAAGTTTTTGATAAAATGAAAATTGCAAGAAAAAAATTGATACTTTCAGAAGCAGTAAAATTTATAAATAGAAACACTTATGGGAATTAAAGTTTTTTTTAATAATTCATGTAGTATTTGTAGATTTGAAATAAATCATTATAAAAAAATCTCAGATAGTAGTTTGGAGTGGATAGATATAACAAATAATGCTGAAGCATTAAAAATAACATCAAGGTCGCAAAAAGAATTATTAAGACGTCTTCATGTGGTAGATGATGGTAAAGTTATTGGTGGTGCAAAAGCTTTTGTTATAATTTGGTCTAAAATTCCAAAATATAAATTTTTATATAAAATTTTTTCAATTAAGCCGCTGTTTATAGTTTTCCATTATATTTATGAAATAGTTGCCTATTTTTTATTTTTAAAAAATAAAAACCAACTTAAATGAATAAGCAAAACCTTCCTTCTAAAGTTTGTCCTGTATGTAAAAGATCTTTCAATTGGAGAAAGAAATGGAAGCTTAATTGGATTAATGTAAAGTATTGTTCTAAAAAATGTGCTTCTAAATAAATTCTTGAATTATTATATATTTTTTCTTGGATCTTTTATTTTTCTAATTTTATCTAAAAATCCAGACATTTTTGCACTAATATAAATTATGTAAACTACAACAAAACCTAGTGCCATTGTTGATAGGAATATATATATTGCAGCTAAAATTCTTTCATGAAAAAGATTTTCTACATCTGAACTTGAAAAATATAAAGCATTCCAAAAAAATAGAAAAAAAGCTTCGTAAATAATTATAATTTTAAACACTTTATTTTATATAAATTTTTAGATTATGAGTCTTCACCTTCTTTTACTTTATCTAGTCCTAGCAATTTGCTTTTTCTCATTCTTAGTAAAACAATTGCAATAGAAATTAATAGTATCGCTGATGCTTCGTAAATTAAATTAATTGGATCCACTCCTTTTCCTTGTAAAATAATAAATCTAGACAATGCTGTTATTGCAATTAATAAAGGATAAGTAATCCTTATAGATTTACTCTCCCAAAAAAGTCTGATCATTCCAATGACTTCAATGTAAATAAAAAGTAATAATAAATCAGCTAGATCCACACTGCGATTAATGTACATATGATATACTTCTATTAAAAAAGCTAATGCAGTAGCGATTAATATAAAAGCAACTGCAACTAATTGAATTCTTCTTATTACTTGATCCATAATTGTTAAATTGTAAAATTGTTTATATAAAGTTGAGGTTTTGTTAATATTGTCTCAATGCCACTTATCCAATTGTTTTCTGTTTCATTATATGGGAACATACTTTCCATATAGTTTGGTTTTATTTTTGATCTACTCACATCTTGTCGCACTTTAGTGTGACTTTAATATCAAAAATAGATAAGATATTTTATGAAAAAAATTTGGATTACTGGAGCAAGTAGCGGCATAGGAAGAGCTCTAGCTATAAAATTCGCAAAGGAAGGTTGGCAAGTTGCCGCATCTGCTAGAAGAGAAAGTTTATTGAACGAAATTTCTAAATTAAACGAAAATATAATCCCCTTTCCACTTGATGTAACTGATAGCGAAAAGTGCAAACATGTGTTTGGTTTAATAAAGGAAAAATTTGAAAATATTGATATATCGGTGTTTTGTACAGGAATTCATGATCCAAAATCAGAAAAAAAATTAAACTTAGAAAGTATTAAAAAAATAATGAATGTTAATTTTTTTGGAACAATAAATTCAATTAACGCTGTTTATGAATATTACAAAAATAAACAATCAGGACATATTTCTATTGTTTCTTCAGTTGCTGGATACAGGGGGCTTCCTGCTGGAGGAGGTTATTGCGCTTCTAAAGCTGCGTTAACCAATTATGCTGAAAGCCTATATTTCGATATGAGAAGGTTCAATGTAAGAGTTTCTGTTATAAGTCCTGGATTTATCAAAACTCCTATGACCGATAAAAATGATTTTCCTATGCCAATGATAGAAACTCCAGAATTTGCTGCTGATGTAATGTTTAAAGGTTTAACAAAATCAAAAGTTTTTGAAATTCATTTTCCCAAAAAATTTACTTTTATTATGAAAATTTTAAAAGTTATGCCTAATTGGCTTTATTTAAAACTTGTAAAAAGGGGAATGCAATTAATTGGACGTTAATCTTTTAGAAATACTACGGTTAATTCAGCAACCTTAATACCAAATTTTGTCATTTTGGCTCTGTTAATTGCCACTCTTTTATCTTGCATAAAAATCCAATCATCAAAAGTAATTTTTATTTCACGTCCTTTAACAGGAACCAACAAAACATATTCAAACTTAAAAGCAGGTCCATAAGAATATCCTTTAGCTGTACCTACTACATCTCCAGCAGTTCCTTCATAATTATGATCATCTATTTTTTTAATTTTCCATTGTCGTGTTTGCACCTCACCATTATTCCAGTTAAATTTTTCATCTAATATAAATTTTTTTCCATCCCATTTACCATTCAAATTTGCAGAAAATTGTCTTGTAACTTTTCCAGATCTATTTTGCAAAATTCCCCAAGCTTTTACATTACCAGACAAATACTCTTCGATAATTAATCTCGGTTTTTGATCTTTAAAATCTTCTGGTTTCATTTTATTTCCATTCGGATAAATTTTAATTGTTACTAAAAAAACAAATAATATTATTGAAATAAAAAAAATATTTTTTTTCATTACAATAATATTTTTACCTATTTTGCAAAGAAAATTGAATTAAATCAATATTCTTTGATTTAAATCCAGCTTCACAATAGGATAAATAAAAATTCCACATTCTTTTAAAGGTTAAATCAAACCCTTGCTTAGAAATTTCTTCCCATTTTTTATAAAATTCATTTCTCCAAATTTTTAATGTATTTGAATAATGTGAACCATAAGAATTATATTGTTCAATATCCAAGCCATTGTCTTGGGCATGTTTATACAAACTTTTTTTGCATGGTAAAAATCCACCTGGAAAAATATATTTTTGAATAAAATCTTCTCTGCTTTTATATCTATCAAAAAGTTTATCATCAATAGTTATAGATTGGATAGCTGCAGTTCCATCCTTATCCAAATTTTTTTTAATAGTTTGAAAATAATTTTTTAAATAATTTTTTCCGACCGCTTCGATCATTTCAATCGATGCAATTGAACTATATTTATTTTTTATATCTCTATAATCTTTAAATTGAATGTTAACTTTTTCATTAAGTTTATTTTTATAAATTCTTGCTTTTGCATATTCAAATTGTTTTCTAGAAATCGTTATACAGTCCAATTTTACATCAAGGTTTTTACCTACATATTCAGCAAAACCACCCCACCCACAGCCAATTTCTAAAACTTTATCACCAGATTTTGGCTCTAGTAAATTAATCAACTTTTTATATTTATTTATTTGAGCTCCTTCTAGATCATTTTTTCCATCTTCAAATATTGCACTCGAATAAGTTAATGTTTTATCTAACCACAAAGAAAAAAATTCATTTCCTAGATCATAATGTTTTGAAATATTTTCTTTGCTTTTTCTTCTTGTATTTTTAATAAAGAAATTTTTTAAAAAATTAATATGTGGAAAAGATAATAAACCAGAAAATTTATAAATGATTTCAATATTTTTTGCTGTTAGTTCAATTAAATCAGAAAGATTTTTTGTTTCAAAATCACCTCTCATATAAGATTCTGCTAACCCAACACTTCCTTTCTGAATAATATTGAAAGTAAAGTTAGGCTTATTGATTTTTAAATCTGCAATTAAGTTACTATTTTTATCTCCAAAAAAATATTTTTTACCTTTTTGATCCATTAAATTTAGTTGTCCGTATTTAATAAATTTCAATGCACTAAAAACTAAATTATCAGATAATCTATAAATCATTATTATATTTCAAATGTTATATTATTTTTAATCTTTAACTTTTTTTTTACTAATTTAATTCCTTTTAGCCAAAGTTTGAATGCCTCAAAATGTATCGCTGATATAACTTTAATAGTCATTAAAGGATGGGAAATATAAGAAAAAATTAAATTTTTGCTGTTTAGTCTTTCTCTAACTCCATCTTGTGATGCATAAAGCAGCTTTCCAGTTTTATCATTTTGATTAATTATTACTGATAAATTTCCATTAGGATTACTTATCTTAAAATAGTATTCACAATCCATTTCTATAAAAGGAGAAACGTGAAATTTTTTTTTACAACTGTTTTCTATTAATTTTTTATTTTTATCTGTTTTAAAAAAATATGTATGTTGTTCACCAAAAGTATTTTTGACTTCATATATTATAGAAATTAAATCATCGTTTCTATTATATATAAAAAAAACACTTAAAGGATTAAAAACATATCCTAAAATTCTAGGATAACATAAAAGTTTTATAGTTATACTATCTATTTCAACTCCAATTTTAAGTAAATTTTTTTTAATCCAGGCCTCTAGCGTTGTGCCATCTCTTGGTCCATGATCAATGTCGTAAAAACTAATTAAATTAAATTTATTGTATGAAAAAAATTTAATATTATTATTAATCTCTTTTAACTCTGATAGATCTAGCAATAATGAAAATACTCTATATTTAAAAAAATGGACTTTTGGCTTAAAACGTTTGTGAATAACTTTACCATTATAGATACAAGAATTAATCATTTTTTAAACTTTTTATCATTTCAATAGCTGATTTTATTCCATCCTCGTGAAAACCATAGCCAAAATAACTACCACAAAATAAAATATTTTCTTTATTTTGTAATGTATTTAAGTGATTTTGATTTAATAAAGCTTCTTTAGTGTAACATGGGTGTGTAAAATAGATTTTTTGAAAAATTTTATTTTCAGGAATTTTAAAATAAGGATTCAAAGTTAAAAATATATTTTTATCAATTTTTAAATTCTGAAGCAAATTAAGCCAATAAGATATAGAGTTATTCTCAATATTTTTACAATCCATTGAAGAATTCCAAGAAGACCATGCCTTTTTATTTATTGGCATACATTTTTCATCAGAATGTATAACAGCTAAATTTTTTCTATACTTGAAATTTGATAATATTTTTATTTCTTCATCCAATGGATTTTCAATCAAAGAAAGGGCTTCATCAGAATGAGTGGCTAATACTACTTTATCATAATCAAAATATTCATTTTTTTCTCCATAATAAATTCTTACTCCATTGGCTACTCTTTTTACATTGTTGATTGAGTAATTTTTATAATATTCACCACTTATTGTTTGCAAAATTTTATTAACATAACTTTTGCTTCTATTGGCTACTGTGTACCACTGAGGTCTATTTTTTATTTTAAATAATCCATGATTTTGAAAAAATTTTAAAAAAAAACTAAATGGTATTTGTTGAGCATCATATTTCGACATTGACCAGATAGCAGATACCATAGGTAAAATATGATAGTTGATAAAGTATGTTGACATCTTGTTTTTTGATAAGTATTCGCCAAGAGTTATATCTTCTTTAAAATTTTCCAATTTTGAACTTTTCTTGTAAAATTCTAAAATATCAAAAAACATTTGCAAAAATTTTGGGTTTAATAAATTAGATTTATTTGAAAAAATTCCATCAAATCCCTTGCCACAATATTCAATATTTGATCCTTTAACTGAAACAGAAAAAGACATATTGCTTTTTTCTATATTAATATTATTTTCTTCAAAAAAATTTATTAGGTTTGGATAAGTTAAGTAGTTAAAAACAATAAATCCTATATCTACAAAGATTTTTTTTTTTTTCAATTTATCATATTCAATTTCAATTGTATGTGAATGTCCCCCAAAATGGTCTTCTTTTTCAAAAAGATCTATGGTGTGTTTTTTTGATAAATAATATGAAGCGCTAAGCCCAGATATTCCAGATCCTACAACAGCAATTTTCATTATTTTAGAGAATTACTTTTATACTTTTAAGAGAACTTGACCACTTTTTTAAATTTACAACTGGTTGTATTTTTTAATCTTTTTGTAACAATCTATAAAATTGCAAAAAAACTGCTAAAATTATTATTGAACCACCAATTAATACTTGTATGGGTGGATTTTCATCAACGAATAACCATGCCCAAAAAGGTCCGAGCACTGCCTCTGTTAACATTATTATTCCTACAGTTGCTGATGTTGTTTTTGCCGCACCTATAGTAATTAAAATAAATCCAAATCCTACTTGGAAAACACCCGCTAGAAAACTTAGGAATAAATCATGTGTAGAAATATTAATTTTTGATGAAGCAAAATAACCAATAAACATAGCAATAATTCCAGCCACCAACTGTAAAGGAACCATGTCAACATTTGGATATTTTCTTACAATTAAAATTAAAACTGCAAAAGATATTGGCATTATAAAAGCAACTAAATTACCAGACATTTGTCCAGGAGTGACTGAATTGCCAAGTAGTAAAATAACTCCTACAATCGATAAAATAATTGATGCTAAAGTAATTTTAGATATTTTTTCCTTGAGAAATACATATCCAAATAGAGCTAAAAAAATAACTTGCATTTGAATAATGAAATTTGTGTTAGCTACTGTAGTGTTATACATAGCAAATACATAACTACTAAACCCAAATCCGAGAACAAATCCACCTATTATTCCTGGTATTCCTGAATAGTATATGATTTTAAATACTTGTTTTTTATAAGTTGCCAATAAAAAAAAGCTAACAATAATTATAAAAAAAAACTGCCTCCAAAACAAGATTTGCCAAAGAGTAGCTCCTTCAAAAGACTTAACAATTAAACCTCCAAAGCTTAAACAACAAGCTCCAAAAAAAATTAATAAAGGACCTGGTAATTTTAAAATAAAGTTCATTTTATTTGATTCAAAAGATTTTGAGTTTCCATATTATAGAAGCCATACAATTTCTCTGCATCAGCAAGTGATACAGATTTAAATTTTATTTTTGATCCAGGAGTAAGTTGCACAAGTTTATCATAATCTGCACTTATGACTACTCCAATTTTTGGATATCCACCAATTGTTCCATGATCAGACAACATTATTATGGGGTTGCCATCAGCAGGAACTTGTATTACACCCTTGATTAAACCTTCTGACTTTATATTAGTATTAATAATATTTTCAAGTTTGGTTCCTTCAAGTCTCATTCCCATTCTGTCAGTAAGTTTTGAAACAATAAATTTTTCACTTGAAAATATTTTTTTTGCATTTTTTGAAAAATAATCAAAATTAGTACCTTCTATAAATCTTATGTACTCAATTTTTGAATTTAAATAATTTAATTTTTTTTTATTAAAATGAGAATTTTGATTTTTCAAATAAATTTTTTGATTCTTTAAAAATTTTTCTCCTTCGTTAGGTCCAATTTTAGCTCTCGTATTTATTGAAGAACTCCCCCAAAAAGACTCTACATCAAAACTATCTTTAACAGAAAAATAACCATAAACTGATTTATTTGTTGATAAAATATCAATTTGATCTCCACTTTCTATTTCGTATGATTGGTAGCATTCACCTTGAAATATTTTTGAAGATTTTCTTATAATATTAAAATTTACATCACCAGTAATAGCTATAGAGGTTTTGCCACCCGTTAATTTAAGCAGTGGACCCTGGTATGCAAATTCTATAGATGTCAAATCAAATTTATTTCCAACTAGAGCATTTGATATTAGAAAGTTTCTTTTATCCATTGCTCCACTAAAAGGAATACCAATATAATATAAATTATTTCTTCCTGTATCTTGAAAAGTTGTATTTATACCAGGTCTAATTATTTCGAAATATGATTTACTCATTCCAGTTTAAATATTCTTTTTTTGTAATTTTATAAAACTTAACGATATCACCAGCATTTACTAAAGCTGGTTTTTCAAGATTGAATTTATTAAATACATTAATAGGAGTATTTCCAATTATATTCCACCCTCCAGGGCTTTCGAAGGTATAAATATTGCAAAACTGCTCGGTTAATCCTATTGAACCTTTTGGAACTTTTACTCTCGGAGTTTCCAATCTTTTAAACCTTATTTTTGGATCAATATCTCCAAGAAATGGCATGCCGGCTATAAATCCTGTCATATAACAAAAATAATCCTTACTGAAATATAGATTTAAAATTTCATCAAATGAAATATTAAGTTTAGCTGACAGTCTTTCTGAGTCTAAAGCGAATTCTATGTCACAACAAACAGGAATTTTGATAATTTTTTCATTTTTTTTTTCAAATCCTTCTATTTTGATAGTCTCTATTTTTTCTTTTAATTCTTTATAATTCGTAATTGATAAATCAAAAACTATAATAAGTTTATTATAAGATGGGACTATATTAATAATTCCGCTTATTTTTTTTTTCTGTAAAATTTTAAAAAAATTTATAACCTTGGAGTTTATATCTATGTTTACTTCATCCCCAAAATCACAATACAAAGCTGAATCGCCAAGATTTAATATATTTTTTATCATGACGTGTTATACTTAACTTTTAATAATATGGAAATTAATATCAATTGCGATTTAGGAGAAAAGTCAAAGCATCATTCCAATGTAAATGATACTGATTTACTAAAAATTGTGAATTCTGCAAATGTGGCATGTGGTTATCATGCGGGTGATGAAGAAACAATGAAACAAATAGTGGAAATTTCAAAAAATAATGGGGTCAGTATTGGCGCACATCCCTCTTTTAATGACCCAGAAAATTTTGGGAGAAAAAGATTATATTTAAATTCATCAGAAATTAAAAAATTAATAGTTGATCAATATGAAATTCTGCAAAAAATTGCATCAATTCATGGAGAAAGTGTTACACATATTAAGCCACATGGTGCTTTAAATAATATGGCTTGTGAAGATTTAGAATTAGCCACTACATTAGCTAAAGCTATAAATGAAATTAGCAAAGATTTAATTTATTTAGTTCCCACTGGTTCTAAAATGGAATTTGCTGCAAAAAAATTAGATATGAACATCGCTTGTGAAATATTTGCAGATAGAAATTATGAAGATGATGGAAATTTGGTATCTAGAAAAAAACATAATGCATTAATAACTGACCCAGAAATTGCAAAAAAACATGTTTTAACCATGGTAAAAAATCAAAAAATAAATTGCTTTTCTGGAAAACAAATACCTTGTGAAATTGACTCAGTTTGTATTCATGGAGATAATAAAAGTTCTTTAGCTACCGCTATATCAATTAAAAATAATTTAGTTGAAAATGGACTTTCTTTAAAACCATTAAATAAACTGAAAAAATTTCATATAACTAATTAAATTGTTTATAGCTTAATTTTAAATTATAATTAATTTATGCCAAAAAATTACCCTAGAAATATGATCGGATATGGTGTTAAAGATAAAAAAATCTCTTGGCCAAATAATGCACGATTAGCTCTACAAATTGTTCTTAATTACGAAGAAGGTGCTGAAAACAATTTGCTACATGGGGATAAACATTCTGAAATATTTTTGTCCGAAATAATTGGAGCAAAAGCAATTAAAGGAAGAAATATTAATATGGAATCCATTTACGAATATGGTTCAAGAAGAGGTTTTTGGAGACTTCATAGATTATTTCAAGAAAAAAAAATACCTATAACAATTTTCGGAGTTGCAATGGCCTTGGAAAGAAATTCAGAAGTATGTGAAGCAATAAAGAGCGGAAACTATGAAGTTGCATGTCATGGGTGGAGATGGATTGATTATCAAAATGTAAAAAAAAGTATTGAAAAAAAACATATGAAATTAGCTATTAAAACTATAAAAAAAATTTTTGGTAAAAGGCCTTTGGGTTGGTATACAGGAAGATGTAGTCCAAATACTAAAGACCTAGTTTTTGATGATGGTGGATTTTTATATAACAGTGACTCCTACAGTGATGATTTGCCATACTGGGAATATAAAAAAAATAAAAAACAATTAATTATTCCTTATACTTTAGATAACAACGATATGAGGTTTGCTACAAGTCAAGGCTTTAACAGTGGAGATCAATTTTATACATATTTAAAAGATAGTTTTGACGCTCTATATGAAGAGGGCAAAACTAATCCAAAAATGATGTCTGTAGGACTACATTGTAGATTAATCGGAAGACCAGGAAGAATACAGTCACTTAAAAAATTCTTAGATTATGTTCTAAAGTTTAATGATGTATGGATTTGTAAAAGGATAGATATTGCAAAACACTGGATTAAAAATTATCCGAGTTAACAAAAAAAATGAAAAAAAATAATATTATTTATTTAAATGGATTAATTGATTTAGCTCAGTCAAGACTGGGTTCTAAAATTGTTTATAAAACTGATGAATTTTTTGCATCTGCTAAAAGAATAATTAACCCTTGGCCTCCTGTGTTTAAAGAAGGAGTATTTGATAAACATGGTAAGTGGATGGATGGATGGGAAACAAGAAGAAAAAGAACAAAAGGATATGATTATCTAATTTTAAAATTTGGAAAACCAGGTGTTATAAAAAAAGTAGATGTTGATACATCTTACTTTTCTGGAAATCATCCTGATCAAATTTCTTTACAAGCATGTATTAGTAAAAACAAAATACCTGATAAAAAAACTAAATGGATAACAATTATTAAGAAAAGTAGAACTAAAGCAAATAGCCATCATTTCTTTAAAGTAAAAAATAAAAATCATTTTACTCATATAAAATTAAATATTTTTCCTGATGGAGGAGTAGCAAGATTAAGAGTTTATGGTTCTATGAAAAATAGTAATAAAATTAATAATAAAATTCATAATTTGACATCTATTGTAAATGGAGCAGTACCAATAGCATGTAATAACGAACATTTTGGAAGAGCAGAAAATATACTTGCTCCAGGAATTGGAAAAAATATGGGTGATGGATGGGAAACTAGAAGAAGTAGAGGAAAAAATTTTGATTGGATAATAATAAAATGCTCATCACCAGGTAAAATTAATAAAATTCAATTAGACACTCATCATTTTAAAGGAAATTATCCAGATAAGTGCTCTGTGCAAGCAGCTTATATTCCCAATAAAATTTCAGAAAAAAATATTGTTAATAAATCAAGAAAATGGGCTTATCTTCTTAACAAGATTAAACTTTATGCACATAAAAAACATAACTTTAATAATAAAATAATGAAAAATAAAAAAATAAACTATATTAGAATAAATATTTTCCCAGACGGCGGAATTTCAAGAATAAGAGCATTTGGAAAAATAGAATGACCGAAAAAATAATAAAACCAATACCTATTACAAAGGAAAATTTTGCTAAATATGGAGATATGATTTCAACGAAGGATATAAAGCCTTTAGAAATAAATAATGGATATGCAAAAAGATATGACGGTATAGCTAATTTAAACACATCTAAAGATAATGGTGAAACTACAATTAGTATCTTTTCTGCTTTAAAAAGAAGTTTTCCAATGAAGATTGATATGATGGAAAAACACCCTTTAGGAAGTCAAGCATTCATACCAATGAAAGAAACTACTTTTTTAGTATTTGTAGCACCTAAAGAAGAAAAGCTGGATTTAAATAAAATTGAAGCTTTCATAATCCCGCCTGGCATAGGAGTAAATTACAATCCTGGAACTTGGCATTTCCCATTAATATCTACTGAAGATATGAATTTTCTGGTAGTTGATAGAAAAGGTGAGGGAAATAATCTTATAATAAAAAATTTAGAAGAAGAGAATATCTTATTAAAATACTAATTTATATTTTGAATCATTTGTTGAGGCAACCAAAGACTAATTTCAGGAAAAAGAATTATTAGAATAACAGCAAAAATCATTAACAAAAATAATGGAAAAGCACTTCTGGCTATAAATCCCATATCCTTATTAGCCATACCTTGTAAAACAAACAAATTAAATCCAACAGGAGGAGTAATTTGAGCCATTTCTACTACTATAACTAAAAATATTCCAAACCAAATCATATCAAATCCTGCCTGTCTAATCATTGGCTCTATTATCGCCATTGTTAAAACTACGGCTGATATTCCATCCAAAAACATTCCAAGGATTATGTAAAAAATTGTTAATACAAATATTAATAGATAGGGTGAAAGATTCATTTCTTGTATCCAAATAGCTAGATTTCTAGGTAGTCCAGTAAAACCCATTGCAAGAGATAAAAAAGATGATCCAGCAAGAATGAAAGCAATCATACAAGAAGTTTTTGTTGCACCTAATAAAGATTGTTTGAACGTTTCTTTGTTTAGACTTTTTTGAAAAAATGATAATAGTAAGGCCCCTACAACTCCTAGCGATGCAGCTTCTGTTGCAGTGGCTATTCCTGTATATATTGATCCAATAACTGCTGATATCAAAATAATAACAGGCATTAACTGCTTTAAACCTTTAAGTTTGTCGGAAAAAGAAAATTTTTCATTTATTAATGGCATTTTTTTTTTATTAAGAATTGACCAAACAATTACATAAAACATAAAAATTGCTGCAATCATTAAACCTGGAATAATTCCTGCAATAAATAATTTAGCAATAGATTCTTGAACTGTAACTCCATAAATAATTAAAATTATTGATGGTGGTATTAATAAACCTAATGTTCCTGAACCGGCTAAACTTCCCAGTAAAATTTTTTCAGGATATTTTCTCTTTCTAAGTTCTGGAATTGACATTTTGCCTACTGTAGCTACTGTAGCAGCAGAAGATCCTGATATTGCGGCAAATAAAGCACAACCAACAACATTTACATGTATTAAACCTCCAGGTAATTTAGACATCCATGGTGATAAGCCTTTGAATAAATTTTCAGAAAGTTTTGTTCTAAATAAAATTTCTCCCATCCAAACAAATAAAGGTAATGCGGTAAGAGTCCATGATGAAGATGTTCCCCAAATAGTTGTTGCCATAGCATCACCAACTGGCCTAGATGTGAATAGTATCATTCCTACAAATGATACGCCCAACATGCTTATTGCTACCCATATACCTGAACCTAAAAAAATGAGTAAGATTGTTATAAAGAAAATTATTAAAAAAAGCTCAGGCATTAAAATTTCCTTTTTTTTGTTATTAACAGAATTAAATTATGAAAAACACAAATGAAAAATATTGTAGATCCAAATGCAACAGTTAATTGAGGTATCCAAATATAAATTTCATCTGCACCTTCGCTTCTTTCTCCAAATTTTATTGAAATAATTAACATTTTAATAAAATAATACGAAAGCAATCCCGAAAAGAATGTTGCTATTGTAAAGCACCAGATTTCCAAAATTTTTCTAAATTTATTTTTTGTCTTTTCTAAAAATAAAGTTATTCTTATGTGACCTTTTTCCCCAAATGTATATGCTAATGCTAAAAAAGAAGAAGCTGCCATACTATATCCAGAATATTCAGCAAGACCTCTTACATAAAAACCAAAAATTCTAGATGCAATACCTGTTAATATAAACAAAGCAACTAAAATTAAAAAAAAAGCAGCGATGTATCCTGTAAATTTATAAAAATTTTTTAAAAATTTATCAATTTTACAAAACATAAAAAAAAGGCCATATTTATTATACGGCCTTTTTTAAAATAAGTCTTTTATTTGTAGGCTTTTAAAACTGAAGCACCACGTGAGCCTGCTCTATCAGCCCATTCTTTAGCCATTGTCGCTCCTACAGACTGAAAATGCTTTTGTAATTCTGCATTAACCTTGCCAACTACCATGCCAGCATCTGCTAATGCTTTCTTGTCAGCAACATTGCCTCTTTTGGATAATTCCCATCCTTTTCGTTCTGCTAAAGCTGCTTCTTTCATTACAAGATTTTGTAAATCCTTATCTAACTTATTCCAGGCATCTTTATTTACAATAATCATATTTTTTGGAAACCAAGCTGCTATATCATAAAAATATTTTACTCCGTTTTCCCAAATTTTCGAATTCTTTCCAGTGGTTGGCGAAGTAATCATACTTTCTACAGCACCTGTTGAAAAAGCTTGGCTAATTTCGGCAGCTTCAATTTTTGTTGGAGCCATTCCAGTTAACTCTGCAATCCTTATTGTTGCTGAATTGTATGCTCTAAATTTTAAACCTTTTAAATCAGAGACAGAATTTATTTCTTTTTTACTGTATAAACCTTGAGCTGGCCAAGGAACAGCATATAAAAATACAAGTCCTTTTTCATCAAGACCTTTTACAATATCTGGTTTTGATGCTTTATATAATTTCATAGCATCAGAATAAGTCGTAGCAAGGAATGGTTGTGAATCTATTTCAAGCAATGGATCTTCTTTTCCCAATGCTGACATAAATCTTTCACCAATAGGTGCTTGACCTGTTCTAACTGCTCTAAAAATTTCACCACCCTTATATAATGATCCTCCTGGGTGTGTAAAAATAGTAAGTCTTCCATTACTTTTAATAGTAACATTTTTTGCAAACTCAGTTGCATTTGCTGAATGGAAATTTCCTGCACCATAAGCAAGCGCCATATCCCATTTTTCGCTCGCATTTGAGATATTTGACAATAATGTTACTGAAGCAATGAATGTTAACAAAAATTTGAAAAATTTCATTTTTCCTCCAATTTTAAAAAGTTTATTTCATAATTTATCTCAGATTAAATCAATATAAATTTTTTTTTGTTTCTACTTTTGATTGAATAGATTTTTTTTTGGTATAATATTGAACTGCTTTGATAGAAGAACTCATAGTTTTAACTCAAATAATCGTTATCGATGTCATTATGGCAGCCGACAATGCTGTCATTATTGGAATGATAGCTGCTAGCTTTGCTCCTAAACATAGAAATCAAATTATAATGTGGGGTGTAGCTGGAGCTTTAGTTTTTAGAATTATTTTTGCATTTTTCGCAACATATCTGTTTGGTTTTGCATACATTAAAATTATTGGAGGATTATTACTAATTTGGATAGTTAATGACTTAAGAAGAGATTTATTTAATTTAAAAAGAATTAAATCTCCAACCAAAATTTCTAAAGAACCATCTTATATTCAGAGTGTCTACAAAGTTCTCTTCGCTGATATAACTTTAAGTTTTGATAACGTAATAGGAGTTGTAGGTGCTGCAAAAGATAATATAAATTTAATGTTATTTGGACTCTTTCTTTCAGTAGTTTTAGTAGTAACTCTAGCAAGATTTTTTGCAGAACAAATAAAAAAACATCAGTGGTTTGGATATCTGGGATTGTTTGTAATCTTAATTGTTGCTATTCAATTAATTATTGGTGGATTTAACGACTTAGGAATAATTCAAATAAATGAAAATTTTAAAAGCTTTTTCTAATTATTAGTATCTAAATTTTTTAATCTTTCATCTATATCTTCAATTTTATTACAGAAAGAAGAGCAAATTACTTTTAAGTTTTTTGTTAATTCTTTAACTTCTGAAAAATTTGATCTTTTTAATTCTATTTCAATTAACATATACATAGCTTCCTCATCTTTAGAATCCAGTAACAATGTTGCATTAAGATACTTTTCTTCTTCTCTCTGATTTTCTTCATTATTAAAAATTTTTGCTAAATAAAGATAAGATTCTGAATGTTTGGGATTAAAAACAATATTTCTTTGGAATAAAAATTTTGATTCTTCGTATTTTTCTTTATTATATAAATTTTTAGCTTCATTAAAAAAACTTTCTTTGGAGT